>CAMVNR010000001.1 GCA_947168905.1 uncultured Lachnospiraceae bacterium
AGATGTTGCCAAAGAGATAGGTTGCGCACCTCTTACTATTTCGCGTATGGAGAGCCCACACGGCGGCGGCGAGGACAAGCACGCCCGCCGTTACCGCTGCAGCTGTTTTCAGGCGGCGCCTTCTCGCACGGTCAGGAAGCAGTGCCGTTTCGGATTCCTCCCCGTTCGGGAAAGGTTCCCACGAAAGGATTTCACCGCCCTTTACGGTCAGGATACCTTTTGTCCCGACCTCGTACTGACTGATGCTTTTGAACATGCCGACGATCCCCTCAAACTGCGTATCGTCGTCAAAACGAAATACTACCTTCCACCGCTCCGCTGCTCCCGGGAGATTGATCGGTGCGTTGGTTTTCGTTACGCCCGACAGTGTCGATCCCAGCGGATTAACAAAATCGGCGTTCTTTACGGAAATGATTTCCGCGGCTCTGGTCTGTTTCTTTTTTCCCCTGTACAGGCTCATATCAACGATTTCCGGCCTTTTTTTCGCCCTCGGTACTTCCTGTACAAATTCCGGATCAACCTGTAACATAGAGCACCTCCTAATCATTCATCTGCAAAAACAAATCCATGGATCCTTGTAATGCAAATATAGCAAAATACAAGGATATATGCAACCGTCAGGACAGAGAAATGTGCCCTGTTATTTCTGCTGCGGCGGAGCTTTACAGAACTCTCTGATTCAATGACAGTGGATTTATTCTATCGAAGCCGTCACGCCGATAAACACCGGGATCTCGTCCCGCAGAACCAGATAGACAAACGGCCTATCAAGCGTGACGACTTTCCGTACCGTGGGCGCCTGTTCCGCCGCCGCACCGGTCACATTCACGACGGTTGCCGCGGCCGCCTCCGTCCCTTCCCGGCTCAGTTTCAGGAAGGTTTTCTGCCGGATCTCACTTGCTGAAAGCGGGGCGCCGGCCGAGCGGGCCATTTTCGTGAGATCCGCATCATCAGAAAAGAGCTTCCGAATGCCCATCGCTTTCATCGTTTCGGACAGAAGATATTCTTCTTCGACGGAGAACTCCGGAATGGTTGTCTGGACTTCCGCACTCTGGATCCGATTCTGCCACAGATTGTTCCAGGATTCTGCGGTAAGAGACGCGGCGAATTCATAGATATCCATATCATCATCTAAAGGCAGAAGAGCCGCAAACTGAAATTCACCATGTCGGTACGGCCGCACGACACCGATTGCGGTGTCATCCTGGAGATAAGTGCTCTCCCAAGACTTCAGCATCGATACCGGCTTTGAACTCCCGTCCGCATTTCGGAAGGATTTCTCGATCACATCATCTTCCCGGTATTCCTTTTCCCAGACTCCTTTGAAGGCAACAGCGTTCAGAAGGAAGATCATGTCTTCATCTGTCGGCGGACTGTCAAGAATTCCCGGGATCATTCCGTCCGTATTTTCACTGCACCACTGATTGATTTTCCGGGCCGTCTCATTATCAAAGGGCTCCCCGTAAACCCCGGTGTCATACCAGTCCGCGAGGGTCTGGAGATACGATTCCTGCATCTCGATTTCACCGGTATCACGGAACCACAGAGAATTTGCGAGCGTCATTTTCTGTTCTGCCGAAACCGGAATCATTCTCTCAAATGCATACAGTTCCCTGTTCAGTTCATCAGTTGAAAGCCCCAGAACTTTTTCGAGTTCCGCTTTTGTTTCCCCGTCCGCGCCGTTTGCCGCAAGCGCAAGACAATAGTAGGCAGAGAGCGGAGAAACCAGGATATTTCCTTTTCCTGTGCTGTCCGAAACCCTCCGGAACATTTCAAAGGAAAAGTCTGAGCAGGATTCCCGCAGAGCGTCTGTGACAAGCGGTTCTTCCGTATTTTTCCTGGAATAGCCTGAAAGCAGGTTTACGCTTGCCGTGAACACCGGCTTTGGGGGGGCTTTCGTCATTTCCGTTGATATCGGGACGGTTTCGCTTCTGATAAACCCTTTCAGAAAGAAAGCCACAGTTCCCACTACGAGAAGGATTCCTGCCGCGACTGCCGCGAAACGCAGCCATTTCACGCGGTCCGCTGCGGGTGACTTATTCGCATCGGCAATATACTCCTCCCGTATTTCGCCGATGGCCTCATGTAATTTTTCTGACTTCATATCCAGATATCCTCCTCTGATAAGCGGACGCGAAGTTTATCCCTTGTCCGCATCAGAATCATTTTGATTTTGCCCTCACTGTAACCGAAGCGTTTTGATATTTCACTGATGGAATCATAGTACCAGTATCTCCTGAGAAACACCCTGCGTTCCGCGGTTCTAAGTGTTCCGAGGAAATCATCGATGATCCGCGTAAGTTCCCCGGCTTCCAGCTGTTCGTCCATACGCTGCCCCGATGGTATGCATTCGTCGAGTTCGTCAAAAGCAAGGTTCGGTTTTCCTCCGCCGCGTTTATCCGCAAGTTGTGCGCGGAGTTTTTTCAGCGACAGCCTCCGGGTGATCTTCCCTAAATAGGCGGAAAAGAGCACGGGACGCTGAGGCGGAATCGTATTCCATGCCGCAAGAAGCGTATCATTCACACATTCTTCGGCGTCTTCCCGGTTATGCAGAATATGATCCGAAATGGAATAGCAGAACCATCCGTATTTCGTCTCAGTCTCCGAAACAGCCGCTTCGTCACGCTGCCAGAACAGTTCTATGATTTGCTGATCCTCCATCAGCTGCCCCTCCTTTCCCTGTTGATAAGGCCTTTCACTTATGATGTACCGTTTTTTTCGATCCGGTAACAGCAAAATTCCTTTTTTTTTATTTTACAGAATTTCTCATAATTTTCAAGTATCAGAACGTCTGACGAAATCGTGCCTAACGGACGACAAAATGGCACAAAAAGCCCCTGACTCTCATCAAGGGCGTTCATTTCATATGAAATTTTAATCAATTCTTCCGAACGGGCTCAATTAGAAACCTTCCCTGACTACAGAAAAAGAAGATTTTCCGTCTGATCTTACCCTCAAGTAAGAAAAAGTAAGAAAATCTCCGGGATGACTTCCGGAGAATTTTCTCACAAATCTTCAATTTTTGGCTTAAAATAAGGGGTTTACGCACGCCCACGAGGGCATAAAAAAATAGCGAGAGGGGGATTTGAACCCTCGACACCGCGGGTATGAACCGCGTGCTCTAGCCAACTGAGCTATCTCGCCATATTGCACTTTTTAAGCGCCTTGATATATTAACATATTTCAAGGCGCTTGTCAATCAGTTTTTCCGGATTCTCTGAAACTTCTTTATTCTGCTTCGATCCTGTAGCTAAGATCCTGAAGATCGGCTGTAAGTACCGCCTTGTGCCCCAGACGTTCGTGGCAGATTGTGATTTTCGTTCCTTCAAGTTCAAAGCGGATCTCGGCGTCGAAGCCGAAAGCCAGGCAGAGATTGCGGAAGCGGAGCATTTCAAGCTGCTTCTGCACGACTGGCTCCTGGAGCCTTTCCTCGATATCCTCCGGGCTTAAATTGGTCCGGTTGATCTCCTTGTGTCCGCCGGCGCCTGCGCGTTTGACCGCTTCGTGATCATTCTTCCCTGCAAAAAGGTCCAGATACCAGACCTGCGGTTTTCCGGGCATAAACAGCTGAAGAGCACGCGCGAGGAGCATCTTTTTGTCGTCTTCGCCGAGCGCGCTGTAATAGGTGGCGTTCACCTGGTAATACATGTTCTTGTTGCCGTGCAGATCCTTCACATAGCCGCCTCTTCCGACGACGGTGCGGATCATTTCCTGAATCCTCTCCTCCGGGAGAAGCCCCCGAAGGTCCAGAAGCGGAATACCGTCATGGCAGCCGAGCATGTTGATGGTCCGGATGCCGTCCCGGATGATTTCATCGGCCCAGGCCTTCAGGTACGAACCGTCCTGATGGTCGATCGCGTCAAGCACCAGCCCCGGAAGGAAGAAGTCGTAGGTCATATAGCCCTTGTCCGCCAGGACCTTATAGTTCTTTTCGCCGTAGCTCGCGTGGATTTCCGGAAGGAGCTTCAGGCCGTACTTGTCCGCAATGTCCTGCACCTTCTGAAGGAGCTCCCAGGTGCCGGGCTCATTCAGGAAATTCTTCGCGCCCGGTTCCTTCGGCGCATAGGCAAAGGCGTCCAGACGGACGATCTTTGTCCCGTAGGAAGCCAGGGTTTTAAGCACATCGTCGTAATATTCCCAGACAAGCGGTGACTTGATATTCAGGTCCATCTGCCCGAGATAGCTGCGGTTTGCCTCCAGGTATTCGACGGTCTTTTCCCGATAGGCTTCAAAGCCCGTGAAATCGAGCTCCTTTACCTGCTGTCCGTCCGAAACGGCGGCATTCACCTTTTTGGCAAGCGTATCGGCGGTCATATACTGCATACCCGGGAAAAGTTCCATCAGTACGCCGTAATCCAGTGAGGGGTATTTTACCTCCTGATAGAAAGTGTTCCAGTAGGGCACATCCCTTCCGTCCGGGAAACGCACCATCAGGATCGGGAGCCCGGGCTTCCGGAAGAACATATCTTTGAGATATTCCGGATCCGGCTGGATATAGCCCTCTTCGGTCATCTGCCCGCAGCCCTCCCAGAAGCGGTTCCAGTTAATAAAGAAATCCTTGTATTTCGATTCCTCGCCGTTCTTTACGATGTCCTGGAACTGTTTTGAAAGGACCGAAATGTGGTTCAGGATGAAGTCGAGCTTCAGATCCATCCCGAGATTTTTCAGATCCTCGATGTCTTCTCTGGAAGCCAGCATTTCGCTCAGATCGTAACTGATTACCGAAAATCCCCTGTCAAGATCCGTATTAAATACGCTCGGAAGAATATAAAATGAGCTGAATATATCCTTCGCCTCATCCTTTTTAAGGAATGCCACAATATCCTTCAGGGTTCCGCCGACGCTGTCCGGATAGGCGTTCAGCATCGGTCCGTTGTCAACGTATTTTGCCATGATTCTTTCTCTCCCTTGCTTTTCTGTGATCCACAGTCATTGAGCTGCGCTGTAATCCCTCAGAATTATCTTTCCTGCTTCCGGAGTATATACACTATTTCCTGCATATGTCTGCAAATGATGGTGAGAACCTCCGGAACTCAGAACTGCCCGTCCATGAGCGCGCTGTAGGATGCAAAATCCAGCAGTTCCCCGTCCTTACTGATAATAATTCCGGCTTTGTGTGCCTGATCATGCAGCTTCTTCTGTTCGATGCCGAGCACCATGGTCGTAAAGGCCGAATCGGTCTTGCCGTCCCGGTTTCTCGCGCGGCGGTGGGCAAGCGTCTCCTCCGGTGTCGAATTCAGGAGAATCGGAATATCGACGCCCTGAAGGAAGTCGCTGTTTCCATGCGTCCATTCGACGATCAGTACGTTCACTTCGGAAAAATCAACCCTGCTGTACCAGAGCTCGGTGTCGGTTCTGCCCATTCTCTTCAGGAAGATTTCCTTTTCACCCGCCTTGAAGGCCGAAAGAATCGCAGAAACCTCGTCAAAATCAATCTCGTTTTTCGTCCCGAGGTAGTCCGTAAGCGCAGCTTTCCCATGGGTCTGGTAGGATAACAGCCAGGGATATTCCTGAACCTTCTTCGGTTCCGGGTCGAGTTCTTCCTTCTGAAGCTCAATGAGCTTCTGCCCGATTTCATCCGTATAAACGCCGTCCGCAATCATTCCCCGGATCCCGGCACAGCGGAAGGCAGAAAGGCGCTCCGCGTCATTGTACATCGGGATTCTGCGCGGGTAATTGTCTCCGGAAAGCACGTAGGTGCCGATGTTCACACTTCTTAAATAATATCCGAGAACCGATGCGATTTCGGACTTCCCGACGCCTGAGCCGCCGCAGACCGAAATCACCGCTTTTTCCCGTCCATTCTCGGCAAGCTTCTTAAGAAGCTCCGGGAAAATCTTCTGCGCCTTTTTTACATGGCCTTCGTCGATGCCGATCTTGTCTCCAGGCATATCTCCATGGGGAATATCGGCAGTGACCTCGGGCAAACAATATCCGTTATCAATCAGACTCTGAATTCTTTCCAGCATGTTTCCATCCTCCGTGAAAAACACAGTATTTTCTAATTTTATTATATCTTTTCCCGGGGGCTTTGCTATCAAAAAAATGTACTGAACTTTCACTAATCTGACAAAATCGCGGGAAGCGCCGAAAGTCCTTCCTTTCAAAAAGAGATCCGAACAGGCGGAAATCTGTCCCGCTTGTTCGGACCTCCTGTATGAGAAATGTGAAGCATTTCAAATCAGCTGCCGGAGAATACTCTTTTCCCCGGGTTTATTTCCCCATATAGCAGACTGTAAGCGCCCCCGGCCCGGTATGCGCTCCGATAATCGGCGACATTCCCACGCGCCGAACCGGCGCCCCGGGGTACTTCGCAAGAATCATCCCCGAAAGCGTTTCGGATGAGTCTTCGATGTCGCAGTCCGTAATATAGACAGGATCCGCCGCCTCTTCGTCGTAATGCTTCTCGAACTCGGCAAAAAGTGCCTGGATGGCCTGCTTCGTACCGCGCTTTTTATCGGTCACGACCAGTTTTCCGTCGGTATCGATTTTCATTATCGGGCGCACACTGAGCGCGCTTCCGAGAATCGCTTCCGCGGTACCGATGCGTCCGCCGCGCCGAAGGTACATCAGGTCCTGTACAAAGAACTGATGCTGGATGTGATGAGAAGCCTCAACAAGATCCCGGTAATTCTCCTCAATGTCCATTCCCTTTTCCAGGTTTCTTACCGCGCGCTCGGCAAGCACGCCCATTCCGCCCGTTGCTGCAAGCGTATCGACGGGCAGAATTTTCTTCCCCGGGTATTTTTCCTGCAGTGTAGAGGCGGCAAGACAGGCGGACTGGTAGGTCGAAGACAGGCCGCTCGACAGGCAGAGGCAGATCAGCTGAGAACCGTTCTTCAGTACTGACTCAAAGAATTCTTCATACTGTGTCGGTGTAATCTGTGTCGTCTGCGTGAGGTCTCCCTGCCGCTGTCCGTCGTAGAAAAGCTTCAGCGTCCCGCGGTCCTCCGGCTCCCGGCAGACCCGGTTTTCTCCCCGGAGCGTATATTCCATCGGCAGAAACAGGATCTCATGCTCCCTGATATAATCGGGAAGCAGTTCTCCCGACACGTCCATTAAAATCTTATAATCCATAATACATCCATATCTTCCGGCAGCCGTATTCACTTTTCATAAGGGATGCAGGGCAGGCGATCTTCCCGCCGCTGCCAGGCCCCGCTTCGTCTATACCGAGGGACTCAATATATGCCCGTCAATGCTGCACCATATTTTCCACGTTAATATACCATAACACCCGTGTTCTTTGCAACAAGAATCTGTTGCTGCAGCAATGCAGCAGAAACACCCTATGACATGGCCGGCTTTTTCAGCCCGGACTATACTCTTAATGTCAGGAATTGAAGCATGGCCTGCTGCACCTCCGGATCCTGCCCATAGATGCCCTGATTATTCAGGAGGCAAAGGCTCTTAACGCCTGCACGCGTCAGGGCTTCGAACATGCGAAGGCTCTGTCCCATCGGCACCTGGATGCCGCAGTCAAACATTCCGTGAACGAAGCAGCAGGGAGCGGAGTCTTTCGTAACATGCGAGACGGAGGAAGCATCCCTGGCAAGTTCAAGGAAGGATTTCCAGGGTTCACGGTCATCGTAAAGGTGCGTCTTCAGCTCGCCCATTCCTTTTCCAACGCCGGAATAGCCGATCATGCTCGCAAGCGGTGCGAAGGGCCCGTCTCCGTTTGCAACCTTGTCCGGCTGATGCGGCCACTGCGCCGCCGAGTCCTCGCCGAAGGTCAGAAGGTCCGTCGGCGGGAAGAGCACCACCGCCGCTTTGACGGAGGAATTCACCTGCGTGTTCCCTCCGATGTCGCCTTCATCAGCCGGATTTCCGTTGGTCGCGGCAATCATGCCGGAAAGATGTCCGCCCATCGATCCGCCGATCACTCCGAACCTCTCCGGATCCAGCGAAAGCTCAGAAGCATGCGCCTTCAGATAACGGATGCAGGCCTTCGCGTCGACAGCGCTCGAAGGCCAGATATTCGGCGGCATCAGGCGGTAGTCAATAGAGGCAAGCGCATAGCCGCACCGAAGAAGCTCCGGTGAAATCGTCTCAAACTGGTGGTTATTTCCGCCGAAGCCGTGGATATGCACGATGCATGGATAGCCCGCATCCGGCTTCTTCGTTTCCGGAAGCACCAGGTCAAGATAAAGGTCGAGCGTCGACTGAAGCTCGGGGTTCATTGCAGACGGTGCGCCTTTTGCCACCGGTACCGTCGCCACATAAATATTCCTGAAGGTCGCAGGAATGGAAGACGCGAAGAGATTTTTCATCAGCTTCTCGCCGCTTCTTATAAACTGTGTATCCGCACCCGGAAATTCGAAGCGTTCGGGAAGCGGCGCGGAGGCAGAGAAGCTGAAATTCTTTCCGGAGCCGCCTTCCTTATTGGCTTCAATTGTAAGCAGCGCTTCCTGATTCTCATATTTCCTGAATGCGGTAAAGCTTTCCGTCACAAAACGCGTTCCGTCCGCATAGGGGTAAACCTGCAGACAGGGGAAGCTTTGCCAGCCGTTTTCATCTTTCACATAGACTGCCTTCTTGAATGTGCAGACCGTGCGGTTTCCGTCCGTAAACTCGCAGACGTTCGGACGGATCACAGGAAGCCTTAAAAGGGAAGGCGTCTCTTTGCCGAAGTGGAAGGTCACCTTCACATCCTCCGGCATGCCTTCCGGCTGGTTGAAGCCGTTTCCGCCGCAGTAAAGAGACAGCACGAGCCGTGAGCCGCGCTTCACAATCCGCGACAGAGCTTCCAGATGGAAGGCAAGCATCGTCGGCTTGTCCGGGGAAAGGGTTACGTCGTCACGCACAAGCGAGCTGTGATACGGAATGCCGATCGGGTCGAGGATCGGGTGGCGGCTGATCTTCTGAGATCTGCCGCGGATCATTCCGTCGGTCAGGAAATGACAGACGCCGTCCGGGGTTTCCTCCTGCAAAGCCGCCATGAAGATGCCGTCCTTCCATGTGGACGTTACATAGACCTCCGTCACCGGAAAACCAGTCAGTTCGAGGTCCTTTTCAAGCGGCTCCGACCGGAACAGGACGCACTTTTCGTTTTCTGCCGAAAGGTCCTTCTCGACCCGGCGGTCAAGCCGCCCCATTCCGTCAAAGATCCGGATGTCGTTTCTGACAGTGTAAGTGATTTCTCCGCTCTCTGCCGCATTCTCAAAGCTGATCCCGCCCGCCGGGGTAAGCACAAGCTCGGGGTTTGTCTGATCGTCCAGCGGAAAATCCGCCGCATAGTGCCAGGGGTGTTCGTCTCCGATCGTATAGTATTTGACCGGCGGCTCGTCCATAATATCGTTCGCGATCCCCTTCAGATAATGATCAAAGAACTTCAGGTGCTCGCTCTTCCAGTCGTGCACGCCTTCCGGGAAATCCGACTCCGGACGGTATACCTCCACGTGCCGCCAGGGGCCGAGGATCAGCTTCCCGCCGAACGCGCGGTACTCAAAGACCTTGTTCGTACAGCCCGGCTCATAAAATGCGCCGTAGGCATAGGAGGCAGTATGTCCGAAGCGAAGCGTATCCATTTTCTCCCAGAGCGGGATCTCCATGTTCGGCGCGTATCCGATCCTCGGATTCACATCGTCCCGATGCATGTTCGGCAGGTACTGTTCAAGGAAGTTCATATTGTGATGATGCCCGAGGAGCGCTTCCGCGGCTTCAGTTCCTTCCGGATCATCATCGACCGGAATCCCGATCTTCTCCTCCGGGTGCGGCATATTCATCGCCGGAATGATCGAGACACCATTCGGATAATTCTGATAATAGAAATCCGCGCTGCAGTCGCAGGGCAGGATGCACTTCAGGCTCTTCGGCTGATTCATTGCCGCGAAATGCTGCGAGGCGCCGACATTGGAGCCGCCGTACATCCCGGCATTTCCATTGCACCAGTCCTCTGCCGCAACGGCGTCAATGACAGCTGCCATGTCCCGTCCGTCAATCGGCGACCAGAAGCCTTCATTTGTACCGTAGGAGGCACCCACTCCGCGCGGCTCCAGCCGGCAGACGGCGTAACCGTGGGACACAAAAAAGCGGTATTCCTCCAGTTGTTTCTCAAAATGCTCTTTCGCCCTCGGATCCTCGTCATGAGAAACCCTGCGCGGATTTCTCATGACCTGAAAAATCACCGGAACCTTCTGTTCAGTTTCCGGAAGATACAGGTCAACAGCAAGCTTTGTCCCGTCACAGCCCGGGTAATATCTGGAACTTCTTTTCATACTTCGCTTCCTTTTTTAAGTTTTCCTAACCTGTGATTCTATGCGAACCACTTCTCAAATATCGCCTGCGCCATCTTCTCGCCGCCGAAGTAGTTGGGATGCACTCCGTCCCCGAGATGCATGCCTTCCTGCATGAGATGCGGTCTGTCCGGATCGCGCATCAGCACGTCAAGGTCGATCCAGTCGTCCGCATCCGTCCCCCGGCGGATCATTTCATTATAATCCCATCGGATCGCCTCCGCCTGGTCCCGCCAGTCCATACCGACGCCGCCAAACGGCGAGACGGTCGAAACATAAACGCTCTTTTCCCTGACGGATCATTTCCTGAAGACCGGCGAAGACCTTTTCCGGAGTTTCAATCGGCTGCTCCCGAAAAACAATCGAGTGCGAGCTGTCGTTGACGCCCTCCAGGATGAAAAGAATGTCCGGCGTGAAATCCTGGTAAAGATCCGAAAGCATCCGGTCCTTTCCGGCGCGCCCGAACTGATGGCCTTCTCCGGGGAAAAGAGTTGCGGCAGGGAAATCGCGGTTCACCCGGTTTCCGGCAATTCCGCCGTTTGCGACCGTAATCTTCCCGGGGTACGCCCGGTACAGCCGTTCCGACAGTGAATCCGCATACGTACCCATTGCAGTTACGGAATCGCCCATGAGACCGAGGACCTGAACGTCTTCGTCCGTGCTCACCAGAATCTCGGACAGGCAGACCGTATAGTCCATGCCGTACGGGTCGCCTGCGAGCATCGGCGCGAGTTCCTTCTGATTCGCCGGGAAGGTCCAGTCGTTTTCGCGGTAATCTTCCTTTTTCTGTGAAGCGTACCAGGTTCTTCTCGCGTAGGAGGTCGAGACCGACCAGAAGCTCGTCTTCTCCCGGAAATACATCTTGACAATAAAATCATCCTCCGCGTTCACATCCACATCTGCGGGATCGGAAAAGGGAGCTTCCTTCGCAGGAAGAAGAAGCTCCTCCGAGCCGTTTAGAAGAACCGCGAAGGGGCCGCGCTTCTTTCCCGTCACCCGGTTCCTGAGCCAGAAATCCGCATGCGCGACCCGGACCTCCTTCGGGTTGTAATAATTGTTCAGCTTAAAACGGACCTGATCTCCGGAAAGGTTGTTCCTGAAAACCGCCGTCTGAGAAATATTCTCAAAAGTCACAACCTCATGATTATAATCCACCGCCACATAGCTGAATGCGGGTGCCCATTTTTTCATACACTCTTCCCCTCTCTCTTACAGCTGGTAATTCCACATGTCCTCTGTCGGAACATAAGTCACGGGAAGCTCCGGTCCGACGAGCTGCTGCACCCATTCCTTCGCGTAGCGCATGCCCATTTCTTCCCAGTTGAAATGTCCGAGCGCGACAACCGCCTTGTTCTGCCCGAGCTCGACCGCATCGCGCACATAGGAAAGCACCGTCCAGTCGATGGTCTCGCCGGGAAGAATCACGTCGACGCCCTGCTCCTCGAAGTAGCGGATGATCTCCACGGAATATTCCTTCGGAAGTCCTGCGTGGTTCTTTTCGCTCTTCGGGCCCTGCATCGGGTACAGATGGCCGACGATTGCAAGCTTTCTGACCGGCATATCAGAAGAAGGGCCGATAAATTTCACACCGTTCATGCCGATCGTCTCCTGAAGCTGTTTCATGAGCTTCCGAAGGGTTGTTTCCTTTTCTTGCGGAAGACTCACAATGAAATGCGCGAACATGCCCATCGAGGTATCCACCTCCGCGTACTCTTCCCAGCCAAGGTTTTTCAGCACACCCGTGAAGATGCCGTCCGGCTGATGCGCATGCAGATGATCGTGGTCGCGCCAGACCGCAATGCCGTGCTCCTGCATGATCCGGGCTTTCTCTTCGTAGACTTCATTCCTGAAATCCTCATTCCAGCCCGGACGGTCATTCGAGGTATAGTTCGTGGGCTCGTGTACAATAATCAGATTCGCGCCGAGCTCAGCCGCTTTCTTCACGACGTTGACCGTCGCATCCATCGCGGTTACAATGCCGGTGCACTCATCCCCGGGATTGCCGCATTTGAATTCGTCACAGCCCGCATAGCGCATGAATTTCGGATGGTATGCGAGCACTTTATTGATTACTTCCTGAATGGTCATCTGGTCTTCCTCCATGATTCAATTAGTTTTTCAGCTTCTTTTTTGAATATCTGTTACGAATATTTTATTGTCGGAAGGCGTCCCGGTCTATCAAATATGTATTTGGATTTTACGCTTTTAGTTTTAGTCACTGGCAGCACAGATCCCACGCCTCGCGGATCACCGTCATCAGATTGCCGACTTCATTCGCATCCCCGAGAAGATGCAGCTTTTCTTCAGGAAAGCCGTAATTCAGGAGTCTTTCATAGAGACTGCGGTCCGAAACATATCCGACCGACAGAATCACGTTATCCGCCGGGATCTGTTCTTCTTCGCCGTCTTCATGCCGAACACGGACAGCGAGGCCGCCGGATGGGCTCTCGGAGACACCCAGAAGCGATGTGCCGGTCATAACAGGAATCCTGTAATAGCGAATAATCTCACGCAGCATGTTGGAGTTTGCGGCACACAGCCCCGGAACCTTCAGGATATCCGACTGCATTTCGACGATGACCGGTTTCTTTTTGTGAAGGACGAGATCATAAGCAATTTCAACCCCCGTAAGACCGCCGCCGATCACCGCAGTCCGCTCTCCTGTTTTTCCCGGATTCTCCAGATAATCGACAGCCTCCATGACACGCGCGTCTTCAAGTCCCGGGAGCCTTAGCCTGCGCGGTTTCGCACCGGTCGCCAGAATCACTTCATCATATTCCGCGAGATCCTCTTCACGAGCTTCCGTATTCAGGCGGACATCGACGGCAAGTTTCTCCATCTGGTACCGGTACCAGGAAAGGAGCATCTTGTCCTTTTCCTTAAAATCCGGTGCCGCCGCAGCGATAAACACGCCGCCAAGTTCGCCGCCTTTTTCAAACAGGGTCACGGAATGTCCGCGAAGCGTAAGGAGACGCGCAGCCTCCATTCCGCCGATTCCGCCGCCGACGACAGCGATCTTCTTCGGAGTTTCCGTCTTGGTCAGGTTCCACTTTGTCTCCTCCATTGCCTCCGGATTCACGGCACAGTGAGACATCTGGAAGCCGTAACGCCCGGGAGGATTGTCAAGGCTCACGCCGAAGCAGCCGTTATGGCAGGCGATACAGGGCCGGATATCCTGCTCGCTGCCGAAGCGTGCCTTATTCAGCCATTCAGGATCCGCCAGGAACTGCCGCGCAACGCCGATTCCGTCGATTTCCCCGGCTGCGATCGCCTGATCCGCAAACGCAGGGTCCTCCATCCTTCCCGCGCAGAATACCGGAATATTTACAAATTTCTTGAGATAGGAAACCTCCGGGAAATTGCAGTGGAGCGGCATATAGACCGGCGGATGCGCCCACCACCAGGAGTCATAGGATCCATTGTCCGCGTCCAGCGCGTCGGCACCGGCCTCCTGCAGAATCCGTGCCGCCGAAGGGCTCTCTTCGAGGCTCCGTCCGAATTCCTGATAATCTTCTCCCGGAAGTGCGCCTTCATTAAACCCACGCATCTTGGAGGAAACGCTGTAGCGGATCATTACCGGAAAGTCCTTCCCGCAGGTTTTTTTGATTTCCTGAATAATCTCCGTCACAAAGCGGAAGCGGTTCTCAAGCGATCCGCCGTATTCGTCGGTCCGGTGATTGGTATTTTCGATCGAAAACTGGTCGAGAAGATAGCCTTCGTGAATCGCGTGGATCTCCACGCCGTCAATTCCTGCCTGTTTACAGAGAAGCGCCGATTTTCCAAATGCATCGACAATATCATGGATCTCCTCGCGTGTGAGGCCGCGATGCTTCATTTCCGGAACCCAGACGTTCGGGATTCCGTCAGAGGGGGCCACGAGAAGCTCATGTTTCATTTCTTCGGACATTTCTCTTCCGATTCCCATGAGCTGCGCACGTCCAAAGCCGGCACCAAGCTGCATGAAATAACGGGTTCCGCAGGCGTGAAGCTCGTCCATCAGAGCTTTTACAGGGCCGAGGAATGCTTCTTTTTTCTCGTAAAGATACCCGGCCCCCGTTTTCACGCCGGTCACGCCGGGGATAATCAGCGCGACACCTCCCCTGGCCCGCTTCAGATAATATTCCCGGATCTTCTCATTAAACTCCCCGTTGAAGCCGAAGAGCCCCGTGCCGCCCATCGCGGTCAGAATCACCCGGTTTTTCAGCTCGACTCCGCCGATTCTGACCGGCGTGAATAATGCTTCATATCTTTCTTTCATGATATAAAAATCCCTTTCTTGGTACAGTCCTGTATTTTTCATAAATCATACCACAGGCTTTGGCGTCATGTACAGCTTTTTTACAAAAAGAAGCGGCCAGAAGGGGCTCCGGCCGGAATGATTCCGCGGAAGCCCCTCCTGATTGTTTTATACAGTTGTTCCTCTTTTTACGCCTCGTAAATGCTCTCGAAGGTCTCGCGGTTCCTTCGGAAATGCGAGAAGAATTCGAAGGCCTGGTAGCTCATCTCGGGCGTCGGCCAGTGAGGCATATTCATCGTGCACATCAGTCTCGTACGGACAACGCCATCCTCCGAGGGGAAGCTCGCGATATAATGGGTAAGTCCCTGGCGCTTCACAGTTTCGCCGCAGCCCGGCTCAATCGGAATACCCATGTGCAGCTCTTCTTCCGTGACGTCCGTGCGGCCCTTCATAGCCATCACATCCTCGAAGGCGACTTCTTTGCCGTGGTTGACGCGGATCCAGCTGTTCAGGCCCTCGACGATTGTCTCCGGTCCGCCGGATCCGAAGAAGCCCTTGTAATCATAGAAGGGGAAGCGGAAGCCGTCCAGGTTGCCATAGATGTTCATAACCGGCATATAGGTGCCGAGCTCGATTGCGCGCGGCTTGCCATCAAAGGGCTCCTGCGGTTCGGGACCGATCGCGTCCTCGCAGAAGCCGTTGTCCATCGGAGCGCCGCAGGGCGCAACCGCCGCGAAGATGTCGGGGCGCTTGTTTCCGAGAAGGTTCGACATGAAGCCGCCGTAGGAGAAGCCGCAAGCGTAGACGCGCTCCGGATCGATTGGGTAGAGCTCGCAGGCCTTCTTCAGAATTTCTTCAATGACGCTGTCGATCTCGATCGACGGAACAATGACGATCCACTCGCGTTTCGCGGCTTCCTGCACCCAGCCCCAGCCGTCGATGATCGAGATCGGGTTGAAGCCGCCGTGGAGGACGAAGACGACCGGGTATTTGCGGTCCTTGTTTTCTTCCTTAAATGCGGAAACCGGGACGAAGGAGTTCCAGCGCTTCGCCAGGTTCTGCGGCGCATCGTAGGGCGTAGGATCATAGCAGTAGCCGGTATCCTTGCCGTACTCCGACCAGCTCATTACGTCCTTCTCACCGTGGAATTCCTTGACCATTCCAAGCTTTGCCCAGTAGGCGATGACTTCGGGTGAATGGTCGTCGCGGCTGATCGTCACAGGCTCCATCATCTTGCCGACGACGTCCACATAACCGCCGTCCTTTAAAGCCTGCAGATCGACTTTATCATTAAATGTGGTATAGAGATCACGGATTCGGTCGATACGGCCCATTCCGTCGGTCATGACAAACTGTCTGTCCAGGATAAGATCCCTCGGATCCGGTTTCGGCATTTCTCTTCTTGGCATCTTTGATTCCTCCTTCGAAAATTCCGCTTATGCGTATTTTACAGCACTGCATCTGTTTTTATGATCCTATTTTATCAAAGACAGGGTCGAAAAAATTCAAGTTATCCATCCACAAGTTATAATTCTGTATGCTTCTTGGACGGACGCCGAATGCCGTTCAGTTGACTTTTTTGACAGATGTGAATATATCTGCCATGAACCCCAGACCGGCATGAACATGGCATACGTAAGACACGGATTCACCAGTTTATTTCTCTAAGGTTCCAGAATCTTGCCAAGAACCGCCGCAAGCTCCCGTCCCATCCGCTCGTGCGTTTTCAGCGACGGGTGCATATCCGCACCGTAGCCTTCCATCATCATATGCACATGCCCGAATTTGTAGAAGCTGATCCTTTCATCCCCGGTCTCTTCCTGATAGGCTTTCACGAGGTCGCGGATCTCGTCCAGGAGGTAATAGTCCATCGGCCCGAGCGTGCAGAGAATCCAGGTGTCCGGGCCGTTTAAGCGGCGGACTTCCCTTAAGAATGCGCCGTAGTGCTCGCGAAAACGCTTTTCCGCCTCCTCCCGGTTCGGAGAAAAGGCCACCTGTGAGGCATCATTTGTCCCGAGATTGATCACAACGACATCATTTTTGTGCGTCTTAAAATCCCACTCCGGGTTCGGAAGGCTGCGAAGGTCCGATACCGACCGGTCCGTATAGGCGTACTGCTCTTCCATCGAAAAATGCGGCGGGCCGAATCCTGCGGGCGCTCCCGCCCAGCCGGCGACCGCGATGCCGGAAGCCGCGACAACGGACCAGTCCGCGCCGATTTCTCTGCATGCGCGCGGGCCGTACGCTTCCCAGCCGTTTTCGGTTTCCGGGTCGAAATGCTCCGACGGATCCTTTGCTTCATTGCCGTAGCCGCAGGTGATCGAATCTCCGACGATCTCAACCATCGGACGCGGCCCGCGTTCCTTCAATGGAAGGATTTCCCCGTCCGTTTCCAGTCCGACGAGGCGGATTTTCCCGCGGGAGTCCTCTGTCAGCTTGATGACCTGAAGTGTGCACTCCTGCGCATTCTCCTGCTCAAAAAGTGTCACAAGAGCATCCTCTTCTTTGAGCATCATCCGATGAAGCATCCGTTCTTCTTCGTCGAAAACCGCGAGGCAGGGGTATTCTACAGGCATGGACGGATCCATCCGGTTGACGTTTCCGACGGCTTCAAAGCGCCCGAGTAGCTTCTTTCCGGAGAACCTTACATCAAATCCGCAGGTACTCCAGTTGATGTACAGCCCGCCGCGCTCCGGATCCTCGACGGTTCTTCCGCGAAGCCGAAGGAGCGGCTTCAGTTCTTCATATGTGTAAAACATTCGTTTCTCCCTTGATTTAAGCTGACATTTCACTTTTACGTCCGCTTCCTTAAATTCCTTGCGCAAGAAGCCAGTCCGCGCACAGGTCCGCCCATTTTGCGACGTGCGGAAGGTTCATCGCCAGGTCGTTCTCACCGTCCGCAAGCGCCAGCCCGTGTACTCCTTCCGGGAAGCAGTGCATTTCGAAGGGAACGCCGGCCATGGTCAGCGCGTAGCCTGTCGCAAAGGCGTTTCGCGGGTCATCCGAATTGGTCTGCCAGATGAAGAAAGGCGGCGTGTCGCAGGTGATATTCGCTTCCGGCGCGAGCTTCAGTCGTTCGCGGCGCGTCACGCCTTCGCCGCTTAAACCGGCATGGCGAAGCTTCTCCTCCGGATCGCCGAAGGGATTCATAAAGAATCCGCCGGGATAGGCGACCACCGCGAATGCCCCGTAGCCAAGGACCGCCGCGTCCGGCCGCGAGCTTTCGCGCTCGACGGGGTCCTCGGCGCTTTCGCTTCCGAGATCGTACAGTGTCGCGCAGTTTGCGGAAAGCATTCCGCCCGCCGAGAAGCCCATGCAGGCGATTTTATCCGTAATATGCAGTTCATCCTTCCGGCAGCGCAGAATGCGGATCGCGCGCTGCATATCCGCGATCGCGTCAAAACGCGTATACGGGATGAGACGATAGCTTAAGATGGCCGTATTGAAGCCTCTTTCATGAAAATACCAGGCGATATTCACGCCTTCACAGCCCGTGCGGGTACTGAAGCCGCCGCCGTGCGCCACAATGATTGTTCCCCGCGGCTCCTTTTCTTCCGCGCCCTCTGCCGGCACAAAGACCATATAGGGGTTCTCCTGCAGCGGTGTTTTTTCCTTATCATAGCCCGGCGCACCATCCTCCCAGAGCGTGATCTTTTCAAATGGCGCCATGCAGTCGATCCAGAGCTGCAGATTGCCCTCGATATCAAAGCTTCCGTCGGCTTTTCTGTGAAATTTGATGTTCCGGATCGCCCGGTGGTTTTCCACCGCATCCTTTAAGAGTTCTATGTTTTTTTCGTACATGATAAGCCTGCCTCCGTATCGTTTTCTCATCATAATTGTAGCCTCTGGACATTCTTTCATCTATCGATTATGTATCCAGAAATATCAAAAAGCTTTCTCCGGCAGATTCCTTCCCGCGGGAAGCCGGCCGCAGCACTCTCCTTTCGGGCTTTTTTGAAAAAACATTTTACTTTTTTCGAACAGCTTTCTTTCCGTTTGCTTTTTAAGAAACAACAAAATGGAAAAGCAAATGTTTTTTGCGCTCCCGTCGGCTATAATGGGCTTATCACATAACAGGAGGACTATTTTGATTATGGAAAAACTGAAAATCGGATTTATCGGCTGCGGCGGCATTGCCTTTGACAAACACTTCCCCGGGATGGCAAGTCAGCGGGACCGGATCGACATGTACGCATTCTGCGACATCATTCCGGAACGTGCGGAGGAAGCGCGCGCAAAATACGGCTGTGAAGGCGCGAAGGTTTTCACGGATTATCATGAGCTTCTGGCCTGCCCGGAGATTTATGCCGTTCATGTGCTGACTCCGAACGTGAAGCACTGCCAGATCTCCTGCGACGCGATGGAGGCCGGCAAACATGTCATCTGCGAGAAGCCGATGGCAGCGACCTATGAAGACGCACTGAAAATGTACGAGACGCACCTGCGTACCGGAAAACTTCTCACGATCGGCTATCAGTACCGTCATTTCGACGCCCACAAAGCGATGAAGGAATACGTCGATACCGGCGCTCTCGGCGAAATCTACTACGCGGAAGCGACGGCCTGGAGAAGAAGAGGCATCCCGACCTGGGGCGTATTCACCAATAAAGCCGAGCAGGGCGGCGGTCCCTTAATCGACATGGCCACCCATGCACTGGACCTCACTCTCTGGATGATGAACAACTACGAAGTCGCGTCCGTCACCGGCTGCACCTTCGACAAGATCGGCCCGGTCGCGACCCTCGATGAAATGGGCAATGACTTTGGTCCCTGGGATCCCGCGAAATACGAACTTGAAGATTCCGCATTCGGCTTTGTCCGCATGAAGAATGGCGCGCTCATCAATATCCGCTGCTCCTGGGCAATGAATATTATTCCGAATGAAGGAATGGTCCGCCTGTGCGGCACACATGGCGGCATCGACGAAACCGGCATGCAGGTGACCGCCAACCACGTCCGCGGCAACCGCGCGCAGGATATCAAGGTCAAGACCCGCTCCATGTTCCCGCGCATGATGAATACCATCGACCGCAATCCCCAGAAGGATCCGAACCAGATGGAGGCGGAGATCTGGGTCAACGCGCTTCTCGGCGAAGGCGAGCTTTTCGTCACCCCCGAACAGGCCCTGACCGTCACCAAGATCCTCGACGCGATCTACAAATCAGCCCAGAGCGGTGAGACCATCTACTTCGACTGACAGTGAGACAAACACGAACAGCGGGCATGCTCGCATGCCCGGCTGGCTGTGTTTGGCGAACGTCCCAAATGAGGAATGAAGCGACACGAAGTGACGCGGGAATTCCGAATTTGGGAGCGCTGGTAAAGCCGCGTTCAGCGGCGGCAGCGCGGTGTCAGTCGTTCCCCAAATGAGGGGCGAAGCAGCATGAAATGATGCGAAAGCCCCGAATTTGAGGCGCGAAATTACAGTTATTTTTGAGGTGTATTATGTACGAAGAACGTTTAAAAGCCCTCTCGGTCTGGGCCAAAGACCAGCTGACCTCGGTCATCCTGCCCTGGTGGTGCAGTGACTATATCATGGATCATGAAAACGGCGGCTTCTACGGCGTAGTGACACTCGACCTTGAAAGAAACAATTCGGAGCCCCGCGGCTTAACGCTTACCGGCCGCATGCTCTGGGTCTTCTCGGCTGCTTACCGTCATCTGAAAGGGCAGATCTATGCCGACCGTGCGAAATATACCTTTGAGGAAATGAAATCCCGCTTCTATGATCCCGAGTTCGGCGGCGCGTTTACCACGGTTTCAGAGAAAGGCGAAGTGCTGACGACCGACAAGCCCAATTACTGCGAAGCCTTTTTTATCATGGGACTTGCGGAATACTACCATGCTTTCAGGGATGAGGAAGCCCTTCGGATGGCCATGGACTGCTTCCGCCTGATGGAAGAGAAAGCCAAGACCGCTCCCGGTCTTTATGCGGGAAATATGACGCGTGACTGGCAGAAATCCGAAGGCTTCGGCTTCGGAAGAAAAGGGATGAAATCTCCTTTCCCGGAAGATGCCGTCATGTTCGCACACCATCTGTTCCAGGCTTATTTAAGACTCTATCAGGCAACCGGTGACGCAAATGTCAAAAAGGCGCTGATTGAAATGTCCGAGGTGCTTCTCGACAGACTCTACGACCCCGAACACCGCGATTTCATGACGATCGTTTCCGCTGACGGCAAGCGCCTCGGCACCAACCAGAGTTTCGGTCACGACTGCGAAATCAGCTATCTTCTTTGGAATGTCGTACAGCTTGTCGGAGACGAAGCGCTTAAAATCCGTACGGAAAAAGTGCTGAAAGAACTCCTGTATGAAGTCCTTGAGAACGATTTTGATCCCTACGGCGCTCTTTATAACGGCGGTGATCTCAGCTCTTCCGAACGTTCCCCTGTCCATGTATGGTGGGCGGAAGCGGAAGGCGTCTCCGCAATGCTCCTCGGCTATGAGCTGACAAAGGACGAGCGCTTCCTCACTGCCTGCGAGAAACAGGCGAAGATCCTTGACATGTATTTCGTCAACCGCGAACACGGCGACTGGTACAACAACGTCCGGATCGACGAAGAAGGCGGAAAAGTTGTGGACGGCATGCACGGCTTCGACAAACTGAATACCGGCAAATGTCCTTTCCACAATTCCCAGATGTGTCTGGAGACGATCGCACGCGTCAACAAACTGCTCGGCAGATAATTTTTACCGGCGGCGGTCTTTCTCCTCCTTGAGGGCCGCCGCCTTTTTGAAAGGAAAATTATGAAAGATATTTATTTAATCACGGCTTCGTTCGTCGGCGAAATCACCCGCGACTTTGAAGGGTATCTGCGCATGACAAAGAAGGCCGGCTACAAAGGCATTGAAATGTTCCGCTGCCCCTACGATCAGTACGGCCCAAAGGAACTCAGAAAAAGAATCGAGGATTTCGGACTGACTGCGATCAGCGCGCATGTTGACACAGAAGAATCCGACAAAATGATCGCTTACCTTCCGGAGACAGGCGTGCAGTTCATGGTAAACCCCGGACTTCGGGTCTCCTCCCGTGACGAGGCTTACCGGAGCGCCGAGCTTCTGAACGAAATTGGAAAGAAGTGCAAGGCCGCGGGCCTTCGCTACGGCTACCATAACCACAACAACGATTTTGACAAGTATGACGGAAAATCCGTCATCGATATTTTCATGGAGAATACCGATCCCGAGTACGTCACCTTCGAAATCGACGCAGCCTGGGCATGGCGCGCAGGGGTGAACGCCGCGGAATTTATTACGAATCACGCAGGCAGAGTGGATCTTGTGCATGTCAAGGAAACCGCCCGTGTGCTCGGACCGGAAGACGATCTGTCCCATCTCTTCAAAAACGCGAAGCGGGACGAGAACGGCTTCCCGATCTTCACGGAAGAGATGAAGGAAGCGTTTAAGGAACACCAGAAGATCAACTGCCGTCTCGGCGAAGGCATTATCAATATGCCCGAGATCAAAAAAGCAGCGGACGCCCAGGGCGTCAAGGCCTACATTGTCGAGCGCGAATACGCGTGGACGGGCGATCCGTATACGACGATTCTCGATGATTACCAGTACCTGTCGAAACTGTAAGGAGGTTATTTATGCAGATGCTTATCAACGGCGTCTTCTGCGACGCCCAAAACGGCGAGACATTTGATGTCGTCAACCCTGCGACCGGAAAAGTCATCGATACAGTCCCGCAGGGCGGGCTGGAGGACCTGGACCTGGCCATCGGACTTGCGGTGCAGGGCCAGAAGGAGTGGAACGCTGTCCCGCTTCACGAGAGGATCCGCATCCTTGAGCGCTACTGCTGCCTGCTCGAGAACCAGGTTGAGGAAATCGCGGAAGTGATGTGTGAGGAAGGCGGCAAGCCCATTGAACAGTGCCGTACGGAGGTCTACGCAAATGCCGCGATCTTCCGCATTTACAACGCGGCCGCATACACCTTCTACGGAAAGACGCTCCCCTACAACGGCGAGCCCCGCTCCCAGGGCGACGTGGCGTTCACCATTCACGAGCCGCTGGGCGTTTTCGCGAATATTGTTCCCTTCAACTATCCCTGCGAGCTCGCCGCGCATAAGCTTGCGCCGATGCTTGTTACCGGAAATTCCGTCGTCCTGATGCCTTCGTCCAAAACCCCCCGCTCTGCGATCATGATCGTCAGGGCGCTTTACGACGCAGGCGTTCCGGCGAAAGCGGTCTGCTGCCTTACCGGCCGCGGTTCCGTAATCGGCGCGGCAGCCGCAAAAGACCCGCGTGTCGCAGCCGTTTCCTTCACGGGTTCAACGGAAGTCGGCATTTCCCTTGCCGAGTCCTGCGCGAAATCTCTTCGTCCGGTCTCTCTGGAGCTTGGCGGAAATGACCCGCTGCTGATTTTCGACGATGCGGATTTCGAGAAAGCTCTTGACGAAACCATTGCCGGAAGAATCGGAAATGCCGGCCAGACCTGCTGTGCCTCCAAGCGCTTCCTCGTGCAGCGCGGCATCTTTGACCGTTTCGCTGCCGCGCTTACGGACAGACTCAGCAAGGTCGTTGTCGGCGATCCCCATGATCCGAAGACCGAAATGGGCCCCTGCATCCGTGAAGGCGACGCAATCGCAGTTGAAAAGCAGATCAACCGGACACTTGAACAGGGCGGAAAGCTGCTTCTTGGCGGACACCGCGACGGCGCATTCATCGAACCCACGGTCATCGTCACCCCGAGAGACGCCGACATCGCGAAGGATACCGAATGCTTCGGCCCGGTCTGGCCGCTGATCCCCTTCGATGATCTTGAAGACGCTCTTGAGATCGCAAACCAGACGAAATACGGTCTTTCTTCCGGCGTAATCACCTCCGATATGGCAACGGCGATGAAAGCGGCCAACGGACTGCAGGCGGGCGCCTGCATCATCGGCGGATCCGGCAACTACCGTCTCGCTCATCAGCCCTTCGGCGGATATAAATATTCCGGCGTAGGCCGTGAAGGCGCCGTCATCACCCTGGAGGAAATGACCCAGCAGAAGCTGATTTCCTTCAAGGGGATTCTGAACTGATCTCTTAAACTCTTTTTCGAGGGAAGCAGCATCAAGATTCGAACCAACGATAAAATCCCTCCCTTTTTGAAACGTGGGGAGGGATTTTTCCTGTAATCAGAAAGGAACATCATGAATCACGCTTATCAATACCCCTATTTTGAAGAATGGCAGGACGGAGAATACCTCTCCGGAAACGCCTGTTTTGATTTTGAAAAGATGAAGCGCACCGAGGGCGGCCGGCACCTTATGGCCGCGCGCTCTCTCATGAGCCGCTTCAAAGATGTAGATGACAAAGAGCTCCTGAAAATCTGGGAAGACATGGGCGTTCGCTGCGAGATCCGTGAGACGAAAGGCCAAAAATGGCTCTGCTTCGTCCCGATCGAGGCTTATGGAGAGACTCAGGAAAAATACCCGGTCATGATGATCTTCCGCCCCGTCGGGCTTCTTGCCGAAGCTTTTTATGAATATATGATCGAGCAGGCGGCTCAGGGCGAATTCATCGCGATGATCTACAGCGACGAAGATCCGGATGTCAATGATGTTTTCGACGATATGCTTCAGGAAGTGCTCCGTGATTTCCCCGCGGATCTGCGCCGCGTTTATACGACCGGCCACTCCCACTACGGAGAGCTTGCGATGGAATTCACCCGCCGCTTCCACGAGAAAATCGCCGGCTGCGCACAGCAGGGAGACACCGCAGGCATCATCATGGATTTCTACGGGATGACCGGGGAGAAGGTCGAGCTGATGCATTCCTATGACCTGCCGATCATCAATGTGGCGGGCACGACGGAAATGGTCGGGATCTTCCCCGTGAATCAGGACGCGCCGGGCATTCCGGAGGACTCCTACTTCCGGAAGTCCAAATTCCCGATGACGAAGGCCCGCCGCATCGAAGACTGGCGCCGCCGCCTCTATGCGATGCGCTGCCCGGTTCCCTCTGAGGAAGAAATCGCCGCTGCCGGCAGGAATAAGGTCGAGCGCGAGCTTGGTTTCCCCTGCGATCATACGGAAATCCTCTATGCCGAAGGCAGCGAATGCTACATCGGCGATCTTAAAAATGTCGACGGGAAGTACCATTTCCGCACAGTCGCCATCGAGAATATTCCGCATACCACGACGCGCATGATGCACGTCCTCGCCTGGTCGTACCTCAGGCGCTTCGAAAAAGACCTGGAAACACAGGAGATTATTGAGAGATACGACATCTGATCTTACGTACGACCTCCTGCAATAATGCGCAAAAAAGCGGACCGCCTGCTGATTATGAAATCGCAGGCGGTCCATTTTTTGGACTATAGATCACTTCCCTTTTCCAAAGTCTGTGCTTTCTTATCCGATCTTCTGAAGCTTCGACACTTCCTTGTGGCTTAAGGAGAAGACATGGTTGCTGTAGCCTTCCACCGTCAGGCACTCGCCGTCGAAAATCAGGTCGAAGATCTGCTCGTTGCAGGTCTCGACCATACGAAGCGTCAGCCGAAGAAGCTTGTCTTCCACCCACTCAGCAGACGCGAGCGCGATCGAAGCGATACCGTCGACGGTATTTTCCTTTCTCGAGCCGTCCATCGCGGCAAAAAGCTTCTTTTCCGTGCCCTGTGCATCCACGGTTGTCAGTTCCACGCCGTGCGAATCGAAGCAGATCCCCAGCTTCACAGCGCCGTCCGTGCGGGCATTTCTCACGAAGAAATTCGCCATCTTGAATGCAAGGTAGCCTTCCTTCACCTCGTAGCAGCCGGAAACGGCTTCCTGGCAGGGTGAAACCGGCGAACGCTTCGGCTTCGGAAGCGCCAGCATTTCCATACGGCGGGCGAGGTGCGCGGAGGCTTCCGGATTCTCGGGAAGCGCGCCTGCATCGGCTGCCGGAAGGCTGTAATACCACTCCCAGATCGTGTCGAGCGCCTTCTGAGGCATCACGCCGCCCGTAGAGCCGGAAGCATTCTCGGTAATCGCAAGGATCATATTGTACTTCGGGAATACGATCGTGAACTGGCCCATCGCGCCGTCAGCACGGTAGACGCCCTCCGGACGGCACATCCAGATCTGGAAGCCGTAGCCGACGAAGTTGTCCTCTGCCGGGGGATTGACCGCACGCTCGGTGGCCGATTCATTCTGAAGACTTGTCGCAAGCTTCACATATTCTTCGCTTAGGATACGCTCGCCTTCCCAGACGCCGCCGTCAGCGTACAGCTTCATCAGACGAAGATTGTCCTCCGTCGTCGCGTACATGCCGCCGCCGCCCATTTCCATGCCGTCTTCCATGCAGATGCACTTCAGATTCTTCGCATCGATGCCGATCTTGTCGAAAAGCCGCGGGGTCAGGTAATCAATCAGGCCGAGCCCGGTCTTCTCGCGGACCATTGCGCCAAGAAGCGTAGAGCCGGTGGAATTGTACATGAACGCGGTGCCCGGCTTATGAACCACCGGCGTTGCCAGAAACTGGTCGATCCAGTCCGCGCCGCCCATCGGCATCTTCTCCATGCCGCAGCCCATGCACAGGACATCGCGGACCGTCAGAAGCTTCAGGTTCTCCGAGGGATCCTTCGGTGCGCGGTCCGGGAAAATGTCGATCACGCGCTCGTCCAGCCTCAGAATGCCTTCGGTTACCGCGATACCGACGGCCGTCGCCGCATAGGTCTTGGTATGGGACTGCAGGCCGTGAATGAGGCCCGGCGCATACGGTGCCCACCAGCCTTCTGCGAAGACCTTCGAGTCACGCATAATCATCAGTCCGTGCGGCTCAGTCCAGCCTTCCTCAAACCGGTCCAGAAGCTTTTCAATGGATTCCGACGGAATGCCGACGGATTCCGGTGTACAACGTTCAAAATCTTTTCGCATAAATAAAAAGTCTCCTTTCTTCTACTGCAGTCTCATTTCGGTTTCTGTATCAAATAAAAATGCCTCTTCCGTTCTCGGCCGGATCCAGACCTCCTGTCCTTCATGAACCCCTGCCGCCGGATCCTCCGAACGGATCGCCGTGCGGATTTCGCAGCTTTCTCCTTCGACAGGCTCCAGGACAAAGTGAACTTCTGTCCCCGCGTCTTCCCGCCGAAGAACGGTGCAGAGAATCATTTCCCCCGAATCGGCTCCGGGCTCCCTGAACATTTCAAAATGCACCGGCCGGAGTCCAAGGATCACCGGGCCACATTTCTTTTCGATCTTCTTCCTGCAGGGGAACTCCTTTCCGAGAACTCTCAGGACGCAGCCGTCTTCGTCTCTCAGAAGAACCGCATCTCTGAATATATTCATTGCAGGCGCTCCGATCATCGTGCCTGAGGTGATGTTTTCGGGATGACTGTAGATGTCGCCCGGGCTTCCCTCCTGCACGATCATCCCGTCCTTCATCAATACAAGCTTTGTCGCAAGCGACATCGCCTCGTACATATCGTGAGTGACGTAGATAAAGGTGGTTCCGATTTCCTGGTGAATCTTCTTCATCAGCACCCTGAGCTTTCTCCTTAAAGGGGTGTCCAGGTTGGAAAAAGGTTCATCCATCAGGAAAATCTTCGGGCGGCGGATCAGCGCTCTCCCGATGGCCGTACGCTGCATTTCGCCTCCGGAAAGCGTCGCGGGCTTTTCGTCTTTCACGCCCGTAAGCTCCAAAAGCCGGAGCATCAGCTCCACCTTCCGATCAAGCTCTTCGCGGGGGAGGTGCAGATTCCTTAAAGGGAACGCAATATTCTGCGCCACTGTGAAATGCGGGTAGAGAGAATATTCCTGGAACACCATGGCGACATCCCGCTCCTCCGGAAGCACGCCCTCCATGTCCTCTCCGTCGATCAGAAGCTCTCCGTCCGTCACATCCGTCAGCCCCGCGATCATCCGAAGCACGGTGCTCTTTCCGCAGCCGGAAGGTCCGTACAGGACGACAAATTCCCCTTCCTCCACCGTCAGGCTGTACTGCTGCACGGCAATCACACCTTCATTCGACAGATACGGCATGCGGCGCTGCTCCTCAAGCACTTTTTCGGCCTTTTTCCGGTTGAAAAAGTACTTTTTCGGATTGATAAAGGGATATATTTTTACGATGTTTCTTAATTCAAGCTGCGGCATGATCGTTATTTCTTAAATAATTCATCCATTTCAAGCGCTGTAAGTTCGCGCTGTTCCTCTTCTTCCCGTCCCCGGGCCTTGGGCTCCGGTTCCGTATAGCCGTTATCCGAGAGGTATTTCCCGATCATCTTTTCCAGGCTGTTCCGGAAGAGATCCATATAGAGGCCTGGGAGAACCAAAAGCAGCACCGGATAATAGTCCACGAGGAAAACGATAAGCACCAGAACCGCCATCATGAGAAGGGTTCTGAGTATATTCCGGCTCGAGAAATAGGCGGTCATCTGCAGGATCACACCGGTTGTGCCGTCAAACCGGGCAAAAACCACCGGCAGGTATACCGCCAGAGAGAGCCAGATGAATGCGAGCGGAATGCCGATGAAGAAGTAAACCATCGCGAAGACATCCGTCCGGAAGTTCATATAGCCGAAATAAAGGTCAAAAAACAGGATTGCGCCGCTTCCTGCGGTAATCAGGGATAAAAGTATGCCCTTTTTGAAATTCTCCTTAAAAGCGGCAAAAAAGGCCTTTGTGACGCCGTCTCCCGTCCCGTTCACCACCTTGGTGACCGTGTAATACATGGCGGAGGTGGAGGTCACAATCGTAAGAACAGGAATACAGCCGATCACCCAGTACAGGCTCACGACAATCAGGTTGGCGATTTTAATCAATATCCTGATGATCGGGTTGTTGTACTTGAATGCTCCCATGAACTGTACTCCTGTTCAAGTGTTGTTTATCAAAAATAGTGATGCTGCGGGATATAAGCTTATCCCTTGACGCCGCCGACAACCATGCCCTTGACCAGTTCCTTCTGAATGAAGGGGTAGACAAGGAGGATCGGCAGGATCGCGATCATCGCGATAGCCATTCTGGCGCCTTCTGTCGGCATCGACATCGTCGCAAGCTGTGCGGATTCCATACCGTAGCTTGAAGACTTCAGGTACTGAATATCGTTCATCAGCTTCATCAGATATACCTGTACCGAATACAGCTTCGAATCCGAAATGTAGTACAGACCGTTGGTCCAGTTGTTCCAGTAGCCGAGCGCGGCGAAGAGGCCGATCGTCGTCATAACGGGCTTTGAAAGCGGAACCATGATGCCGGTGTAAATCTTCATGTCGTTCGCGCCGTCGATTCTGGCCGCTTCAATAATCGCGTATGGAATATTGGCCGCATAGTAGTTTCTGACCATCAGGACGTTCATACCGCCCATTAAGAGTCCAGGAACGAGCATTGCCCAGATCGTATTCTTGATCATGAAGACGCGGGTCCAGACAATGTAGCTGGCCGTTAAACCGCCGTTAAAGAGCAGGGTGAAGAAAAGAATAAACGCGAAGATATTTCTCTGCTTGAAGTCCTGCCGCGACAACGGATACGCGAAAAGCGATGTCAGTACCAGGTTGGCTGCCGTGCCCGCGACCGTCGTGAGAATCGTGATCATGTAGCAGCGGCCGATCGTGAGGCGCTTCGCCCAGAGGTACTGATACGCCGCGAAGGAAATCTCCTTCGGGAAGAACTGATAGCCGTTCTTCGCAAGGGTCGCTTCCGAGGAAATCGAGACCGCAAGCATCAGGAAGAAGGGAATGATGCTGTAGATCGCCAGCAGGATCAGAAGCACCATCGCCGTATAGTGGAACCCCTTCTCGGGAATGTGTTTGGATTTTTTAACGTAAACTTTTTCCATAAGACACCTCCCTTAGAACAAAGCCGACTGCGGGTCGATCTTGCGTACAACCAGATTCGAGACAAGCACCAGAATAAATCCGATCACCGCCTGGAACACAGAAGCCGCCGACGACATTCCGACGTTGTTCATTTCAATCAGGGCTCTGTAGACGTAGGTATCGATCGTCTGGGTCGTCTTATACAGAAGACCGTTGTTCAGCGTAACCTGATAGAAAAGACCGAAATCGGAGTTGAAAATTCGTCCGATGGAGAGAAGCAGGAGTAGGATGATCATCGGGCGCAGCATCGGAAGCGTGATATAGATAATCTGCTTCATCTTGCCGGCGCCGTCGATTCTCGCCGCCTCATACATGGACTTGTCGATACCGCCGATCGACGCCATATAGATAATCGAGCTCTGGCCTGCATTCTGCCAGAAATGGACGATCGTCAGGATGTACGGCCAGTACTGTGCCTTCGTATAGAAGTTGATCTTGGTTCCTTTGATCTGGTTGAGAAAGCCGTAGTTCGTGCTTAAGAAAGCATACACGATGTAGGAAAGGATAACCGCCGAAATCATCGAGGGGAAACAGATGACCGGCTGGATCACCTTCGCGATCTTCCGCTCGGAAATTTCCGCCATGAAAATTGCTATCGTTACGGCGATTACAAGTCCCATCGCAATCCAGACAACATTGTACAGAAGCGTGTTTCTGATCATCAGATAGGCGTCCTTCGTGGCAAAAAGGAACTCGAAATTCTTCAGACCGACCCAGGGGCTCTTGAATACGCCGACCGAGAAGTTTACGTTTTTGAACGCAATCAGAATGCCGAACATCGGCAGATAGTTGTTGCAGATCAGATAAATAAAGCCGGGCAGCATCATCAGGTACAGAGGCAGATAGACACCGGCCTGAGCCTTAAAGCTTTTTTTGTTTTTCTTAGCCAGCAGTCCGTCGGACGGCGAGACCGCAGGTGTATTATTCTTTGCCATGGCTTTTCCCTTTCACAAATGAGCTTGTTCTGAATAGGACGGGATGCAGCTTTTTAGGCTGCATCCCGGAAATTCACTGACTGTACTGAGTCTTATTTGTTGTATTCAGCAAGCCATGCATCCAGCTGAGCCTGGTAGTCGGCAACAATGTCGTCAATGCCGGCGGTCTTCAGATCCGCAAGGAACTGAGGCAGATATTCTTCAGGATCAACTTCGCCGTAAACCAGGACGTTGTTGTACTGGTTGACAACGTTCGCAACTGCAGCTACCTGTGTCTGAACGTTCTCGGTAGACGGAGTGAAGCCGAACTGTCTCGGATACCAGGACTTATCCATCAGGTCCTTCATGAACTGCTTGTCAGACTCGGAGGTGTTGGAATCCATGCCGTAAAGCAGGAACTGGTTGCCGAATGCGCCGCAGGTGTAAAGAGCGGTGTAAGGAACCGTGCCCATGTCAAGGCCTTCGGGCCATTCGATGGAGGTGTGGTCTTCGTTCCAGACGTAGGAAACGCCTTCAAGGCCGTAGATCAGAGCGGAAGCAACAAACTCATCGGTCCAGATGATGTTCATCAGCTTCGCAGCTGCTGCCGGGTTCGGAGAGGTATAAGCGATACCGTATACCAGGCCGTTCGTAGCCATATCGGAGATGCCGATCTGTACGCAGCCGAAGTCGATCGGGTCGCCGTGCGCCTTGGAGTTGTCATCGAACATTGCGTCGCAGGTTTCGATCGAGTACGCATGGCCCATGATAACGCCCTTCGCAGAGCCGGACAGAACCAGGGTGTCGTGAGACTGGGTGTTGTTGGAGCCTTCCGGATCGCACCAGCCATTCTGAACCCACTTGTAAGCACGCTCAACGCCTCTCTTGTAAGCGTCGGTAGCATAGTAGTTAACAACTTCCGTGCTGTCGCCGACAGTCGCGGTGTAGGTGCCGATCTGAGAAGTATGGTCAACAAAGTTTTCAAGAGTAACCAGCTGGTTCGGGAAAACGATGAAGTGCTCATCCGGATATTTTTCCTTCAGCGTGGTCAGCGCATCCTCAAGAGAGTCGAGGTCGGTAACCTTGGAAGGATCAATAACGCCGTCTACATAAGCGTGATCATAGAACCACTTCCAGGAAAGGGACAGTCCCTTGTAGCAGGGGATTGCGTAAATGCTGCCGTTCACGGCGCCGCACAGATCCCAGTCTTCGGGAAGAACGCCCATAGCGCCTGCAAGCTCGTTGTCCAGATACGGATCAAGGTTGGTCAGATATCCGTTGGCCTGCCAGGTGTTGAAGGGGAACGCAAGGATAATGTCATGAACGGCGCCTGCAGCGAGGTCCATAGACATATTCGTCTGATAGTCTGCAAGAGAAGCGAAGGTCAGATGCATCTTAACGTCGGTCACGCCAAGGTCATCCTTGATGTGCGCGTTGATCGCGTCTTCAACCTTCTGAATCTCTTCCTGTGCCGGGATCGGCTGCATCACGGGAAGGATCAGCTCGCAGTAGTAAGCATCATCTTCGCCCGCGGGAGCCGGGGTTTCGTCGTCAGCTGCGGGAGCAGCGGTCGTGTCATCCGCTGCCGGTGCTGCTGTGGTGTCTTCGCTCTTGTCGTCAGCCTTGGTCGTCTGAGCTTCCTCTGTGGTGCCTTCAGGCTGCGTCGTGTTCGTACACGCAGCCAGGGACAGAACCATCACAGCTGCGAGAAGAAAAGCGAGAACTTTCTTCATCATAAAAGATTCCTCCTTTTAGTGTCGGGAGGCACACTAAGCCTCCCCTTTGATACAAGGATTATGCCAGAAACTCCCTGAATAAGCATTTTCTTTCGTGCATGCCCTTTCCAAAAAAACAGCCTGAGGTATCCTTCTTTTACAAAAAAACACCCCAGACTGTTGAAATTGTATCTAATTTGAACAGAACGCCTTCACTCCAGATCCCCCCGGATCATTTCAGAAAGGAGGAGCACAGCACAGTCCTTATTCTGCGCGTTTCTGAGAATTCCGGCATAGGCCTCGGTTCCTTCGGGAAGATATCCTGCCCTGTCCGCGCCGGAACCCGCCACGATGCGGTACCCGGAGGCAATCCGCTCGCCCTTTTCATTCACGGTATAGACGAGCTTTTCTCCGAGCTTTTCCGTAAGCTCAGCAGGCAGAATCTCCGAAAGGTCGCAGAACGCGTCCTTTACGGCATAACGTTCAAAATTCTCAGGGTCTGCGATAAACAGGTCAAGGTCTCCGATTCCAAACAGTGCCGAGAGGACCTGCATCGTCTGGGCGTCCGCCGCCTCATTCCCTTCGATGCCAAGAGACAGGGAGGTATTCAGGTCCGCATGCACTTTTTCGGTGTCGTAGCCTGCCCTTAAGAGGCATTCGTCAAAGTAGCTTCCCTCTTCGACGGAAACGGCATTGACCCAGACAATGTAAGCCGCGACGTTTTTCTTCGGAACCCGGATCAGAAGCGCCAGAACCGTAAAGATCAGAATAAAGCCGGCGGCTATGATCGGGATCTTGTAATAGTCCCAGACAAACTGAAGCCGTTTTTTCCCCCGGAGGCGTGAAAAGGTCTCCCGGTCTTTCTTCAGCTGGTCGGTAATAAACCTGATATGCCTGTTCATTTCTGGTTTCTCCACTCGGCCGGGCTGAGTCCGCTGATCTTCCGGAATACCGTCGAGAAATAGGAAATATTGTTATAGCCGAGATTGCTGGCAATATCGCTGATATTCTCGTCCGTTGACAGAAGGAGTCTCTTTGCTTCGCTGATTCTCAGAAGGTTCACGTATTCGCGCATGTTCATTCCGATCTTTTCACGGAACAGTTTGGAAAGGTAATTGGGCGTCACATACACGATTTCCGCCAGCTGGTCGCGCGAAAGGTCTTCCCGGTAATGCTTCTGGATAAAGTCCTTTACAATCAGAACCGTATCCATGTTGTGGGCGCTGTCCTCCAGAAGCGCGATGGTAAGATCGTAGAGGACTCCGGCGCATTCCACCAGATCTCCTACTGATTCCTCCGCCTTCCGGCAGGCTTCCAGCGCTTTCGGATCCTCCACAAGGCGCGAAGCGGGGATTTTATTGTCCGAAAGGAAGCTTCTGCAGACCTCCGTCAGCTGAAGGAGGGAAAGCCGGAGCATCCGCTCGCCGTGCCGGCGTTCGAAGGTGATTCGTTCGCCGTATTCCCTGACAGCCGTCACAAAGCGGCTTCTTAACCGGTCCCGGAGCGCCCGGGTCAGAAGGTCCTCGTCCAGTTTCGGAATATCGTTCCCCTCTTCCCTGAAATCACCGTAGCGGAACACCAGTCCCGGATGCATCCGCATCGCATAAAGCTCGCGGGAAGCCTCGATATGGTAGGCGGACAGCTCATACAGCGGCAGGCTTTCACGAAGCATGAACACCGGACAGACACCGAAGAAATCCCTGCAGGTGGCTGCCAGCTCCTGGCAGATTCCGACAAGTTCCGTCATGGTTTTTTCGCTGTCAGAAACAAAACAGTTCAGTTTCTCAAAGCGTTCCCTGGGCTCAAGAAGCGTATAGGCGTTTCCGATCCGGCCGGTGAGATTCTCCTCGAAGGTCCTGCCGAGCGAGAAGTCCAGCACCTCTCGCTCCCAGCCGGAGCGCACCGCTTCCTGTGTGTCCGCAAGCGCAGAGATCACATGCCAGCGGCTGTCCGAACGGAACTTCACATTGTTCCGCTGCAGGAAGCTGTCGATTTTTTCCCGGTCCGAGCCGAAATACCCGTCACGGATCTCCCGGAAGCTGCTGTTTAAGACGAGATCCTGATCGGCGGTGGATTCGCTGTGCTGTTTCTTCCTGAAGGAACGGATCATATCCGAAAGTGCCTCGTGCACTTCGCCGAAATCCAGCGGTTTTGTAAGGTAACGGGACGCGCCGTACCGGATCGCTTCCTTCGCGAACTCAAAGCTTTCAAAGCTTGTAATAAAGGACAGCTCGCAGGGAAGCTCTTCGTTGTAGATAAAGCGCAGAACCTCGAGCCCCGTATTCTTCGGCATTTCAATATCACAGAGGATCAGTTCCGGAAGTTCCCGCGCAATCATTTCCATTGCCACTTCGCCATTGTATGCCCGGAGTATTTTCCGGATGCCGAGTTCCTGGCAGTCGATCTGGCTCTGAAGCACATCGATCGTGGAAATATCATCATCGCAGATGAGAAGCTTCATAGGTTTCTCCTTGCATCATTTTTAGCATCAATTTCCGAGGGAATCAGGATGTCGGCACAGGCGCCGCCCTCGGGAAGGTTGGAAAGGACCAGAAGGTCCGCGCGTTTATAGGTCAGACGCAGCGTATGCGCGGCGTTGCTGAGCCCGATATGGTTCCTTGTGTTGAAGACGAGGTCGGTATCGTTCCGGTTCTCCAGGACTTCTTCGGAATAGCCGGGTCCGTTGTCACTGATCCGTATCCTGCAGCCCTCCGGCACCTTCCGGCAGTCGATCGTGATCTTCAGCTCCCGGTACAGATCCATTGCGTGCTTGAAGCTGTTCTCAATAATCGTGAACATGACGAGAAGCGGAATCCGGGTGTCGCGGGCTTCTTCATCACAGTGAACTTCGGCAGTCACGCTTCCGGGGAAGCGGATCTGCTGCATGGTAATGTAATTCTGGATATGGCTGAGCTCTTCGCCCACCGTCGTGAAATCGCTCTGCATCTCCAGCATATAGCGCATGTACTTTGCCAGGACAGAGCAATATTTGCGGATATCCTCCTGCCGTCCCTGGTAGGTCATGTTGCTGATCGTCGTGACCGCGTTCAGGTAGAAATGCGGTTTGATCTGGGCGCGCAGGAGGTGAAGCTTATCTTCCTGCTCCCGCTTCATGCGTTCATACTGTTCCTTCTGGGCTTCCTCGATCCGCCCGGACATTTCATTGAAGCTGTCGGTCAGCTCCTGGAACTCCCGGTTCTCCGGCTCCGTTTCAATCCGGTAGCCGTAATTGCCCTGCCGGACTTCGGAGAGTGCTCCCATGACGTTTCGCGTCGGCCGGATAATGTCCCGGTTCATAAAGGCCATGAACAGAAGCAGCAGCCCAAGGCTTAAGAGACTGAAGCTCATCAGGAGAAATACGCTGTTCCATGAGATCCGCTGCTGCAGCGTCGCCCGGTCGACCGACAGGATGAACTCTCCCGCGAGAAGGTCCATTTCCGCGCGGCTGGAGAGAAAGCGCCGGCTCTCTTTAAAATGTCCGCTCTCATCCACCAGACCTTCGTCTTCGCTGTCATAGGACTGGCAGAAGAATACCTGCTCCGCCGTTTCGATCATCTGTACCGGCGCCTCTCCGACAACCGGCGTAATGGACTCAATCGGATAGTGCGTAAGCGCGGTCCCGGCTGTCAGAATGTATTTCCCGAGGACGACAGTTTTAATCAGATAGGCCTCGTCGTCCTTCTTCGCGATATCCCAGGCAGGGTCGCGGAAGCTTCTCGAGTTCCCCGGGATATACGCCGCGGTCATTCTCTTCAGCCCGGAGACCCGGATGCTCGGGACCAGGCTGTTCGCGTTAAACAGATACAGGTCCGACTCGCTGTCCATCAGGCAGAAAAAGTCGATCCGGGGATTGGAGATCATCTTGTTGGACATGGTCTCATAGATGTCGCTTTTCAGTGTCGCCTTCATCATCTCCGAGCCGGTGCGGAGCTCCGTTTTGCTGTATATCATAATCAGAATCTCGTGCAGGCTCTCATTGATCGATTCGAGTTCGGTGTCGACAGTGCGCACCCAGATCCGGGCGGCGTTGTCGTTTTCATCGGCTGCCTGACGCTGAAGCGCCTTGATATACGTCAGATTCATATAAATCTGAAGCGCCAGATTCACCGCGAAAATCAGCACAAGGAATAAAAGCGCCGTTCTGATCCAGGACCGCCGCGGTTTCTTTCTGTTCGTACTGTTTTTCGCGTCTCCCATGACTATTTATTTTCCTCGCTCCGATTTTATGGTTCCGGTCTCAATGTGCTTCAGACGGCCGGGGTATGGAAGGGGAAGACCGGAAGGCCCTCGGTATCAAACAGGAAGCCCCGGCAGTAATTTTTCTCCGCGTACGATATGGTCACTTCTCCGGCGGTTTCAAATGCGCTGTCACGAAGGACCAGCTCGCTGCCTTCAACAAGCACCTCCGGCTGTACTTCTTTTCCGTCCGCGATAACAGTCAGACTGCCTTCTGAATCCTCAATGCCGCGGTTAATGACGAGACCCTCGGCAGCGTTCAGGAAGCGGATCCTGACACAGTCTCCTTTTCTTTCTGCCGATTCGAATTCCGGGGAATCCGCCTTGATGTCTTTACCGTAAATATACTTCAGCGCGAGACGCGAAAGACGTTCGCCCGCCTTTCTTTTATCACGGAAATGAATGTTGATGTCATCTCCGAGGTCCATAATGCACACATCCTTCGCCTTCGGCATCGAAAGCGAGCTTTCATGCTGCAGAGAGCGGATCAGCGGATACTTCTTCGCTGCGGTTTGTCCTCTCCCGCCGAAGGGCGCAAGGTCCACCTGATAGAAAGGAAGCTCCTCGTCCCACAGCTTCCGCCAGGAACGGATCACCGCTTTCATCGATTCGCCGTAAAATTCCTGCCAGCCGCGGTAGTCGTCATCCTCTCCCTGGTACCATATAAAGCCTGCCAGCGCATAGGGCGCGATTTTTTGAAGCATTGTCTCATAGAGTCCCGCGGGGCGGATCGCCGCGCGCGGTCCCGGAACATAGGGAGAATAGACGGGCATCGGCATCGGCACCGGGTTTTTCTCCATCATTTCGGCAAACTCCTTCAAACCGATCCCCATCATGAAATTGTCCATACGGGCCTTCATTTCCGGCGGCGCGGGGGGAACCGGCTTTTCGGAAGCCTCGAAATATTCCCGGAGGTTCAGCTTACACAGCACATCCTCATACCAGTCGAGAACCGGCTTCATCTCAGGCGTATTCTGGATTTCCTCCATGGAAGCCCAGGCGGCGGCAGGGGTTCCGCCCCAGTTGCAGGCGATCATTCCGACCGGAACGCCGAGCTCTTTTCTCAGGATTTTTGCCATGTAAAGAGGGATGGCTCCAAACTGCGCCCTGTTTTCACGGCTGTCCCATCTGCGCCAGAAGCCCCACTCGGAGCAGTCCGTTAAGTTCTCTGCGCCGTCAAAATTCAGCTGCGGCGCAGTGTACATCCGAAGCAGCGGGTCCTCTTCTGTAAGGTACTCCTCTTCGGCACCGACATCGTATTTCAGCAGGAACTCCATGTTGGACTGTCCGCCGCACAAAAACACTTCTCCGACCGCGCAGTCCGTGAAACAGATTTTCTCTCCGGTCGCCTTCGACTCCGCCGAGAACGAAATCTTCTCAGTCGCTTTAATCGGCGGAAATTCAGCCCTGAAAAGCCCCTGTTCGCTGCACACGGTCTCCACAAAAAGTTCGCCGATACGTACAGTTATCCGGTCCTTTTTCACGCTTTTCCCCCAGACAGGAAGCTTCTTTCCCTGCTGAAGCACCATTCCTTCACCGAAAATCCGCGGAAGTTCCAGTTTCATTGCTCTCTCCTTTATCATTCAGTTTCTCATGCAAAAGCGCAGGCTTCTCCTGCCCCATTTTATTTTATCCGTTCCGGGCCGGATGATCAATAGAAAAAAACCGGGAATCATAAAAAAATGTATATGCGAAGCTGGCGGGACAGCCGCTCTGGCGCCTCCGAATTCTGACGGAATCCGTAAAGATTAAGTTAAAAATTTCAAATACCGTGTACTTTTTCCCAAGTATTCCGCCCGGGAAGCATGCTATACTTATCATATGTACAGCGTAATGCATCCGGCAGCGGTCGTTACGCGGATGCTTCTTTTTTCACAGCGCCGATATATGAAAAGCATGGTATCAACCGGCGGCAGGAGCACTGGAAACTGCCATAATAACAAAGGGAGGAAGAGCTTAATGGACGACAATGTAAAGAAGAAATACGAGGAAATGCGAAAGGCCATGCTGGCCTTCAACAAAGAATTCGGCGGAGAAATCAACAAGGCCATCCCGAAGTATGAGGACCCGACGCGTTATCCCGTCGACAAGCTGGTGGAGCTTTTCAAATTCCAGTGGAAGTTCCGCGAACCGGGACATACGCAGGAGGAAAAGGACGCGCTGAAAAAGGAATTTGCCGCAATGCGCGACGCGATCGAACTTCTTCCGGACGCTCCGGAGCGCGTCTATCTCTATAAAGAAGGCAGCATACCCTCCGAAACCGTATACACCGACAACTCGGAGCACCAGTATGATCATGAGCCGGATTTCAGGCCGTACTACCTGGAAATGCTGATTCCGGAGGATAAAGAACCGATCGGCGGGATCGTGCTTGTAGCCGGCGGCTCCCACGGCGCGGGAACCATGAATGAGTGCTACGAAGTCGGCCTCGAATTCAACGAACTCGGCTACCAGTGCTTCATCCTGCAGTGCCGCCCGAATATGTGCCCCTGGTCAAGGCTGGAAACCGCAGCAGACGCTTCCCGCTGCTTCCGGCTGATCCGGAAAAACGCCGAAAAATACCGTCTGAAGAAGGACCGCCTCGCCTACGCCGGGTTCAGCAACGGCGGTGTCACGGGCGACGCCTGCATCGAATTCTTCTCGGAAGGCCAGAAAATTCAGGATTATTTCCCGGATTATGTGCCTGACGAAGCCGACGCAGAGTACGGCGCCGAAAACGCCTATCTCTGTGTCTACGGCGCGCGCCACCTCGGCACCGAGCTTTCCCGTCCGGACTTTAAGTACCCGCCGACCTTCTTCGCGATCGGCCGGAAGGACTTCGGCTGCATCGCAAACATGAACGGACTCCTGCCCTGGCTTCTTGAGAAGGAAGTTCCGGTGGAAATCCATACCTTCGCCGGCCATCCGCACGGCTACGCGGGCTGGAAGATCATCGACGGAAAGGGCGACTACAATTTCGACCTCTGGATTACGCACGCAGACGTATTCTTAAGAGATCTTTTTGTCGGCTACGATCCGAAGCTCTTCGGATAATGTTTTCCCGAATACTTCGGCGTGAAAAATCCCCGGGGAATCTTTCCCGGGGATTTTTCTGCGATCGGGACCGGCTTTTCTTAAGCGTCCGTCAGGCAAACGCTTTTACAGACCGAGCTGTGTCAGCATTTCCTTCATTTTCGCCGTCCAGACGTCATGTCCTTTCTTATTCAGGTGAATCCGGTCGATCCGGTACAGCGCCGGGTTGAAATACCTGCCGTCCGAGGTCCTTAAGCTTTCCGGCCCCTCATCCGTCAGCATCTCATCCGTCGCGTCCATAAAATACATCCTGTCGGTGGATTCGCACATTTCCTTCAGAAGCTCGTTGGTCTTCACCGTCGCGTCCCAGAACTGCGTCCGTCCGGGAAGCGGGAGGCCGGAGCAGACAATGAGCTTCGTTTCAGGCATATTATCCAGGAAGAGACTGTACATTTTCTTCTTGTTCTCCAGAATGGTCTCAAGGGGAATTCCGGAAGCGATATCATTCGAGCCCGTCTGGAAGAATACTGCAGCCGGCCGGTAAGGATACAGAAGCCGCGGCGCGTAGAGGATCATGTCGTCATCGATGCACCCGCCCATTCCGTGGTTCTGGGCTCTCCAGGGCTTCATGTCCTCCTCAAGGGAATACCAGAAGGTGATATTCGAGGGCCCGTAGAAGATGATGCTGCCCGGGTTCACCGGATACTGCTCCTCGATCATGCGGACAACACTTTCCTGTTCGGAAGGATCCCTTGTCCACCGGTAGCGCGGGCCGTCGGGATCAATATCGACGCCGAACTCCCGGACCTCCTGACGGTTTTTCCGGCGGAATTTCCCGCCCGCGATCATGAGGTCAATGAGCAGCTCCGTACGGTTCTCGTCCGTGATCAGGGACGACAGCGGCATTTTCTTCTCTTCATCCGAAAGCGCCGTAAAGTGTTTCCCGATTGCCTCGGAGAAATACGGCATTCCGGCAAAGATGCCCACCGGGAAGGAGAGATGCGAAAGATCGCCGAAGGTTTGATAAACCCCGGAAAGCTTCTCAATCTCCGGCACATGGCGCTCTTCCATCCGGAAATCGTCCGCTTCCCGGATCGACATCGTCAAGGGACTCTCCTTCGTAAACGGCGTCCACACAGGGAGCCCTTCGCCGTTCGGGTTTCCGGTTTTCGCAAAATTCGTCCAGATCTTCATCATCCGGCGGCTGAGCGCCTCTTCCTTCTCGCCCACCTCCCGGTGAAACTTTGAGAGTGTGTGGAATACGAAGAACTGGTCGTCCCCGTGCGAGGCAAAGCCGGAATGCGGCATCGGATGGTCAAAGCTTGCCAGATAGACCGGTTTTTTCGGCTGCCCGGCCTGAAGCTCTGCCCAGGCAAGCTGTGCCGCCTTCATTTCATAAACCTCGCACCACTCGGCATATTTCATCGCCTCTTCATCCGTCGAAGGGTCCACCGTCGATCCGAAAATCTGCGTCCGTTCGCCGAAGACGTGATCGTTGAAATTCTCTACGGTAACCTTTTCTTTGACCGGCCAGCGGATTTCATTCGCCGTCGTTGAGAGAATGTAATCAAGATCCGCCTGTTCCCCGCGACGGACCATCTCATCCATTTCCGCGGGCAGCGCCCAGCCGTCTCCCGTGATATTGAACTGTTTGCGGAAGGATTCATACAGGGCCTCAAGCTCAGATGCGGGAATCTGCCGCATTTCTTCCATGCTGTTCTTCCCGCAGTACCGGACGAATTCTTCGCCGCGCTTCTTCAGCGCGTGGTATTCGAGGCTGTAGTTTGGATTGAGTCCGCCGGCGCTGTGGATAATCACATGCTGCACGAGCCCCGAGGAAAGCGGCGAGCAGGCAATGCCCTGGCAGGACCTTCCGCCGCCGGAACAGCCGAAGATCGTCACATTGTCCGGATCACCGCCAAACGCCGCAATATTCTCCTTCACCCACCTCAGGGACAGGATCTGGTCCTGCAGGCCGTAGTTTCCCGAAGAATGGTGCTCATTCTCCTCCTCGAGCGCTGCATGTCCGAAATATCCGAAAACGCCCGTCCGGTAGTTGACCGTCACGAGGACAACACCGTACCGGCACAGCGTCTCGCCGTCGAAAATAATATCGTCCGAGGTCCCGCCCTGTAAGCCCCCGCCGTAGAACCAGACCATAACAGGAAGGCGCTCGTCCCCGCTGGCGGCCGGTGTCCAGACATTTAGGGAAAGGCAGTCCTCCGACATGCGAAGCGGTCTTGGCGGAACAGGGTTCTCTTTCAGCATTTTCTGGAAATACGGGCTGTCTGTATTGTCCCGCTGGAAGCAGCTGAAGCCAAAATCACTGCATTCTCTTACGCCCTCCCAGCCTTCCGCAGGGACCGGCGCATGCCAGCGAAGCTCTTTTTCGGCAGGCTTTGCATACGGAATTCCGAGAAAGCTTGTGATTCCGGGGGCGTTCGTTTCCTGGCCGCGGACCCGACCGGTCAGGATCGTTGTCTCAAGTATTGCCATTGGTTTTCTCCTTTGATCTATAAACACGAAGCGGCGCCTGCAGCATCCGCATGAAATGCTCCAGGCGCCGTTATTCTATCAGGACAGCGCCCACACAATCGCAGGCTCCAGCCATTCGTTCCAGAATTTCCAGTTGTGAATCCCGGGCGAAGTGTGGAATTCATGCTTTACGCCCTGTTCTGTAAGGAAGGCGTCAAGTGCCCGGTTCGCTTCAATCAGGAAGTCTTCCGAGCCGCAGGCGAGGAAGAACTCCGGAAGCGGCCGTCCCGCTAAGATACGCTTCTTCACGAGGACTTCGGGACTTGCTTCTGTTTCAGGCGCATTCTTAAGATCTCCGAAAATGTGCTCGTAGTACGCCCGGTTTGCCACCTTATTCCCCTCGTCCGTAATCTCCGGAAGGCCGTTCACAATCAGTGCGCTCGAAAGCCCGATCACCTTTTTGTAGCTGTCAAACTGCAGACCGGTATGAATTGCGCCGAAGCCGCCCATCGATAAACCGCCGATGATGCAGTTTTCGGGTGAAACGTCGAGCCCGAATGCGCGGGAAGCGTAGGCAAGAAGCTCCTTCCCGACATAGCTTGCGTACTGCTCGCCGGTGCCCTCAAGATCCAGGTAGAAGCTGTTTCGGCCGTTCGGCATCAGCACCGCCAGATTGTATTCCTGGGAAAGCTCGCGGATGCGGGATCCGGTCACCCAGTCCGCCGCGTTTCCGCTGTAGCCGTGCAGCAGCACCAGGACCTTCGCAGGACGCTTATAGTGCTCGTTCATCTCCGCCATAAACGGCGGGACGTCATTCGGCAGGACCGCATAGAGTTCTGTCTGCCCCGAAAGGGACTGAGAATAAAAATCAACATGTACCAGTGCCATGGCATATCCTCCTGTGTAAATGTTCTGTTCTGTGCGAAACACATTTCGTTTGTCAAATACGTCCGAAAAAGAGAACGCGGTCCTTCGCTGTCTGTAAGGGGAGCGCGGTCAGATTCTCAGGCACTTTGTCTCAGCGGTCACGACCGGCTGTCCGGGAAGTCCGCCTTTTACCTGCAGGACGGTGCAGCCGTCCCCGGAGAAAATGAAGCGGGTTTCGCGCTTCGAGTTGTTTTCCGGCCAGAGCTCCTCTAAAAGGAAGGTATCGTCCGATTCCCAGACGCCGTTTGCGAAACATTTTTCCGCGAACTGCCAGGGGGAGCGGAAGCGGTTATAGCGGCGGGAGCCGTCCAGGGCAAACTCCACCGATAACGAAGTGTGGTCTGTGCTTTCCCAGAGGATTTCACCCTCCATCTCCGAGAACCGGATCGTAAAGCGCTCTGCCGGGTTTGCTTCGGGCGCATACATGCCGAGGCAATAGATGTCAAAGCTTCCCGACTCCACCTTGTAAGTCCCGGAGGCTGTCTCCTTCGAAGCCGCGTAGGGGCGGAACGAAGGCGCGGCGATCGCAAGACGCTTCAGCCGGTACTGAAGCTTCTTCTGCATCGCCTTCACCTCTTCAGTCTCCTCGATCGGAGCGTCCAAGACGCCCGGAAGCAGGAGCTCCCACAGCTTCGAGATGACCTTATTCGGCTCGGCGGAATTCTGGTTCATGGATACGATCATATCCTTGTCCGGAATCACAATCGAGAACTGGCCCGCTGCGCCGTCGGCGCGGTACGCGCCGGGATACGCGCACATCCACATCTGGTAGCCGTAGCCTGCGCAGCCTTCGAGATCGCCGCGTGCGCGCGCTCCGGTGTTTTCGTTGTCGATCTGCTTTGTCGTTGCAAGCTTTACATACTCTTCCGGGATCAGGCGCTCGCCGCCTGCGACTCCGCCGTCCTTGTAGAGCTTCATCAGCCGCAGGTTGTCCTCTGTCGAACTGACCGTCCGCCAGGCCCACATGTCCTGTCCGTCCGGCGCGATTCCGTGGAACACATTCTTCCCGTTGATGCCGATCTTCGGGAAGAGCTTCTCCTCCAGGTATTCGTACACCGTTTTCCCGGTCAGCTTTTCAATTACTTTGCCGAGGAAGGTGGAGCCGACGCTGTTGTACCAGAAATTCGTGCCCGGGCGGAATTTTAAGGGAGTGGCGATAAAGTTCTGCACCCAGTTTCCTTCCATCGTCGGGAACTCGCACATCCCCGAGCCCATCGTGAGCACATGGCGGATCGTCAGCTCCTCAAAATACGGCGAGGGGTTTTCCGGCACGAATTCAGGGAAAATATCATTTAAATGCGTGTCAAGCGTAAGAAGCCCTTCCTGGATCGCAATGGCGATCGCCGTGCCCATATAGGTTTTCGTAAGCGACGCGCACATGTGCGGAATGCCCGGCGCATAGGGTGCCCACCAGCCCTCCGCCGCGATTTTGTCATGACGCATGATCATGAAGCCGTGCATCTCTGTGAGATCCGTTTCCACAGCGTCAAGGAAATTCCAGACAGCCTCCGAGCGGATGCCCAGAGCCTCCGGGGATACGCGTTCAAATTCTTTACGGATGAATTTTTCCATTTTACCCCTCTTTCTATGAATAGACTTATTTCTGAACTGCTGCTGTTTTCTTCCTGTCAATCAGAAGCTGAATTCCGAGAAGCAGGAGACCGCCGACTGCAAGCACTCCGCCGAATCCGCAGAACATTCCCTGATAGCCGAACTCCTTGACAAAGAAGCTTCCGATGATCGGCGCGACCGCGTTTCCGACATTCTGTCCGATCATGACGGTCGAGGAAGCCACCCCGGAACGCTCCTTCGGGAGCTTTTTAACGGAATACGCCTGAATCGACGGCTGTCCGTTGCCCTGGCCAAGCGCCTTGAACACCGCTGCGGCGAGCATCATCCCAAGCGTCGACCCGATACCGACGAAGATCATCCCGAGCGCTGCGAAAACAAACGAAGGAATCAGGATGACAAAGACGCCCTTCTTATCCAGAAGCTTGCCCGTAAACGGACGAATGACGATCAGGAAGATCGAATAGACCGTGAAGAAGACCGAAATATTCGCGATCTGCCGCTCATCCGCGATGATCGCAAGGTAGGTGCTGACCATGCCGTTTCCGGCGCTGAAAAGCGCTGCCATCAGCATGAAGCAGGTAAGCTCCGCCGCATACAGATTCCGGAAGGAGAACTTTTTCTTCCCGGCACCGGCTGCGGGCTCCGGCTTCACATAGTGAAGCGGCAGAATGCAGGCGATGCAGACCAGCGGGAAGATGCCCGCAATGAGGAATGTCAGCTGGAAGGAGCTGACTTCCACAAGCTTCAGGCCGATCGAGGGTCCCAAGGCCTGCGCTACAATCTGCGCAAGAGAAATGAATCCGAGGCCTTCACCGGTCCTTTCCTTCGCGATAAAGGACGAAGCAAAGGCGATGTTGGTCACGCTGCAGACCGAGAAGAAAATCCCCGTCAAAAGCCGCATGATGATCAAAAGCGGAATATTCGTACAGACAGAATGCAGTACGAGGCAGATGCCGTAGCCCAGGTTTCCGAAGACCAGAATCCACTTCCGGCTGATCTTGTCCGCAAGCATTCCCGCGAAGGGGCAGACGACCAGGGATACGAGAGACATCAAGCCTGCGACCGTCGAGGCAAGCGTCAGATCCGCCCCCAGCGAAAGCGCGTATTTCGCGACGAGCGGAACCGTCATCATACCCGCTACGCCGTTTAAAAGTGACATTGTTATCAGTAAAATAAATGTACCGTTCCAGAGCGGGACCTTTTTCCCCGCACCTGCTGCCGGCTGTGTGCTCATTCTTTTTCCCCCTTACAGCGCTTTTCTCTTCAGCGGAAGCATTTCGTCCAGCGCTTTCTGCAGATACTCGTTCCAGAGCTTAAAATCATGGTCGCCGCCCTCCACGAGAATAAATTCCAGGTTCAGCGGAAGCCTGCGCATTGCCTCAACATCCGCCTCGACACGCTTGCGGATAAATTCCTCCGAGCCGAGAACAATCGTAAAATCAGGCATCCTGGTTCCGTTTTTCAGGTGACGCTCCGTCACGGCGCGAAGGTCGTATTCGGAGCCGATAATCTCCTCCGACGGTCCGAAAGAAGTCCGGTACAGCGGGAACTGGTATTTGAAATGGTCGCTCTCGAGTTCCTCCGCGAGCGTTTCCGGACAGAAGGTCATTCCGATGCCGCCCGACATGTCGATACACGCCGCATACTTTTCCGGATGGTTGACCGCCATGCCAAGCGCCGCATTTCCGCCCATCGCGAAGCCCATGATAAAGTTGTCCTCACGCGCGGGCGACGACGGGAACAGGGTCTGAATCACCACCGGAAGCTCCTCGCAGACAAAATCCATATAACGGACGCCGTAATGCGTGTTGATACCGAAGCTGTTCGTAATATCCGGCGTCACAAGCATCACATGATTCCGCTCTGCCGCCTCCTCGACATTGGAATAGCGGTACGGAAGGGTGTCGTCATCCCCGCCGCCGTGGATCAGGTAAACCGTCTGGAATTTCATCCCTGTGCGGTACACCGCCTTTTCGTCCCTTCGGTCGACCGGATTCGCATTTCCATGGAAGAAATCCGTTTCACAGCGGTAGTTGTTGGTCGGAATAACCACCGTCACGTCCACATAATGTCCGAGAAGCTCGGAGCGGTAATTGAATCTCAGTTTCATTTACATTCCTCCCGTAAGTATGATTTGAAGCCATTATAGCATCGGTCTTTTAGGGCACGATCCGCGTTTTTTGATCAGTCCCTGTCAAAAAGCCGATCTTTCTTCAGTTTATGACAGCACCAGTGTTTCGCCGGGACGGACTGTATAGATATTGTTAAAGCCCCTTCTGAAGCTCACCGCAAACGCCGTCGGATTATAGACCATCTCGCCCTCGGCGCCGTATTCGAGCGCGCGGAACGCGTTCACATAATCCACGATTTCAATGTTGGTCGCGAACCAGATGCCTTCGCGGTGCGCATCCATAAACTGCAGAAGCTCTTCGATTTTCTCCCAGGTTCCGTCCTTTTCGAATTCATAGGAATGGCCCCAGACATAGAAGAGCTTTTTCATAAAGCCGAAGCCGCCGTTTCCGCAGAAATCCTCCGCAAGTGAAAGAAGCTTCTCGTCATTGTGGTGCGCCGTGCCCTTCCACTCCATAAAGTCCTGCGGAATGTCAAACTTCCCGGTCGTGTCCACGACACGGGCGTAATGGTAACCGGCGTCTCTTAAGACCTGCTTGACCTTCTCATTATACTGTCCGAAGGGATAGGCATAGCCCCGGACCATTTTCCCCGTGATCCGCTCCAGATTGGCGCGGTCTTCGATCGTCTCATACAGAAGATGTGCCGTTCCGACCCCTGTCGGGCTGGCATGGGTGAGACCGTGGCCGGCAATCTCATGACCGGCATAAAGGAGCGGCACTTCCGCTTCGTCCACTACGCTGATGTCGAGATCCGGGAAAGGTCCCGACTGATTTTTTCTCTCCAGGCCGAAGAAGCCGGAATTCAGATTGAATGTCGCTTTTATATGATAGCGGTTCAGAAGCTCGATGAAGCGCCGGTCATGAACCGTCCCGTCGTCATAGCTCATCGTAAAGGCCTTCGTATTCCCGCCCGGGAATATGATATCGTCAAGAAAACCGCTTGTCCTCTGTTTCATCTGCTGCCTCCATATCAGGGCGCGAAAAAAGGGATGCCTCCATTTTTTCGCGCAGCTTCTCTCTTTTCTCTCAAAAACCGCCCGTCAGAACAGGTAGGGCAGGTAGTTCCAGACGTGATGGTACACCTCCTCATAGGCGTGCACCGCGTCTTCCTTGACCTCAAAATGCAGATTGCCCTTTTCGGGATCTTCGGAATACTCGAAGTATTCCGGATATTTTTCCTTCATCGCCTGAAGCTGCGGGTCAAGGTTGTCAAAGCCCGCATCCTTCGAGCCGGTTCCGACGAAAAGCCGGAAGTCGTTCTTTGTAAAGCCGAGCGATTTTACCTTCTCCGCGAGAATATCCGCGGTCCGATCCGGCGCAAGCCTTCCGCCCATCGGCTGCACTGCCCAGCAGTCGCCGGACATCGGAATGAAGTCCGCTACAATGTCAAGATGGGAAAGGAACACATACCAGGTGGTCGCGCCGCCCATCGAGAAGCCGCCGAATGCGCGGTGCTTCCGGGACGCCTTCAGGCTTTCTTCCGTCACATTGCGTTCGGCATAGGTGTGATAGCGGCTTTCAATCAGCGGTACGAGATCTTCAGTGAATTCCTGCTGGAAGTGCTTCACGTTACTATCTTCCCAGGAGGCGTCGATTCCCTGAATCCTGGCCTGGGAGGGCGTCAGACTGTAGAAGGTCGGGAACACCACGATAAAGGGCTCGGCGAGCTTCTCATTGAAGGCGCGGTCCAGCGCGTTCTTGATCTGCGAGCAGTCGGTCCAGGCGTCCGGATTTCCGCCGCCGCCGTGCATCAGGTAAAGAATATTATAGGGCTTTGTATCGTCATAGCCATAGGGCAGGTAGACGAGCGCATATTTATACCAGGGCGTCCCCCCGAGATCCTTCGTCATATAATCGACCCGGACGAGGCGTCCTCTGTAGTCCACATCCTTCCAGACATGAAGATTCATCATCATCCCTCCTTCATTTCTTCTTTACAAAACTTCCGATAAAGGAATAATCCTCAGGCATCACGGTTCCTTTGAAAATATCCTTGATGAGGTCCGCCATGAAGCAGGAAAGCTCCGCGAAATGATCCGTCACATAGACCACCTCATTGCAGACCGATACATGCAGGTTATAAAGGAAGCGGCAGAACCATTCGACGGAGACGAGAAGCTCGTTTTCCCGGTGCAGGGCTTCGCAGTACATCTGCCGCATCGTGTCGTCGACCACGCAGGCAATCGAGCCCCGCGCAAACTGCAGTTCTCTTCCGTCCGGAAGGGTCATTTCGGCGCTCAGTCTGTCCTCGGACGGGCGGTATTTCGCGCCGAACATTTCCGCGAGGAACGAAAGAGGCACACAGAGATAGTCTCCGCGTACGATCTTTCCGCCGTTTAAGCCGTGATATTTCAGTTTCTGCCACTGCACAGGGGAGGCTTTAAGCTCCCGTACGCTGTTCTTAAACCAGACCTTCGGAACACCGGCCGTGAAAGCCGCCGCGAAAGCGTCGCCTTTCCTTTTGAGGATTCCCTCGCCCGAGATGACCGTTCCATCCGGGTTTTTACGCACGCCCGAGAAGAGGTAATCCCAGTACAGAAAAGCCTCATCCAGCGTCTGTCCGTGGTCGCGGTTCTTGATGTCCACATAGACAAGGTCCGCTTTTTTGCCTTTGAAGAAAGCGAAATTGTCCTCTCCGACAATCGAAATCTCCGGAACTTCGGCGCATTCATTCACCTTCATCCAGTAGGCGCGCGACATTTTATTCGCGGTGAATTCGTCATATACCTTTCCCGGAGGAAGTCCGTTCACCTCCGGCCGGGACTCCCAGATCGCCATCGGCCCGCCGAAGTTTAAAACTTCTCCGTCTTCCGTGAAAAGCTTGTCGGGCTGCGTCGGTCCGCCGGAGCCGGCGGCGCCGGCGAGCATGTGCCCGTAATACTTGCAGAACTGCTGGGTCATGAGATTGCCCATCGACATGCCCTGCATGAAGATGCGGCCGGGATCGATATTGTAATCCGCCTGCATTTTCTCAATCAGGCCCTTCACCATGTTCAGGTCGTGGTTTTCCCGGTAATCCGCAGGGGCGAGTGCGATCGGCAGTCCCTCGACGTCCTCTTCGGAAAGACCGTCGAACACGCCCTCTACAGTCCACATTCTGGCCTTGTGCGCATCCGGGAAAGCGCAGATGAAGCCCTCGCGGTCCGCAACGTAACACCAGGAGGTGTAGATGCTGTGGCCCCATCCGGTCATTAAGCCTCCGTGCAGCCCGATAATGAGCGGCACCGGCTTCGAGCCGTCGTACTTTTCAGGGACGTAGACATAATACCGATCCGTCAGTCCGTCCGCAAGCACTGCCGTACATTCTTTAAGACGCGCGGGATACGGGCGGGAATTGTTGCCGTTCTCGTTGACGACAATGTCGGAGCCCCGGATGGATTCCGGCAGGTAGTCCCGGTTATCGTCATCCGGTGTCCCAGGAAGCAGCTTTAAAACCGTTTTCATACCCTGATCCCCTTTATTCTTCCGAAAGCGCCTCATATACGAGGTCTCTCAGCGTCGGATGAATTTCTGCATAGGATTTGATCATTCCGAGCACCTGCTGGCCGTAGTAGATCGAAATATGGTTAAAGGGATCGATCAGGGCGTATGCGCCGGCTGCGCCGTCCCAGCCGAATTCGCCGACCGGAGACTTCGCTCCCTCCGGGCCGATATAGACGCGCATGCCAAGGCCGTAGCCGTAGCCAATGCGCATTCCCTGCTGGAACTCAAGCACCTGCTCCGGGGTCAGCCTGTTTTTCGTAAATTCAAGGACGGATTCTTCCTTCAGGATTCTGTTCCCGGTCGCGCCGACACCGCCGCAGGCGAGGGCATCGAGAAGCTTGCTGTACTCGTCGACCGAAGTCGTTACGCCCGCGCCGCCGCTCTCGTAATTCTCCGACAGCCGGAACGCGTTTCCTTCCTGGCGCGTCATCTCCTGCGTGACCATGTTAAGACTGTACTGCGCCGCCAGCCGGTAGGCTTCGGACTTCGGCACCTGGTACCAGATTTCCTTCATCCCGAGGGGTTCAAAGATATTCTTCTTCATATATTCGCCGAAGGTCATCCCTGAGACGACCTCGACAACTCCCGCCAGCACGTCATGCGCCAGAGAGTACATATAATGAGTATTCGGCTCGTAGAGGAGGGGAGTCTTTGCAATCGCCTTCATAAATTCGCGCGTCGACCCCTGACGGTTGGTCTTCTCCTGAAGTTCCCTGATCGGCTCGGAATTGATATCATAGCCAAGTCCGGCGGTCATGGACATCAGATTCCAGATTTTGATCGGATTGACGGCCTTTTTCGTCGCGGTTTCCCTCGTCGGCATCACCATCGGCCAGCCGAATTTGAAGTCCGGATCATAGTACATTTCCGCAAATTCCGGCAGGAATTTCGTCAGCTCGTCATCGAGGCTGATTTCGCCCCGCTCCACAAGCTGCATCACGGCGGTCATCGTCGCGATTTTCGACATCGAGTAAATATCATACAGATCCGTCTGGGAAACCGGTTTCGTTTTCGCGTAGTCATTGTATCCGGTCATATGCCTGTAAATCGTTTCATGGTCCTTCTGGACCTTGCAGTCGACGGCGGGAACGCCGTACTTTTCCTCAAGGGAATCAAGGTATACGGTTACTTTTTCAAAATTCATGCGAGTCACCTCCATGGTTAAAGCATAGCTTCTTTATGTGAAATTGTCTATGAAAAACATTCGAATCATTTATAAAAATCTCGTGACTGTCTTTTCTTCCTAATACAGTCCGGATTTCAGCGGCACATGCCGATCGCTTCGTAGTCCGGGTATTCTCCGCCGTTTTCCAGCGCTTCCGTCAGGATGTCCGCCATGTACAGTGACAGTTCGTTAAAATGATCCGTCGCGTACAGGACGCCGCCGCATTCGGAAACATGGAGGTTAAACAGATACCGCAGGAACCAGGCCACCGGGACCAGAAGCTCGCACTCGCGATACAGCGCTTCGCAGTACATGGAACGCAGGTCCGAATCGATCATGCAGGCGATCGAGCCTTCCGCGAACTGCAGTACTCTTCCGTCCGGAAGCGTCATGCGCACCATACGGTTATCGCGCTGTGATTCGTACTTTGCCCCGAACGCCTCCGAAAGATACGAGAGCGGAACCATGAGGTATTCGCCGCGGACCTTCGCATCGCCGTCGAGCCCGTGGTATTTCAGCTTCTGCCATAGGAGCGCCTTCGCGGGCATCGGCTCGATCCGGTTATTATGCCAGGCGTTCCTCTTCCCTTCCGCAAAAGCCAGCGAGAAAGCGTCGCCCTTACGCGTGCGATTGCTTTCCAGCCGTTCAATCGTGCCGTCTTCATTTCTCCGAAGTCCGGAGAAGAAATAGTTCCAGACAAGCGCCGCATCGTCGAAGGTCTGCCCGTGGTCGCGGTTCTTGATGTCCAGATACACGACGTCGCCCTTTTCCCCTTTGTAGAAGGCGAAATTGTTCTCGCCGACGATACTGATCTGCGGCACCGGATCACAGCCGTCCAGCTTCATCCAGTAGTACTTGTTCATGCGGTTCACATACTTCTGAAGCTCCGTGTCCTCCGGAACATTGTTTCTCTCCGGCCGGCTCTGCCATACCGGGACCGGGCCGGCGGTGTTTTTGATGTTCCCCTCTTGATCATACAGGACAGAGAGGAAGGTCGCGCAGGCCGAGCCCGCGGCGCCGGCTAAGATATAGCCCTTGTGGCGCGCAAACATGGCAGTCATCATATTGCCCATCGACATGCCCTGCATATAAATGCGGCCGCGGTCAATGTTGTACTTTTCTGAGAGCCGTTCGATGAGCGCGCAGGTGAAATTGATGTCCCGGTTTTCCCGGATATCCTCCGGTGAAGCGTCGAGGTTCGGAGGAATGTTCTCGGAGCCTTCGCCGCTCTCCTTCTCGTCATACAACCATTTGCCCCATTCATCCGCCCAGAGGCGGTTCTTCGAAGCGTCCGGGAAGACCGCGATAAAGCCGTGCTGCTCGGCCATCAGCGACCAGGAGGTGTAAATGCACTGGCCCCAGCCGGTCATTAAGCCCCCGTGCATCGAAATCACGAGGGGTGTTTTCTTCTCAGGGTCGTAGCTTTCCGGAACATATTCGTACCAGGTGCCGGGATGCCCGTCATGAAGAAGGTCCTCGTGATGCTCCGTAAGCCGCTCCGGGTAAGGCTGGGAATTATTGCCGTTCTCATTGACAACGATATCCGAGCCCTTGATTTTTTCCGGCAGGTAATCCCGGTTGTCATCGTCCGGCGTACCGGGAAGAAGGATCCATTCGTTATTCAAAGTCCTCACCTCCAAGCCAGTTGATTTTCCGTGCGCGAGCGAAGTCTTCCGGCACTGCGCGGTCCATGAGAAGATCAAGAATCAGGTCCGCGAGGAAGTACGAAAGCTCTGCGTGGTGGTCGGTCACATAGATCATGTCATGACATTCCGAGACGCAATATCCGAAAAGATACCGCATAAACCACTCGGCGGAAACCAAAAGTTCTCCGTTCCTGTGAATCGCCTCGACGTACATCTGGCGCATAGAGTCATTGATGAAGCAGCCGATGGAGCCTCTGGCAAACTGCAGTTTCCTGCCGTCCGGAAGGATGACGTCCGCGTGAAGGCCGTCTTCCTGGGATGTGTACTTCGCGCCGACAGCCGCCGCGAGATCCTTTACCGCGACCATCAGATATTCGCCCCGGACCTTCTGTCCGCCCTCCAGACCGTGGTATTTCAGCTTCTGCCATTTTACAGGCGCCTCAGAAAGCCTGACGATTCGCTGATCTGCCCAGGCCTTGTCCGCACCCGCGGCAAAGGCGAAGGAAACGCGGTCTCCCTTCCTTTCGGTAATGCTGCCCTCGTCGACGATCGTACCGTCCGGAAGCCGCCGGAGTCCCGAGAGGAAATAGTCCCACTGCAGGAAAGCTTCATCGAGATTCTGGCCGTGATCCCGGTTCTTGACGTCCATGAAGACAAGCGGTGCTTTTTTGCCCTTGTAGAAAGCGAAATTATCTTCGCCGATCACGCTGATCTCCGGGACCGGATCCACTTCGTTGATTTTCATCCAGTAGACCCGGTTATATCGGTCGATATCCGCTTCTTTCGGGAAATCACGCATCCCGAAGCCGTTGTTTTCGGGCCGGGTCTGCCAGATTCCCAGGGGTCCGCCCTGGTTCATGAGCTTTCCTTCCTCGTCAAAGAGCAGGGAAAGACTTCCCGGGCCGGCGGATCCGGCCGCGCCTGCGAGAATATTTCCATAATAACGCGAGAAGAGCGCAGTCATCATATTTCCGGCCGACATGCCCTGCATGAAGATCCGGCCTTCGTCGATATTGTATTTCTCTTTCAGAAGCCCGAGAAGCGCAAGGACAAAATTGCAGTCCCTGTGATCCTCAATCCTTTCAGTCGGGTCCGGAAGCGGCAGCCCCGCCACCTGTTTATTATACTCGCTCTCCAGTGACGGCATCTGCTCCCAGAAACGCTTGTTGTGCGCGTCGGGGAAGACGACAATAATGCCGTCCCGGTCCGCCACATAACTCCAGGAGGTGTAAATGCACTGGCCCCAGCCCGACATAATTCCGCCGTGCATCGAGAAGACGAGCGGCGTTTTCTTCGAAGGATCATAGCTTTCCGGGACATATTCATACCAGCTGTCCTCTCCCTGCCCCGGAACAAGCTCCGCATGAAACTCCTTCAGGCGCTCGGGATAGGGCTGGGAATTATTTCCGTTCTCATTGACGACAATGTCGGAGCCCTTGATGCGCTGCGGCAGATAGTCGCGGTTGTCATCGTCCGGCGTACCGGGTCTAAGGTAAAGTTCACGATTCATAAGCTTTTCTCCTAAGTAAAAGGCTTTCCCGGGCCGGGACGTGGGTTCCAGACCCGGGAAAGCAAAAGTGCCATATACTGTTACTGTTCGAGAATGTCCTCAATGAGCGCTGCCGTATGCACTGCAAGCTCAATGTAGTGGTCGGTGATATACAGAACACCGCGGTTTTCGGAGGTGAAGCACTTCATGAGCCTGTGGAAGAACCATTCGACCGGAAGGCAAAGAGCGCCGTCCCGGATCACAGCCTCGCAGTCCATCGAATAAATCTTGTTGTCGATCACGCAGCCGATCGAGCCCTGCGCAAACTCCACAACGCGCTTATCCGGAAGCACGAGAACCGCCGTGCGTCCGTCCGCAGCCATATCGCACTCCGCGCCGATGGCCTGCGCGAGGAAGGAAACCGGAGCGTAGAAGTATTCGCCGCGTACCAGTTCTCCGCCGTCGAGACCGTGGTATTTCAGCTTCTGGTGCTTAAAGGCCGGAACCTGAAGCCGTACAGGCTTCGAATTCACCAGCGCATTTTCCTTGCCGAGGGCAAGCGCGATGCCGAAGCTGTCGCCCTTTCTCGGAAGCTTTGTGCCGCCCTGTACGATCTCTCCGTTTTCGTCCCGGCGGATTCCGCTGAAGCAGTAATCCCAGACGAGCTCCGCGTCATCGAGCGTCTGGCCGTGGTCGCGGTTTTTGATCACGCGCAGCGTGAAATTCGCCTTCTTGCCGGTATAGAAGAAATAGTTGTCCTCGCCCTCGAGCATGATCTCGGGAAGAGCGGTGCAGTCATTGACGGAAGTCCAGTAGTGAACCGCGTTTTTAACGCCTTCAATGTCTTCACGGGAGCGGTCGGGGTTCTTGTCGAAGCCATTGAATTCGGGCATGCTGATAAAGCCCGAAATCGGTCCGTGCTCCGAAGGATCCGCGTTCTTCACGCCGCGGGGAGCCCCTGAAGGTGCGCCGGCGGTCGCAAAGCCCGCAAACTTCTCGCCAAAATAGTGCACCATCATTGATGTCATCATGCCGCCCATCGACATGCCCTGCACAAAAATGCGGCCCGGATCGATATTGAAACGAGACTTGCAGTTTTCAATCAGTGCGAGCACCTGGCCGCAGTCCGGGCCGTCCACGAAGGAATCCTGGATCTTCGGAAGCGGCATGCCGCCGGGGCCTTCCTTAAGCTCCGTACCATCCGCGAACTTCGGCCGGCCTTCCCAGACATTCCAGAACTTGTGCTCATGCGCGTTGGGGAAGACGACGATAAAGCCTTCGCGGTCTGCGACATAGGTCCAGGAGGTGTAAATGCACTGGCCCCAGCCCGACATTAAGCCGCCGTGAAGCGCTACGACAAGCGGTGTCTTCTTCTCAGGGTCATACGTGTCCGGGACATATTCGAACCAGGTGTCCTCTTCGTCTCCGAAAAGGATTTCGTGCTTTTCCACGAGGTTCTTCGGATGCGGCTGGGAGTTGTTGCCGTTCTCATTGACAACGATATCGCTGCCGAAAATTGATTCGGGCAGGTAGTCGCGGTTCGCATCGTCCGGTGTGCCCGGGCGCAGGAAAATCTTACCTTCCATGATGTTTTCTCCTCTTTCTCAAATTTATTTTGCTGCAATCGGCGGCAGGTCATCGCTCGTGAAGTATTTCTGTCTTTCCATGATTTCCTGCTCCGTGAACTCCAGTTCATAGCGGCCGTTCAGAAGGTCCTTCAGAAGGTCCGCCGTAAAATAGGACAGCTCCGCCCAGTGGTCGGTCACATAGGCCGCCCCGTTATGGACGCTGACATTCCAGTTGAAGAAGCAGCGCGAGAACCACTCGAGGCTCAGCATCAAAACGCCGTCCCTTTCGATGCATTCGACATACATCTGGCGCATCGTATCTCCGATCATGCAGCCGATGACGCCTCTCGCGAACTGCAGCCGCCGTCCGTCCGGGAGACGGATTACGCCGCTTAGGCCCTCCTCCGAGGTCTCATAGCTTCCGCCCGCGATTTTTGCAAGCGCCTCCGCCGGAACCATCAGATACTCGCCCCGGACCTTCGCACCGCCGTTTAAGCCGTGGTATTTCAGTTTCTGCCAGAAAAGCGGCGCATGGGAAAGCGGCAGGATTTCACCGTTATAAAGCATGCTCGGCGCGCCCTCTGCAAAAGCTGCCTGAAAATCATCCCGCTTTAAGGGGAGTCTTGTCGGTCCCTGTTCAATCGTTCCGTCGGCTTTTCTTCGTAAGCCCGAGAAGAAGTAATCCCAGTACAGGAACGCTTCGTCCAGCTTCTGGCCGTGGTCACGGTTTTTGATGTCGTGGAAGACGAGGTTCGCCTTCTTTCCGTGGTAGAAGGCGAAATTGTCCTCGCCGACAATGGAAATCTCGGGAACCGGGCAGGCTTCGTTGATCTTCAGCCAGTACCAGCGGCCCATCTTGAAATTCAGCGCTTCCCCTTCGTAGTCGCCTTCGAACTGGTTATGCTCGGGGCGCGCCTGCCAGACTGCGACGGGTCCTGCGGCGTTTCGGATCGTCCCGTCCTTCTCGAATAATGCGCAGGGCCAGGTCTGCGCGCCGGCACCCGCAGCCCCCGCGAGGAGATTTCCATAGTAACGCGAGAACTGGTGCGTCATGAGGTTGCCCATGGACATGCCCTGCATGAAAATGCGCTCGGGGTCGATATTGTATTTCTCCTGCATCGCACGGATCAGCGCGAGAAGCAGGTTCAGATCGTGATTCTCCCGGAAATCCGCCGGGGCATGTTTCACCCGGATGCCGTCGATCTCGGTCGGACCGCCGGACTCATACATGCCCTCGACCTGCCAGAAACGAAGCTCGGACGCTGTCGGGAAGACCGCGATCAGTCCTTCCCTGTCCGCAACCAGCGGCCAGGAGTTGTAGCAGCACTGCCCCCAGCCGGTCATCAGCCCTCCGTGAAGGGAAATCACGAGCGGCACCTTTTTCGAGCCGTCATAGCTTTCGGGGACATATTCGTACCAGGTATCTTCCTTCCCGTCCCCGACGATATCGCCGTGGAATTCCTGCAGTCTTTCCGGGCAGGGGATGGAATTGTTGCCGTTCTCATTGACAGTGATGTCCGAACGGTAGAGGTATTCGGGAAGATAATGTCTGTTGTCATCGTCCGGGCGTCCCGGACGGATTACCGGCTGGATATTCATTCTCTTAAGTCCTTTCTCCGGATCATTCGAGCCCGGATCCCTGCCCGTTTCTTTTACGCTTTTCGCGGAGGATTTCCTCCCGGCGCCCGCCGTATACGACGGTTTCTTCAGAACCTTCGCGGCTTCGGATTTCCGTGCACCTTCACATAATCGTAAATGTATTGATATTTTTCGAATTCACTTTCCGGGAACATGGAGATTTCGTTCCCGAGCGTCACGACATCGAAATCCTTCTCATAGGACTTCCATTCGGGAAGCCCTTCACCGTTCGGATCGCCGGATGCGGCGTAATTTGCCCAGTAGCCCTGGATCACATCCATAAAACGGTAATCTTCTTCAACCCACTTATAGTCGAGGAAGGGGTTGTAGGAGCCCTTGTCCACACGCCCGAAAAGATAGGGCATTTCCGCACAGTGAGGGCAGCCGTCCCGGTGTCCTCTTTCGTCCTCGTTTTCCTTATTCATGTGCCAGATGAAAGCTTTCCTTCCGTACTCTTTGCAGAGCTGCCCGATCCGGATCGCACCGGCGAGCATGAAATCGGACATAATCGTCGTCAGCATTTTCGCGGCCTCGGAGGGCGTTCCCGCGGGATACCAGGCCTTCATCTTCTCTGCGTTGTCCGGGAAAGTTTCTTCAATGTACTGATTGTACACGTCTAAAGAGACCCCGTTCGGCGCAGCGGGAAATTCCTGCGCGCAGGATCCCATCATCACTTCGAAGTCGTTGAATTTCCCGGCATCCATCCACTTTTCGTAGTCTTCGGGGAGCAGTTTTCCGTCGATACAGAAGGAGAATCCGCTGAAATAGTCGGTATTCGCGTTATACAGATCAAAGAGCTCCCAGGCGTCCATCTTCCGAAGGTCGGCGATCGACTCGACACCGATTTTCTTCATGAAATCCACGCCCTTCTGCTCCATGACTTCCCGCGGCTGGGGCTTCATAAAGCCCCAGTATACGACGCCGCTTTCAATCGAAACGCGTTTTACGAGGCCCTTCATGAGGGGAGATGCGAGCAGGATTCCTGTCGATCTCGCGCCGCCGGACTGTCCGGCGACCGTGATATTGTCCGGGTCCCCGCCGAATACGGCGATATTTTTCTTAATCCATTCGCAGGCCTTCACCATGTCGAAGAACGCATAGTTTCCGGAGCTTCCGTTTCCCTCTTCCGTGAGGTCCGGGTGCGCGAAGAAGCCGTAGAAACCGAGCCGGTAATTAATCGTCACGACAACGAGATCCTTCCGCTTTGCGAGGCCTTCGCCCGCGCAGACGCATTCAACGCCGGAGCCCGCGATCATTCCGCCGCCGTGAATCCATACAAATACAGGAAGCCTGTCTTCCGCGCTCTTCGCAGGGGACCAGACATTCAGATACAGGCAGTCTTCCTGATACTGCGACGGCATCAGAAGCTGTGGAATTCCGTGTACGTTTGCGACGAGGTTTTCCTCTTCCTGAACGGGCTGGATCGCGCCAGGCCCGTACTGGGTGGCTCTTCTCACCCCGCGCCAGGTATAGGGATCCTGCGGATGGCGGAAGCGAAGCTCTCCGACCGGCGGAGCCGCGTAGGGAATCCCCTTAAATACCTTCAGATTTTCATCAATATATCCCTGAAGCCAGCCCTCGCTGACTTTTACTTTCGCATTTTCAAAATCACTCATCTTCTGCTGTCCTTTTTTCGCTCACTCCGTTTCCTCCCCGTGAAAAAAGCTGATAAACTGCCTTTTTCAGGGCTTTCCCGCTAAAAGGAAACGGATGCATTCTTCAAAATGGTCCCGCCAGGCTGTAAAGTCATGCGGTCCTTCGACTTCATGATACTCCATCGGCGCTTCCTGTTCCCGAAGGAACTCAACGAAAGCCCGGTCTCTTTCCAGCAGGAAATCCTGCTTTCCGCAGATAATATATAAAGGCGTCAGCCTTTCGCCGTTTTTCTTCAGTTCCTTCAGAAGATAACGCGGGTTATTCACGCTTGTCCCGATCTTCTTCGGATCGCCGAAGGTCTGCCGGTAATAGTAATAATCCGCCATCGGATTCCTGTCCTCCGGCGTCATGTTTTCCATCCCGTCCGTCAGGATCGCCGGAGACATCGCAAAGGCGCGCTCGAATTTCTCCGGATAGTAATAGGCTGCGCGGATCGCGCCGAAGCCGCCCATCGAACATCCGCCGACGAAATTATGCTCTCTCTCGAGAGGAAGACCGAGCGAGCGATGCAGGTACTCCGGTAGCTCTTCAAAGATATAGGAACCGAAACGGTTTGTATTGGCCTCCCCGTCCACATAAAAGCTTAAATCCCCGTAAGGCATGACAATCGCGATATTGTAGCGCTCGGAGAAATCCCGCACATAGGTCATATTGGCCCATTCCGAATTGTCGTTGCTGTAGCCGTGGAGAAGATACAGCACCTTCATCGGGCGCTCGTAATGCTCGATCCCTGCCCGCAGCTTCTCGTATTCATTCTTGTCATTCGGCAGTTCGACTTTAACGTTGGAAACTCTGGAATTGACTTCGGAACGAAAAGATATGTCATAAAAAGCCATGAAAAAGCCCCTTTAAAAGCCTTCTTTATGAAGGAAACGCTGAATTTTCATCAGCGTTTCCTCCGTGCTTTACCCGTTCTTTTTACGGATAACTATCTTTCTTATTTCGATGCAAGCCATGCATCAAGCTGTTTCTGCTTCTCGGCGATGATTTCGTCAATGCCGGCGTTTTTCAGCTCCTGCTGGAACACAGGAAGCACTTCGTCGATATCAACTTCGCCGTTCATGATCGGATTGTAATACTGTGCAATGACGTTTGCGCAGGCTGCGTACTGGTCCGCTACCGGAGACAGGTCGCAGGTGAAGCCGAGCGCCTTCGAGGGAATTGCAGCGGCATTGTCGGCAACCATAAGATCATTTGCTTCCTTCAGCTGGTAATCCCAGGTCGGAGCAAGGAAGTCGTTGGGGTTCACATAGGAGTAGCCTACCGACCATCCTGCGGAGGTCGCGTCGGTTGCGCCGTTGACGTAGCAGGCCTGGCCGTCGTCGTTGATGCCGTAGGTGAGACCCAGAACGCCGTCGGTGAAGATCGTAGCGATTTCAGGGTCGGTGTACAGGCAGTTCAGTACACGCATCGCGGCTTCCTTATCCTTGCAGAAGGAGGTTACATGCCACAGGTAGGTGTTGATGTTGCCGGTGGTGAGAAGTCTCTCGCCGATCTCGCAGCCGGTGATGTTTGCGCCGTACTGCTGGGAAGCGTTGGCTTCGTGAATGGTATTGGTCATGTTGTAGCCGTAGCCGGGCGTACCGTAAGTGATTCTGGTCTGGAAAGACAGCAGGGTCGGGCTCTGGTTCGACATGGCATCCGGAGAGATGATTTCTTTTTCCTTCCAGATCTTAACGTTCTCAAGGAAGTTTAAGAAATAATCGGATTCATAGTAGTTTTCGACTGTGGTACTGTTGACGGGATCCATCAGGCAGCCAAGGTAATTGGTATCGCCGAGGTAGTCGATGCTCTTCGGTACCCAGTAGGGTTCAGTTGCGCCGGGGATGAAGTACTTGTCGGGGTTGTTCTCTTTCATAACGACAAGCGCTTTGGTCAGATCGTCAACGGTATGAACCTGGGAAAGGTCAACGCCTTCAGCAACTTCTTCGGTGCAAAGGTAGATGTTCGGAGAAGACCATGCGGTGAAGCTCGGAATTCCGTAGAGCGTTCCGTTGATGCGGCCGCAGTCCAGAACTTCCTGATAAGGTGCGTACAGTTCTTTGATGCCCTGTCCGGAAGTCTCCAGAAGCTCATCCAGAGGAGCAAGCTGGCCATTGGCAACCAGCTGGCCGAGAGATGTGTACCAGAAGGAGCTCAGGATATCCAGAGAATCCTCGCCGCCCGTTAAGAGCAGGTTCAGCTGTGTCACCATATCACCGAAAGGAACCCAAACGAATTCGACTTCAGCCTGTGCCTTTTCGCGCAGCTTTTCGTTTAAGGCAGCCTCAACCTCTGCCGCATGTGTCGGCGGCTCGCCGGTGAAGGTGCTCATGTTCATACGAAGCTTCGGATAGCTTCCGTCGGATTCCGGAGCCGGAGTCGCATCATCTGCTTTTTCTGTGCCGGCTTCCTGGGTGCCCGCTTCCTCAGTCTTCGGTGCTTCGGTGGTGGTGTCGTTTCCGGCCGGCTTTGTGCAGGCTGCAAGAGACAGAACCATTACAAGCGCAAGAACGAGTGCCAGTAATTTCTTCATTTAAATTTCCTCCTTTTAATTGTCTTGACTGACAATATCACTATATCAGAAAGGGATTGAATAAACCGTCGAATTTCTGACGCCGGGTGTAATAATTCTGATTAAAGCCCGGCCCGAAAAACCTTATCCCTTTACAGATCCTAAGGTAACGCCCTTGACAAAGGACTTCTGGAAGAACGGATACACGATCAGCACCGGCAGTACGCCGACAACCGCAAGCGCCATCCGGATACCGACCGACGGGATCTGCGATGCGTCGACATTGATGCCCTTCGACACCTGCTGCTGCAGCACGGTAATGCTGTCGAGAACGCGCTTCATGTAGTTCTGGATGCCCAGAAGGTCGGTTCTCTTCTGAATGTAGTAAACACCGTTGGTCCAGTTGTTCCAGTAAGCGATGAAGGTCATCAGGCCAAGCGTGCCCATAATCGGCTTGCAGAGCGGGATAACGATGCGGATCAGGCAGGTCAGTTCGCTCGCGCCGTCAATCCGGCCGGCTTCGATGATTTCATCGGAGATATTCGAAGTAATATAGGTACGCATCATGATGACGTGGAAGGCGTTCATCAGCATGCTCGGAATGATCATTCCCCACAGGGTGTCCTTGATGTTTAAAAGTCTCGTATACACGATGTAGGTCGGAACAAGGCCGCCGTTGAAGAGCATCGTGAAGAAAAGGAAAAAGGAAATGATATTCCTTCCCGGAAGGTCTTTCCTCGAGAGCGGATAAGCGTAAAAGGTCGTCATCACAAGAGAGGTGGTCACGCCGATTGCCGCAATGATGACGCTCATCAGGTAGGCGCGCGCCACGCCGTCCGATACCGCTGCGAGATATCTGTACGTGTCAAAGGTAATCTGTTTCGGAATCAGTGAATAACCCGAATCAAGGAGCACCGACTCCGGCGTGAAGGAGCTCGCGATCAGAAGCCAGAACGGAATGATGCAGGCTACGATCAGGAGAAACACGAAGACATACTGAACTACGATAAACGCTTTATTATTTGTAATCATCTTCTTTCCTCCCTCCTCTTAGAACAGTGCGCTGTCCTTATCGATCTTCGAAACGATCGCGTTGGACGTTACCACAAGGATAAATCCGAGAACCGACTGGAAGAATCCTGCAGCCGAAGAACGGCCGATATTATTCTGTTCCAGAAGAGCGCGGAACACAAAGGTGTCAATGGTCTGCGTTGTCTTGTACAGAAGGCCGGAATGCATCGGGACCTGGTAGAAAAGGCCGAAGTCCGAATAGCAGATACGGCCGATCGCAAGGATCAGCAGGATGATGATCGTGCCTTTCATGCAGGGAAGCGTAACGTGGCGGATCTGTTTCCAGGTGCCTGCGCCGTCCACGACAGCCGCTTCATAGAAGGTCTTGTCGATACCAATCAGCGTTGAATAATACAGGATTGAGGAATAGCCGAAGCTCATCCACAGGTAAACGATCGTCAGAATGAAGGGCCATGGCTTCGGCTCGTTGTACCAGTTGATGCCTTTGCCGCCGAGCGGCTTGATGATCGTATTATTGATAAAGCCGTTCGTGGGATTCAGGAACGCATATACGATGTAGGTTACGATAATGATGGATAAAAGATACGGAACAAGAATGATCACCTGGCTGAAATTCTTGAAATACTTGTTTTTGATCGTATCCATCGCAATTGCCGTCACAAAGCCCAGCAGGTTTCCGAGAATAATAAACACCACGTTATAAAGGATGGTATTCCGGAACATGATAAACGCGTCGTTTGTGGCAAACAGATAGGTAAAATTGGAAAGTCCTGTCCAGGGACTCTTCAGGATGCCGATCGAGTAATCCACCTTTTTAAAAGCAATCAAAAGTCCGAACAGCGGAATGTAATTGTTGATGATCAGGTAGACGGTTCCCGGAATCAGCATCAGATACAGCGGCCAGTATCTCAGGACACGCTTCAGCGATTTCTTTTTCTTCATCTTTTCACCTCTTCATGAACAGTAGACAGCTGCGGCAGCCGCCGCGGCAACTTTCACTTATGTTCAGATTGTACAAAAAACACGCTTCTTCTTCTATAAAGTTTCTGTTATCGAATGTCAAAAGTCTGATACTGAATAATACTGCTTTGCTTTTGCGGAAGAAATGTTGTAAAATAAAAAAAAGTCCCCGCCCGCACGCTAACGCGGCAGAAAAACGCAGGTATTGCTATGAAAAAAGAGTATTCCATCCGCAGACTGTTTTTTATTATTATCTTTGTCACGCTGCTGCTGCTTTCCACAACAGCCGCGGCATACTGCGTCTATTCCTTCTCCTCCTATTCCAATCAGCTTCTGGAAAAGAACGCGCTGAACCTGACAAAGTACGCGGACAATCTGGAGCAGGAGCTGAACCATGTCCAGGAGAACTTAAGAAGCCTGGCCTATACAGACCCCCATTTCACACAGCTGACCTTCTCAAGCTACCCGGATTCCAGGCTCATCCCGATCCGTTACTCCGTTCAGGAGTACATCCGCACCTTCACCCCCGTATACAGCATCACACTGCTTTACGAAAAGCGGGATCAGCGTCTGTTTTTCTATCACGGAAGCGCGCTTTTCACCAATAACGATTATTTTCTCAATGAGCGCCGGCAGATCACCTCTTTCCGGGACGAGTATCTCGTCTCCGGCGCCTATTCCCGGGATAAATGGTTCGTCACAGAGCCGGAAGGCGAATATTACCTGACCTACGTCAGCGGCAATGATTATGCCAGCGTCACGTCCTTCATCAGTCTGTCCAAATATGCCGAACAGCATCTTTCCCCGTCCGATGTGCCGGAATCGGCCGTGCTTTTTTTCTCCGGCGATCAGATTCTCTCAAGTGACCCGGATCGTGAAAGCCCGGTCCAGAAGATTTCGGATATCCGCACAGACTCCGAAACCGTGGAGTCTGTTTTTGTCAAAGGGCAGCTCATCCAGCGAATCAGCCTTCCCGGCTACAGCCTCGGAATCAGTGTCATTACGCCTGCACACGCCATCCTGAAAGAAGTCCTTCCCCAGATCATCTTCGCTATTTTCATGGTCATCCTGACAGTAGCCATCATGCTGATTATGGGCCGGGTCATGCGAAGGATGCTGCTCTTCCCGCTGCAGGAAATCGCGCAGTTTTCAAGAGAACTGGAGGACCGCGGCATTCCGGGCAAGCCCGCAGAGAAATCCGCTATCCGCGAATATAACGAAATCCGCACGTCCCTTGTGCAGCTCCTGGACAAACAGGCGGAGCTTGAGCAGGAGCGGCTGACGAAGGAGCAGGCCAGGGAACACGCGGTGCTTCAGTACTACCAGCTGCAGACCCGCTCGCACTTTTTCCTGAACTGCTTAAAAAGCCTTTACAATATGTCCGAGAACAACCAGATTCCGAAAATGCAGGCAATGATCCTTGCCTTTTCCAACCATCTGCGATATATTTTTCATGACAATCTGATGACGGTTCCCCTGGAATCGGAGCTTCGGGAGGTCAGTGATTACCACCGGATCATTCTTCTCGACTACAGCCGCATATTCATCCTGACCCAGAATGTGCCGGTCGAATTCATGAAAGTGGAGGTCCCTCCGCTTCTCATTCAGACATTCCTGGAAAACACCTACAAATACAACAGCAAAACCGGCGAACCGCTCGTGTTTGAGATCTCGGCCGAGAAGGAAGAGCTGTCCGGAAAAGCCTTCCTGAAGCTCACGCTTTCCGACAACGGAAACGGCTACAGCGAAGAGGTCCTGCTGCGTATCAATGAGGAACTCACCGGCTCCTATGACCAGTTTAACGTCGGTATCAATAACCTTAGGCGCCGTCTCGCGATTCTCTATCACGGCGAATGCCGGACCGAGTTCAGAAACAAAGCCGAAGGCGGGGCCTGTGCCGTCATTCATATACCACTTCAGGGATGAATCGAAGCCCGGAAGAAAAAGGAGAAAGATGAACCTGCTGATTGTGGATGACCAGCTGAGCGTAATCAGCGGTCTGAAGAACAATATTCATTTCAAGGATCTGGGATTTGACGAGGTGCTCTCCGCAACGAGCGCCGATGAAGCGATGAAGGTCCTGTCGGAAAAACCGGTCGAAGTGATGCTGACCGATATTGAAATGCCGGGAAAAAACGGGCTGCAGCTGAATGAAGAGGTGCAGAAGGAATACCCGGACGTCCTCCGGATCGTGCTGACTTCCCATGCGGTCTTTTCCTACGCCAAGGAGTCGGTGAGGCTCGGCTGCTTTGACTATATCGTCCAGCCGGCGCCGATTACAGAGATTGAGGAAGCCTTAAGAAAGGCCGTCGACCATGTGAACCTGATCTACAACAACCGGCGAATGAACGAATACGGCGAGCTGTTCAATTCACACCGCTCGGAATTCCTGCAGAATTCCATTCTGAAGCTGTATTCGGAGAATGAGCAGGAGTTTACGGAAGGGATCGAAATGCTCAACAGCTCCGGATACAGCATTCAGCCGGAGACAATCACACAGATGATCCTTCTCGACGTTTTTTCCTATTCCCAGAGCCTTCCCGTGCATCCCCAGCAGCGGGAAATCATGGCTTCTCTCGACAAGGCCCTGAAGATGCTGATCCCCGAAAAAATCGGCGCGGAGTATCTGGTGTCCATGACCGCCGACCGCAAGTTCCTCGTGCTTATTTTCTGTATCGATCCGGAAGCGATCGATATCAATGAGCGTTTTCTTCTGGCGCTGCACAATATTCTGAAGATGGATATTCAGGATGAGGGAATTGCCGTCTACGTCACCATGCCCTTCCCCTTCAATACAATGCGGGAGGTCAATAAGGCCGTCCGTTATCATGTGCAGTTCAATGTGGCTCACACGCCGGACATTTTCCTGGTCCGCGAGACCCAGCAGATCCGGAATTTCAATCTGGAGCTTCCGGATTACCTGAACCGCTGGAATATGATGCTCAGCTCCGGACAGTTCAATCTCCTTAGAAGGGATATCCTAAGCTGCATCGACAAGATCCGGGTCAGCGACCACCAGTACATGAACCTCTGCGATCTGCACCAGCAGCTGACACAGCTTTTCTTCCGCTATTTCTACGAGAAGAATATCAACATCATGGGCCTGTTTAACGAGGACTATACCTATCAGGACTGTATGTCCAGCTTCTCCAGCATCGAAGAATTCCAGCGCACGGTACAGTTCCTTCTTTCCGCGACCGATACCGCTCCGCCCGCCAGCCGGGACTCCGACTATGTGGAAAAGGCCAAGAACTACATCGCCGAGAACAGCAGCCAGATTCTGACGGTCCGGGATGTGTCGGATTATGTCCACCTGAACCCGGAATATTTTACCCGGCTCTTCAAAAAAGAAACCGGGCTCAATATCAAAAACTATATTACGGACTGTAAAATCGCCGCAGCCAAGGATCTGCTGCTGCATACCGCCGAACCGGTCAGTATGATTGCGCTCGACCTTGGCTACAGCAATTTCTCCCACTTCACGCAGATGTTCCGAAAAGCGGAGGGCCTCACACCGAGTGAATTCCGGGCGAAAGCTTCGGATTACCAGTGAATATTTTCGGCCTTGATTTTCGCGAGATAATCCTCCCGGTACAGCCGGTCCGTCAGGATATCCTTCAGAAGATCCGCCATACAGTAGGACAGGTCGGCCATGTGGTCGGTAACGTAAACCACGCCGTTGCACACAGAAACCTGAAGCTTCAGGATGTACTTCGCGAACCATTCGACCGGGACCAGAAGCTCTCCGTTTCTGTGCAGCGCTTCACAGTACATGCTGCGCATCGTGTCCCCGATTTCGCAGAGGATCGAGCCTCTCGCAAAGCGGACCACCTTTCCGTCCGGAAGCACAATTTCACTGGCCAGGGTATCGGCATCTTCGCGGAATTCGCCGCCGGCCATTTCGGCGAGGAAGCGTACCGGAACACACAGATACTCGCCGCGCACCTTCACGCCGCCCTGGAGACCGTGATATTTCCACTTCTGCCATTTGACGGGCGCCGTCGTGAGTTCGTGCACTTCATTCTTCCACCATACCCTGCTGATTCCTTCCGCGAAAGCCGCCGCAAATTCGTCTCCTGAGCGCGGGAGGATCGCTTCCTTCTGTTCGATCACATCGCCCGCTCTTCTTGTCCCCGCAAACAGATAGTCCCAGTACAGGAAGGCTTCGTCCAGTGTCTGTCCGTGATCGCGGTTTTTAATGTCGTCAAAAACCACTGCTGCTTTTTCTCCCGTAAAGAAAGCCATATTGTGCTCTCCGTCAATCGTGATCTTCGGAAGCTCCGTGCAGCCGTTCACGAGAAGCCAGTAGTAACGGTCCTGCCGGACACCTTCGGCTTCGTATTCGATGGAAGGGCCCATGCCGTTCAGCTCCGGATGAGAAATCCAGACGCTCTTCGGGCCGCCCTTGTCCTGAAGCTGATTGTTTTCATCAATGTAGCGTGCGATCCGTCCGCCGCCCGCGGAGAACGCCGCGCCGGCGAGCACATGGTCAAAAGAGCGTGCGATCTGCATTGTCATGCCGCAGCCGTTGGACATGCCCTGCATGAAGATGCGGTCGGCGTCGATATTGTATTTTTCCTTCATCTTCTCAATGACCGCGAAGATGAATTTGATATCCGGATTCTCATCGATCGGCAGCGCCTTTGGGGTCGGGACGCCGTCGATATCTCCAAGCTCGTTAAAGGGACTTCCCGGCACCGGCTCCATGGTCCAGAAATGGTTCACCGGGTGTTTCGGCGTCGTTCCCGTAGGATAAACCACGATAAAACCTTCCCGCTCCGCGACATAGGACCAGCTCGTGTAAATACACTGCGCCCAGCCGTTCATCATGCCGCCGTGAAGGCTGACAACGAGCGGAACCTTCTTCGATCCGTCATAGGTCGAAGGCACATACTCGAACCAGTTCCCCGGAATGCCCGGGATCAGCTCCTCATTGAATTCCTGCAGTCTTTCAGGATAGGGCTGGGAGTTATTGCCGCCTTCATTTACTACAATATCCGTGTGGTAAAGTTCGGGCGGAAGATAATTTCTGTTGTCATCGTCCGGCGTACCGGCACGCAGCTTCAGGTATTCGTTCATCTCTCGTCTCCTCGTATAATAGTAAATGTAAAGTATATAGTTACTTCACTCCCCTATGG
>CAMVNR010000002.1 GCA_947168905.1 uncultured Lachnospiraceae bacterium
CCATAGGGGAGTGAAGTAACTATATACTTTACATTTACTATTATACGAGGAGACGGAACATGTCAGAGAAAATGCAGCAGCTGATTAACGAGGCTGAACAGGACCTCCTGCACACCTATAACCGCTACCAGATCGTCATTGACCGGGGCGAGGGCACGCGCCTTTACGATGCGGACGGGAAGGAATATCTTGACTTTGTCGCCGGAATCGCGGTTTTCTCGCTCGGATATCACTATCCGGGCTTTGACGAAGCCTTAAAGGCGCAGATTGACAAAATACTCCACACCTCGAATTATTATTACAATGAACCGGCGATCAGGGCAGCGCACCTTCTGAAGGAAGCCTCCCGGATGGACCGCGTATTTTTCACGAACAGCGGCGCGGAGGCGGTGGAAGGCGCATTAAAGGCTGCGCTAAAATACGCCTATACGCGGCGCGGACAGGACGATTACGAAGTCATTGCGCTCGAGCACAGCTTCCACGGCCGGACCTTCGGGGCGCTTTCCGTAACCGGAAACGCACACTACCGGGAGGCCTTCGGAACGATGCCCTGCAATGTGCGCTTCGCGGAAATGAATGACCTTGACAGCGTGAAAGCGCTTGTGACGGATAAAACCGCGGCGGTGATCGTCGAGCCCGTACAGGGCGAAGGCGGACTGATTCCCGCGACGGAGGAATTCCTCCGGGGCTTAAGAGAACTGACGAAGGAGAAAGACATCTGCCTGATTTTCGATGAGGTGCAGTGCGGAATGGGCAGAACGGGCTATATGTACGCCTGGCAGAAATACGGCATTCGCCCGGATATCATGGCGACCGCGAAGGCGCTCGGATCGGGTGTTCCTGTCGGCGCGTTCCTGCTTACCGAAGAAACCGCAGCGTACAGCCTGACGGCCGGAGACCACGGCACAACCTACGGCGGAAATCCCTTTGCCTGCGCCGCAGCGGCGAAGGTGCTGGAGATTTACAAAGAAAAGGACATCCCGGCCCATGTACGGGAAATCGCCCCGTATTTTACGGAGAAGCTGGACGGGCTTGCCTCGAAATACAGCTGCATTCTCGAGCGGCGCGGAACCGGCCTGATGCAGGGCCTCGTGTTCGACCGGCCGGTGGCTCCTGTGATCGCCGAGGCCATGAAAAACGGACTGATCCTGATTAACGCGGGTCCGAATATCCTGCGCTTTGTACCGCCGCTCGTGATCGGCAGAGAGGAGATTGACGGGATGGTTTCAATTCTCGAGCCCATTCTGTCCGGACTCGGATAATGAATACGGTTCTCGGAATTCTTGCCCATGTGGATGCGGGCAAGACAACGCTCGCGGAAGCCATGCTGTACACATCAGGCGTGCTTCGCAGGATCGGCCGGGTCGACCATGGCGATACGGTCATGGATACGCACGCCCTCGAACGCGCGCGCGGAATAACGATCTTTTCCAGTGAGGCGCCGCTCGAATGCTCGGGCAGGCGCTTTTCACTTCTCGATACGCCGGGGCATGTGGATTTTTCGGCGGAAATGGAACGGACGCTCCAGGTCCTTGACGCCGCTGTTCTCGTGATCAGCGGCACCGACGGCGTGCAGGCGCACACAAGGACACTGTGGCGGCTTCTGTCTCTCTACGGAATCCCGACGGTCCTGTTTGTGACCAAGATGGATTATGCCCGCTTTACGGAGGCGGAGCTGATTGCAAAGCTTCAGAAGGATCTTTCGGACGGCTGCATCAGCTTTACGGCTCCGATAGAGGAACGGGACGAGCAGATCGCTGTGGTGGATGAGGAGACGCTGGAGCTGTTTATGTCGGAGGGGCGGATCCCCGACGAAAGGATTCGAAGCCTCGTCGGATCACGGCGCATTTTCCCGGTCTGGTTCGGATCCGGCCTGAAGCTTGAAGGAATCGGCGAATTCCTTAATGGGATTTCGAAGGTTCTTCCGGAAAGAAGCTATCCGGGCGAATTCGGCGCACGGGTATTCAAGGTTTCCTATGACGACTCGGGGAACAGGCTTCTGCATATGAAAATCACCGGGGGAAGGCTCAGCGTAAGAGACAGCATCGAGGGCCTCTCCAGGGATGAAAAGATTTCGCAGATCCGTATCTACACCGGGGAACGCTATGTGCCGGCGGAGTCCGTGTCCGCCGGGGATCTGTGCGTCGTTACGGGCCTGAAAAGTGTGGAAAACGGTGCGGGCCTCGGAATCGAGAAGGGAAGCCGGGAGCCGGTTTTAAACCCGGTGATGCGCTATACGATTGTGCTTCCCGAGGGCGTGGATCCGATGCAGGTCATGCCGGATTTTATCAGGCTCTCGGAGGAGGATCCGGCGCTTCAGATCACCTGGGATCCGAAGCTTGCCGAAATTCAGGCGGGGCTCATGGGCGAGGTGCAGGCGGAAATTCTGAAAAGCCTGATTCTAAGCCGCTTTGGGCTGCGCGTCGAGATTGTCAACGGACATGTGCTTTACAGGGAAACCGTTGAAAATACTGTGGAAGGCATCGGACACTATGAACCCCTCAGGCACTATGCGGAGGTGCACCTGAAGATTGAACCGCTGCCGCGCGGCTCCGGAATCGTGCTAAGAAGCGCTCTATCGACGGACAGCCTTGATAAAAACTACCAGAACCTCGTGCTGCAGCACCTCGTGGAGAAGGAACACCTCGGCGTCCTTACGGGAAGCCCGCTGACCGATGTCCGGATCACCCTGACGGCCGGAAGGGCACATTTGAAGCATACGGAGGGCGGTGATTTCAGGGAAGCGACTTACCGCGCTCTGAGAATGGGCCTGATGCGCGCAAAAAGCTGCCTTTTAGAGCCCTGGTATCGTTTCCGGTTAGAAATACCGCAGACGGCCTTAAGCCGCGCTATGACCGATATTAAGCGCTTTAAAGGCACCTTCCTGCCGCCGGTCTATTCCGAAGACCGGGTGCTCCTGTCGGGACGCGCACCGGTTTCGGAGATGAATTCGTACCAGCAGGAGGTTTTGGGGTACTCCGGAGGTACGGGTCACCTGTCGCTCGACTTTGACGGCTACGACCGCTGCCACAACGCGGAAGCGGTGATCGAAAGGATCCACTATGATCCGGAGGCGGATCTTGACAATTCGCCGGATTCGGTATTCTGCGCGCACGGCGGGGGGTTCTTAGTCAAATGGCAGGACATACCGAAGTACATGCATCTTCCCGCGACGGTAGAGGAAGAGGTTTATATGCGGGGCATAAGCGAAGCGTCCGCAAAGACGAATACTCCTTCAATAGACCGGGGCGGGAGCGGCAGAACCCTCGCCTCCGACCGGGAGCTGGAGGAAATCATGCTGCGGGAATTCGGGCCGATCCGAAGAGCGGAGTACGGAAAGAGCCGTACGGTTCTGAAGGCTTCGGGGCAGGAAGAGCAGACGGACCCGAAAAAGACTGTGCTTCTCATTGACGGCTACAATGTCATTTTCGCCTGGGAAGAGCTTCGGGAGCTCGCAGAGACCGACATCCAGGCGGCAAGAGAGGCGCTCATTGCAATCGTGACAGACTACAGCGCTTTCAGGGCGATGGAAACGGTGCTGGTTTTCGACGGATACCGTGTATGGCAGAATCCGGGGGAGACCGTGATCCGCCCCTATGTGACGATTGTTTACACAAAAGAGCGCGAGAGCGCGGACCTTTATATCGAGCAGCTTCTTATGAAGCTCCCGAAGGGAAGGAAAGGCGAGATTGTGACTTCCGACGGCATGATTCAGCTGGCAGGATTACGGTACGGCGCCCTCCGGGTGTCCTCGGGAGAGTTCAGGGAACGCGTGCAGGAAGCAAAGTTCGAAATCGGTGAGATTCTGATGCGCGCGAGGGAAAAGAGCCGGTCGACGATCGGAGAGATCCTTGCGGATGTGGAAGTGAAAGAGAAAGAACAGGAGCAGTAGAATATGCTTAGAGACGGAAAAATCTGGATAGCACAGAGCTTTGACGGCAGGGACATTTTCCTGGAGCCGAAGATGGCCAACCGCCACGGACTGATCGCCGGCGCGACCGGCACCGGCAAGACGATTACCTTAAAGGTGCTCGCGGAAAGCTTCAGCCAGATGGGCGTGCCCGTGTTCCTCGCGGACGTGAAGGGCGATCTCGCGGGGATGTGCGTGCCCGGCGAAGACTCGGAAAATATGAGAAAGAGGATCGAAAAATTCGGCCTTTCGGAGCACGGGTTTCATTATCACGGCTTCCCTTCGGTTTACTGGGACATTTACGGAAAGCGCGGAATCCAGCTGAGAACGACGGTGTCCGAAATGGGCCCGCTGCTCCTTTCCCGTATTCTGAACCTGAACGAGCTGCAGAGCTCGATCCTGACGATTGCTTTCAGAATCGCGGACGACAACGGCCTGATCCTGACGGATACGAAGGATCTGAAGGCGCTTCTGAACTTCATCGAAGAGAACCGGGAGGAGCTGGAGCCCGGGTACGGGAAGCTCGCTCCGGTATCGATCGGCGCGATTATGCGCGCCGTCGTGACGCTTGAAATTGACGGCGGAGATATTTTCTTCGGAGAGCCGGCGCTTCAGATCTCGGACTGGTTCACGACGGATGACCAGGGACTCGGAACGATTCATATTCTGGATTCGTCGACCCTGATCAACAACGGCCGTCTGTATTCCACTTTCCTTCTGTGGTTTTTGTCGGAGCTTTTCGAGACCCTGCCGGAAATCGGAGACCCGGAAATGCCGAAGATGGTCTTCTTCTTTGACGAGGCGCATCTTCTGTTTAACGGGATTCCGGACGCGCTTCTTGAGAAGCTGACCCAGGTGGTGCGGCTCATCCGAAGCAAGGGCATCGGCGTCTATTTCATTACACAGAATCCGAGGGATATCCCGGACGTGGTGCTTGCCCAGCTGCAGAACAAGATCCAGCACGCCCTGCACGCCTATACGCCGGCGGAGCAGAAGGCGGTGAAGGCCGCAGCCCAGTCTTTCCGCGAAAATCCGGACTTTTCCACCTTTGACGCGATCCAGGAGCTCGGCACCGGACAGGCGGTCGTCTCCTTCCCCGATGAAAGGGGAATCCCCTCCGTCGCGGAAACGGCGAATATCCTGCCGCCCGAAAGCCTGATGGGCACGATTGACGACGCGAAGAGGGAGCAGGAAATCAGCGCCTCTTCCCTGTGCGGAAAATACCGGGAGGCGACAGACGGCTTCTCGGCTTATGAATTCCTGATGCGCCGCGGGGCGGAGGATGCTGCGGGGGCCTGTATGGAAGACACGGAGGAAGAAGACGAGGCTTCAGAGGCACAGGAGGAGCGCGATGCCTACGGCAATTATACCTTCGCCGGATCCAAGTATGCGGATAAGGTGAAGAGCCCAAAGGGAAGCGAGAAAGCTTCCGGAAAAGCTTCCTCTTCAGGCAGAAAGAAGCAGACCGCGGCTGAGAAAGCCGCGAAGGCAACCGGCAAATCCATGGCCGGATCTCTCGGAAGGGAAGTCGGCAAGGCAGCAGGCTCCGTACTCGGCAGGACCGGGAAAAGAATCGGAGGAAATTTCGGAGCAGCGCTCGGCAGAGGTCTGTTCAGCACCCTGTTTTCAAAATAAGGACGGAGGTAGAAGAAAGTCATGATCACTATTGAATCACCCCGCCTCCGCGTCGAGATCGCGGAGCCGAATAAGGAGGAGAATACCTGCAGATTTGACCGTGCAGGATACATTACCCAGGTGACGCTGGACGGAAAATATGAATTCTGCACTGCGGAATACGGCGGAACGAACGGCAAAGGCCTGTGCAGCGAGATTAAATTCGACCCGCTGTCCGAAAAGGTGCCGGTGGGCGGAAAATTCTTAAAGCCCGGCGTCGGAATCCTGACAAAGGTTGACGAACACCCCTACATCTTCATGCGCAGCTATCCTGTCATCCCCTTCCCGATCAGCGTGGAGGACCGCGGCTATCAGGCGGTGTTCAGGACGACGCCGATCGAGATCGAGGGCTATGCAATCCGTCAGAAAAAGACGGTGACCGTGTATGAGAACCGTCTTCGTATGGACTATGAATATGAAAATGTCGGGCATCTGTCCGTGGACTTTACGGAATATGTCCACAATTTCGTCTCGCTGAACCACCGGCCGGTCGACCAGAGCTATGTGCTTCGGATGCCTGCGATGAATTTGCCGGAGGGGGACTGCGCCATGCCCCGCAGGAAGGAGGCCGGCCCGTCCGGTGTCTACTGCGACAAAGAGGGCTTAAAGACCCGCGCGGCGGACTTCTATGACAGCATGATCATGTTCGACCCGTCCTGTGTCAACCATGATGTGAAGCCTTTTGAATGGACGATTGCCTCCTCCAGGGATGCTCTCTCGATCCGCGAGAAGGACTTTTTCGATCCCTCCCACATGTATGTCTGGACGGTCGGCGAGATTCTCTCCCCGGAGGTCTTCGCCCATGTCACAATGGACCCGGGCGAAGTCGCCGTCTATCACAGGGAGTGGGAATTCAATGACTGACATCCGTCTTTTTCACGGATGATTTACGCTGCAAATCATATAAAACGAAACAGGAACGAGCGCATTATTTCCAGGATTCTATGGCGAAGGACGAATCCTTTTCAAGGCGGATGCTGTCTGTCTCGGCAGTAATCGTCCGCTTCTCCCCGGGCATCATGATAAGGTAGTTGTCGCTCCAGAATACCGGCAGGACATCCGCACCGTCCGGTGAAAGGAGACGGATGCGTACGCCGATCGAAGGCGCTTCGTTGTTCGAGATTTCAAGCGTGATGCGGGTTTTTATGCGGCCGTCTTTCGGATCCGTGAATTCTGTCCTGCCGGTTTCCAGAAGACAAAGGTCACTCGGGGGAAGCAGACAGAGCGCGCGGTAATCCTGGTAATCCTTTCGGTTGTACCAGTAGGTATTCTGCCCGAGAAGCCTGCCTTCTTCGTCCGTCATGGTGAGACGCAGGAAGACAAGATCCGTGTCGGATGCCGAAAAATCCGCATTTCCGACCACAAGTCCGTACGCGTCTGCAGGAAGCTCAGAAATCCGGTGCTCTTTATGATCAAGCGGCTGTCCGTACAGATTGAAGAGATCCTCGGAAACGAGGACTTTTTCATAGGCCTTCGGCGAAGCGTTTGCCGCGAGAATCCGACATTTTCCCGGATCAAAGAAGGCGCGGGTCGGCTGATTGCCGGCCTTTGTCCCGAAATAGCCGCCGTTGGTGTACAGGTAATAATCGTAGGTCTGCCACATAAATGACGGCCAGGAGGACTGGCTCATCCACATCAGAAGACCGTTCGAAAGTCGGGAAGAAAGCGCCTCAAACATCCCGCGGTGATGCTCATAGTTAATGAGCTGGGAAGCCTTGAAGAAGTCCCGGACATCCCAGGCCTTTGCGGCCTCTTCGCACATCTTCGCAATGTCTTCCTTATACTGCCTGAAGACCGGGTCCGAATCCTTCGGCGCCTGGCCCTGCACATGATCCTCCGGAACCGTAAACTCGCCGCCGAGAATGTTTTTCACGGCTTCCATATAGGTGTTCGCGGGCCCGTTCATATGATAGGTCCAGTCGTGAAGCGCCCAGGTTTCGCTGATCGGCCAGAGATGCTCCGGGCGAACGAACTTCAGGGCGGACTCGTACTCGGGGACGTTCGGTATTCCGCGCTCCGAACGGAGGACGGAAGAGGTAACGTCGTTATAGTACTGCCGGACACCGCCTGTTTCGCCGGGACGCGCGAGCTGGTATCCGCCGCCGGAGCCAACTGGCGCCGCTGCGGAGTGCGGGAAATAGATCCTTGTGCCGTCAAGCACTGCTGTCAGCTTCAGAAGTCCTTCGTGAATATCTTCCCGGGGATTTCCCTCGTTCCGTCCGCAGTAGAAGACGAGCGAAGGATGGGAGCGCACCCGCCGGATTTTGTCCGCGGCGTTACAAAGGAACATTTCCGGGTCATCCGGTTCCGGTCCGTCGACCGGGTTTGCGAGCCAGAAGTCGTCCCAGATCAGGATTCCATAGCGGTCGCAGGCGTCGTAAAGCGCCGGGTGGTTCGTCATGCCGACCCAGTTCCGGATCATGGTCATATTGGCTTCGGCGTGCAGCCGGACCTTATTGAACAGGACCTCTCTCGTGTCACGCTTCAGGCCGTCGTCGAGACCCCAGTTTCCGCCCTTCGCGACAATCCGGACGCCGTTGCAGTAGAGGGTGAGAAGTCCGCCCTCAATCGGGGTGTCGAAGCGGCGGACGCCGAAATCAAAGGTTTTCCGGTCGCTTATGCAGCCGCTTTCTTCCAGCCGGACCTCACAGGTGTAGAGCGGCTGATCGCCGTAGGTATTCGGCCACCAGAGCTTCGGCTCTGAAAGCACAAGGGGCAGGCAGATGTCAAGCGTACTGTTTCCGGGGATGGCAAAGTCTTCGGAGAATTCCGGACCGTCCGGAAGGATTTTTCCGCACAGACGGACGGATTTCTCCTCCCCGCCAAGGTTCTTCAGTGCCGCCAGGAAGCTAAGCTCCGCCCTGGAGGTATCGAGTGTATAGCTGTGCTTTGTCGCCTGCTCGACCTCCTCGGGGGTTTCAGCATAGACACGGATTTTCCGGACAATCGTATCGACGGCTCTTCCGCTTAGTTCGCGCTGCTTTTCTACGGTAAAGCGTAGGAAGCGCGCTTCCGCAGGCTGTACGACAGGACGGTTTTCAATTCCGCGTCCGAAACGCTTCAGATCGAGGGCAACGATTGCCGTCGCGCCGGGACAGGTGTCGGAAATCGAATGGCCGGGAAGGAGCCTGGTCCCGGGATTTTCAGGTGCATCCAGAAGACCGAAGAAGCGGACCGGAACCTTTCCGCCGGGGTAAGCGTCTAAGGGACGCCAGTTCACACCGTCTTCCGAAGTTTCCAGCCGGAAGCATTCCGGGTGGCGCGATTCGAAATCCGCCGCAGCGCCGCCGGCCTCGGTGCCCCACACGAGCGTAACCGCGCCGATGGGAACGGGCTTCCCGAAGTCCGCGGTAAAGCTGTCGCCGTCTTTACCGACCCATTCTTCGAAAGCTTCTCCGGGACAGACTGCTTTTTGATGGCTGACAGAGGTGCCTTTTCGAAGCATCAGGTCTTCTGTCGGGATCGCCGTCGACTCTTTAAGAAGCGGAAGATCCGTCTTCATCCAGGGGTCCATGAGGAGCACGCCGCCCGAGGCCGTGACGGAGACATCGCCAAGGATGCCGATATTGCGTCCGCGGATGGTCGGAAGCCAGTCCCAGCCGACCGCCGCATGGCAGGTCGGGTTGTCCGCGCCGAGCTTCCCGCCGTTCGGACCGGGGCCGAAAGCAAGTCCCTGCGTTGTGACTTCTCCGGGAGTGTCATTCTTCAGAATCCGGACCGCGAGGAAGTTCTCTTCTCCGAAATGAACGAACGATGTCACATCGAATTTCGCGCGGACAAAAGCGCCTTCGATCGAATGAGCGCGGCCGGGCGCAGCGTTTTTCAGAAAGACGCCGTTAAAGAAGATATCGGCCTTCCAGTTGATTTCTTCAAAATTCAGGAAAATGTGCTGTCCTTTAGCGGTGTCCGGGATCACAAAATGATTCCGGTACCAGAAGTCCGCGGTGAAGAATTCCTCCGAAACCTGGAACTGGTCGTCGTCGTAGAAGGGATCGGGAATGGCGCCGGCTTCAAGATAGGAATTCAGCACGGTGCCCGGAACGACGGCAGGCAGCCATCCGCTGTCGTCGTAACCTGCCTGCGAGAGCGTTTCGCCGCCGTGAGAGATCTCCGATGCGCGTTCGACGCGCCAGTTTCCGCCGGTAAGAAGCTGCGTTCCGTTTTCGCCCGGCGAAGGAAGCTTCGGGAGAGCATACACAAGATCGTTTTCACCGAAGACCGAGACCTGGAAGATTTCATAGCAGTCGCCGGAGCATTCCCTAAGAAGCAGCTTAACATACCGCCCGGAACCGTGGAAGACAGACTCGGAGCTGCCGTTTTTGACACCTGAACCTGAGGCAGCTTCTATGAAATCGCTTCCGCTGTCCGACAGCTGAATGATGAATTCCCGCGAAAAAGCTTCGCCCCAGCGGATGGATAACGAAGATATTTCCGAGACAGCGCCAAGATCAATGAGAAGCCATTCTTCCCGGTTTCCTTTGCTTTTCCAGGGAATATTCACCGGATTTGTGACGAGATGGCCCGTGTTCGCGTAATTACACGCGCTCGAGTGCAGCACGGAGCGGTTCCTTGCGAGATCTCTTGTCATAACAAGTCTCCTTCATTGGTTCTTTTAGGATGAAATGAGTTGTCCGAAAAATGGGATGCGGTCCCTTGACTCATGAACTTACAGTTTTCTCGGTTTGATCCGAACTTCGCCGCTTCCAAGCGGCGTGAGTACATCTTCGCCGGGGAAGCGCACGAGAAGCCGGCAGTGATCGTCGATATCGACGGCTTCCGCCGCTTTTTCTGTGCCGTCCGGCAGGAGTACATCAACGGTCTCTCCGAGAACAAGCATGCGGGAACGGTATTCGGGAAGGAAGGTCCGCTCCTGAAGCCCCCGGTAAAGCGGAAGAAATTCCCGTAAGAAGGCTGCGGCGAGTTTAACACGCGCGCCGGCCGGCTTCCCGGATGAGAACAGTCCGCCCGCGACCTCCCGGATTTCGGCCGGCCATCCGCCTTCCGGCGATACGAGATTGAAACCGAGCCCCAGAACCGCCTGGTCAAATCCGCCGGTCTCCATGGAAAGAAGGCCTTCCGTGAGAATTCCGCAGACCTTGTGCCCGTGGTAATAGAGGTCATTGACCCATTTGATCATTACCTTCTCATGTCCCTCGGGAAGAAGCGCCTCGACAGCGCGCGAGGCTGCGACGCCGGCCATTGCGGTGATCAGCACCGCTTCCGCGGCAGGAATCGACGGCCTTAAGAGAATGCTTAAATAGAGCCCGGAGCCTTTCGGCGAATAGAAGCTTCGCCCCTGTCTTCCGCGGCCCGCAGTCTGGGATTCCGCGAGGAGGACAAAGCCCTCCCGCTCGCCTCGGATCCCGGCTTCCCGTACGTCGGTATTCGTGGAGCCGGTTTTGGGCGTCGTATGTATTTCATAGAATGCGCGCGCGTCTTCAGGAAGAAGCGCGCGGATTTCCGCCGCGTTGAAGCGGTCTTTCTCTTCGGAATCGTCCGGAAGAAGCATCCGGTAGCCTAAGTTTTGCGTGCCTTCGATCCGGTAGCCTTCCTCCCGGAGTGCGCAGATCGCTTTCCAGACGGCTGTCCGGCTGACCTGAAGATCCTCCGCGAGCGATTCACCGGAGACGGCGGCGTTCTGATGCTCCAGGAAAAACTGGAGAATGCGTTCTTTAACAGTTATTTTACTCATCTTTCCCCTGTTTTTTGGTGTTTAGAAGGAAGTGAGAACGGTTTTCAGGCGGTCCTTCCTTCTTTTTTGGGAAGACTATTCACAGATAATCCCCGGTTCCTTTAGTATAGCAGATACGGGGAGAGAATGAAACTGTTTTTTTGACAGGGGCAGGAGTATTTATGATGAATGTGTTGCTGAACGAAGTCTGTTTACGATAACGGCAGAAGGATCGAAAGATGGGAAAGGAGCACTTGTATCTGTCGATGCATTCTACGCATGTGTATTACAGAATTCTGTGCCGGTTCGTTAAATTGAATATATGCGATTCTTTTTTTGATCGGCAGGCTTTTTGGAATGGCCTGCCGTTTTTCTTTAGGATTTCATTTGCAAATTGTCAAATGACAGGGTATATGCTATGATACATATCACCGATGCAAAAAGAACTCATTCGATTCGTGAAAAAGGCAGAAGGAAGCTTTCCGCCGGCAATCCGCAGCGGGACTTTGGGACCGGCGAAGGCAGTTCAAGTGAAAGGGACAGGAGTCTATGAATAAAGCAGAAACACAGCGGGAGGCGTTTACCCGAAAGGACAGAGAGCCGGCTTCGGAACTGAGGCTTGAGCTTCAGGACGATGAGTGGCCGTTTGAGTTTACAGATGAGACCCGCCTGATTGCAAGGGCGATTGTATTTGATGAGGACGGTTACCTGTACTTTGTCAGAGCAGAGCGGGACGATGATTTTGGAAAGGCAATTCTGATCGAGACCTCCGGCGGCGGTGTAGAGAAGGGGGAAGACCTGCAGTCTGCGGTAAGGCGGGAGCTTCGGGAAGAATTAGGCATAGAGGCCGAGGTTGTCTGCAAAATCGGTACTGTCAGCGACTTCTACAATCTGATCCACCGGCATAACATCAATCATTATTTCCTCTGCAGGGTCCTGTCCTTCACGGAGAAGAACCTGACAGAAGATGAAAAGGAGAAGTTCCATTTATCTACACTGAAAATGACCTGTGACGAAGCGGTATCGGAGTACGAAAGGCGAAGAGAGACGAGAATCGGCAGATTGATCGCAAACAGGGAGCTGCCGGTACTCCATAGAGCCAAAGAGCTGATGGGCGAATAAATTCAATTTGTTTGTGATATTTTGATATCCGCAGCATCCTATATACAGAAGACCCGGAAGAAAGGAGGCGCCGGATGGACAATCTGGAAACGATATTTGAGAAAAATTATCCGGCGGTGTTCCGTTATCTTCGCGGTCTCACGGGGACGGAGGATCTTGCGGAAGAGCTCACGCAGGAAACCTTCTACCGCGCCGTGAAAAGCCTGAAATCCTTCCGCGGAGACTGCGATGTCCGGGTCTGGCTCTGCCAGATCGGGAAAAACCTGTATTATGAGCAGCTTCGGAGGGAGAAAAAGACCGTCTCGATCGAGGACGATGAAAGCCTGTCTGAATTACCGGACGCGTCGGAGCCCTTTGTGTCGATGCTGATGGACAAGGAGACGGCGCTTGAAATCCACCGGGCGCTCCACGGGCTGAAGGAGCCGTACAAGGAGATCTTCACGCTTCGCGTCTTTGGTGAGCTGTCCTTCGACGAGATCGGCAGTCTCTTTGACAAGAGCGCCCACTGGGCCTGCGTCAGCTACCATCGCGCGAAGGAAATGATCCGGCGGAGGGTTGAGGGATAGTAATCGGGGACAGGTTCCCCGAAAGACTGCGAAATGACACTGTGATGTATTTGCAAAAAAACGGGTCGGGTTTATAAGGAGTAAGTAATGTCAGAACCAAAAAAAGAATGTGAAATTGTGCAGGATCTCCTGCCCTTATATGCGGAGAATATGGTATCTCCGGCAAGTAAGGAAATGATCGAAGCGCACCTTTCGGGGTGCGCGGACTGCAGCGCGGTCTATAGGCGCCTGAAAGCGCCGGAACCAGCGATTGAGAAGCATAAATCCGAGGCGGAAAGCCTGAAAAAGTTTGAGAAGAAGCGGAGACTGAGGCTTGGATGGCGGATCGCGCTGATCGTGATCGGGGCGGTTATCCTGCAGAGCCTTCTTGTAGGCGGCCTGGCATTTTTCCTGGCTTCAGACTTTGCCACCGGCGGCGTGAAGGACGACCAGGACGTCAGGAATTACAGCCGCTACATGGGAGAAGAGGCGGAAGAAGAGTACCGCTCGAAATGGGGCATGGACCAGTCCATTTTCCCGGATAAGATCACCATGGACATGGAGGTTTTGGAATACCGCATGACTTATTACAATCCCTGGGACGCACAGTACTTAAGCTATCTCACGGTGCAATATGACGATGCAGATTATGAGAAGGAACTCGCGCGGCTTCAGGCTTACGAATCGACGCCCTACAAGGGCTATTACGGCGTGACGGGCTTCCCGGATCCGGAAAACCCGATCGCAATGTTTGCAGACTCCTACAACGGCTTCGTCTATGCGATCCATACGCCCGGCGAGGATGGAGCATTTGAGGAGAACACGATCACCTATGTCATGATCATTTTCTGCAACTATTTCATGGACCTGAAATACGAGAAGTACATTCCGGAGCGGTATCTGCCGGCTGGCTTCAACGCGCATTCCGGGAATCCCTATGAAAAGGAGAAGATGAATCGATCATCATTTCTCCCGGACTTTCCGGAGATTTCCGCGTACGGACATTCATCAGTGTACGGCGGTCAAGTCGCTCTGCGGCCGGGAGAATTTTTCTCCGGAAGCGCCGATGCTTTTTACATTTTCCATAGATTCAATCTGCGGGCAGTTTACAGTTTGATATTCACCCACTGGCCCTTCTTTACGCGGATGTGCAGCAGCACCCAGCGGACAATCGCGTCAATATCGAAGCTGATCCAGGGTCCGAGATAGGCGAGATACGCGTTTGGGAAGGCTTTATTCAGCGGATAGCAGCAGATAAAGGTGAGGAGCGGCCGCAGGATCGCGACACTGATCAGAGAGACCAAAGCTACATAGCGTACGTCGCCCGCGCCGCGAAGGCAGCCGGCGAGCATGACACGCATATTCTGCGGATAGATGCCGATCAGAAGCACCAAAAAGGAGACGGCGCAGCCGTAGATAACGATCCGGTCGTCAGTGAAAAGCTTCGGAAGCCAGTGCCTTCCGAAGAAGGTAAAGATCATGATCGCAAGCGACATGAAGATGGAGATCCGTTCACCGACGCGCACATAGGCCATTGCTTTCTTCTTGGTGTTCGCACCCAGCGACTGGCCGACGAGCGAGGTGCAGGCGGAGGAGACGCCGTCGCCGAGACAGAAGGTCAGGGAGCTGACCTGTCCGACGATCTGGGAAGCCGCGAAAGCCGCCGTTCCGACGCCCGCGATCAGTTTGCCGTTAATGAGGAAGCCGATCCGCATGCAGACAGATTCGAGAATCGTGCCGGAGCCGACCTTGATGATCGAGCCGAGGGTGGATTTGTCGAAGCGGAAGCCCTTAAAGGGGCGAAGCGACAGATAGCCGCCCTTCTGGAAGACGACGACGATGGCGATCAGGCTGGATACGCAGGTGCCGATCGCGGTCGCGATCGCGGCGCCTTTGACGCCTAAAGCCGGGAAGCCGAGGTGTCCGTTGATCAGGCAGTAGTTCAGGAAAATATTGACAAGGTTTGCCGAGACATTGACAACCATCGTGATCCGGGTCTTGCCGATACCGCGCATCGCCGAGCAGATGCAGATTGCCCAGCAGTTCGGGATGAAGGCGAGCGAAATGATCTGGAAATAAATGACCGCATCGTCGAGCGTATCCTCTGCGCCGCCCGCGAGTTTTAACAGGGGAACCGCGAGGATAACGCCGAGAACCGTCATCAGAATGCCGATGAAGGTGACAAGGAGGAGCGACTGCCGAAGACAGGAGTTCGCCGCGTCCTGCCGGCCTTCGCCTTTCCTCCGGGCAATGACGGCCATCGTTCCGGTGCAGATCGCCTGCGCGACGAGAAGGATGATCATGCGGGGCTGGGCGCATAAGCCGACGGAGGTAATCGCCGCCGGTCCCAGCTTTCCGACCATCATCGTGTCGAATGAATTCATTAATGTGAGAAGCAGTCCTTCCAGAGCCGCCGGCCAGGCGATCTGGAGGACTTTTTTGTACATGGAGCCGAGGCGCTCCGAATCCCCCTCGTCATGCTCATAGCGAAAGCCGAGGAGGAGACTTAAGGGTTTTGAATTAAATTCCATGCCAATAGGTTCCTTTTTCACGATCAGTCGGCATAGTGCCGATAGAGACAGTATACCACAGAAACGAAATAATAGTCGAAAAACTTTACTTTTTTCTGTTTTTCCTGTAACCTTAGGGCAGAGAATTCCGCTTATCAGGGTGAAGACGGTAAAAAGGAGGCGGAACCGCATGGACGACCGCATGATTATTGACCTGTTCCTCGTGCACGACGAGTCAGCGATCACGGAAACCGAAAAAGCATACGGCATTTCGCTGAGGCGTTTTTCCGAGCGGATCCTCGGGTCTTTTGAGGATGCGGAGGAAGTGGCGAATGACTGCTATCTGAGCTCGTGGAGGCTGATTCCGCCGAATAAGCCCTATGATTACTTCAGGCAGTTTCTGATGAGGATCGTGCGCCATCTCTCCTTTGACCGGCTTCGGGTGATGAAGGCTGAAAAGAGAAGCGCGGAAATTACGGAGCTGACACGGGAGATGGAGGAATGCCTCCCGGGGAATGGCAGTACGGAAGAAGCAGTCGAAGAAAAGCTTCTCAGGGAGACGCTGAATGCGTGGCTTCTCGGACTTTCTCCGGAGCATCGGGCATTCTTTGTGCGCCGGTATTATTTCGCAGAGAGCGTCCGGGAGATTGCTTCGCACACCGGCGCTTCCGAGAGCCGCATCAAGACGGCGCTTCACCGCACCAGATCAGCGCTTCGCGACTACCTTGAGGAGGAGGGATATCTCATATGAAAGGCGATGAATTTCTTGAAAAAATGGAGCTGATTGATGATAAAATCATCAAAGAAGCGGAAGAATACCGGGAGAAAAATACAGTGAAAAGATGGCTGCCGCCCCTTGCGGCGGCTGCGGCGGTCCTCCTTGTAGTGGGACTGGCGGCTGCCATCGGGGTGATCCGGCGCCTTCCGAAAGATTCGCCGGGGGCAGAGGAAACGAATCCGGCCTCATTCTATGAGACGCGGCAGGAGACACGGAAGGCGGTACTGGATGAGACACGGAATGCGATACTGGATGATGGAGACAGCGATGCCGCAGATCCTGCTTTGTGGGAAACAGGCGAAACCGTGTCGGGTGTACCGGAGGAAACGGTGCAGGAAACCATCCGGGAGCAATCCTGGGAGGAGAGACCGCTTCGGGAGCGCTATCCGGAGTTTAATTTTGCGGGAAGACGGTATTCCGTCAGAGCAGTTGTACCGGAGTCGCGTGTTTTGGAGAAGCTTGGCGACCTTCTGGTCGTGGGGCAGGATCCCTTCACCGGGGAGGAGCACGAAATTGAAGCCGAAGTCTTCCGGATGAGCGGGCTCCTTGATCAGGCAGCGGTTGTTCTGCGATACGCAGAAAGTGCGGACTATTACTGCGCGGTCTGCCCCCTTTTCGAGTCCGCAACGCTCGGAAGCTTTATGGGGGATGTGGATTTTGCGGAAGAAGTTTCAGCTTCAGGATACGCTTCGATCCTTCGGTATGACGAGGACGGCAGCGTGCACCGGTTTGTTTACGACGGCCTCACGACGGAATACATGCTTTCTTTCCTTTCGGCGCATGCGGATGCCCCTTCGGTCAATTTTGACGAGACCATGGGAAAGCCCGAAAATATCGTCGCCTATATGAGCTTTGCGATCGATGCGCCGGACTTTAACCGGATGGCCGTGAGCGTGAATATGACAAAAACCGGCTATCTCTGGACAAATGTCTTTGACGTCGGAAAAGCCTTCGATATCGGCCCGGAGGCCGTGCAGGAGTTTGAAAATTATCTTACGGGGAATCTTCCGGGCGAGGAAGAGTTCGCGCGGGCTGAAGGCGAAACGGTAGAGGAGTAATTCTGCTGCCCGGGGGTACGGCCCCGCGAAAAGGCCTGCCTCCGGGGGAAGGGCATTTAGGCAGAAGGCGTTTTTTATCCTGCTCTTACAAAGGAGGAAACAGATGAAGAAAAAACTGATCCTGCCTGCGGCACTGGTGCTGCTGGTTTTATCACTTGGCGCTTGCAGAGGAAGGAACGGAAGCGGGGAAGAAGGCGGTCCCGCCGCGCAGTGGACGGAAGGCATCTATATGGAGATTGCCGGAAGAGACGAGGCAATGATTTACCTCCCGAACACCGGGCCGTGCACTATGTACGGGCTGACGGAGGAAATGAAGGCGGTTCTTAAGCCGCTCTCGACGGGCGACGTGATCTCGGTCAAGATCAGCATTATTGAGGAAACCTATCCAGGAAATGTTTATCCGGAAGATGTGAAATTTGTCCGCGAAGGAGAAGAATCCGGGATCCCGGAGGGGGAACTTTTGCATTTGCGTGCAATGGGCCATCTGGTCATTGACAGCAGCCATCCTCTGGGGCTTCCGAATTTTGAATTTACACTTTCCTGGGGCACCTACGGGTACAGCTCCTATGACAGCGCGAGCGGGAAGCTTGTGAAGACGACGGATGCTTCGCACCCGGAAGACTATGTGACGACGCATCAGCTGACGGATGAGGAGCGGCGTTTATGCTGGCAGTATCTGATGAATTCGAACTACCGGGCCTTTCCGGAAATTTATGACCCGGATCCGAATATGGAATGCGAACCGCCGTCCGAGTTCGCGCTTACAGTGACGAACGAGGGCGAGACGAAGAAGGTCAGCTGCTCAGATACCGCCCGGGACGCGAAGACCTGCGAACCGGGAGCCAATGACTTTTTCGACAGCCTGCAAAAGATCGCAGAGCTCCTGATGAATACGGAGGAGTTTCAGGCGCTGCCGGATTACGAGCATTATTATGAATAAAAACAGGGCCATCATCCCTTCTTTACCGCCAGAATTCACTGTCAAAAAAGGATGATGGCCCGCTCTGTCTGACAGATCCCCTTCTTACAGCAGTCCGGCTTTTGAAAGCGCGTTTCTAACAAGCCGCCCGATGACGGCAGCAAGCGCGATTTTTACAAGGTCTCCCGGAAGGAACGGAAGGACACAGACAGAAAGCGCGTAACCAAGCGCGGCCTTTGCCTGAAACATGAACCAGAGCGTACCGAAGGCGTACAGCACGGCGGTTCCGAGAAGCATTCCGAGAACGGAAAAGACCATTCTCAGGACCGGCTTTTCGAGTTTTGCGGACTGCCATACGAAAAGTCCGGCGATGAGCACCAGGAACAGGTAGCCCACGAGGAAGCCGCCGGTCGGTCCCGCAAGCTTCGCAATACCGCCGGCATAACCTGAAAAGACCGGCAGACCGAAGGCACCGAGTGCGAGATACACCGCGCAGGAAATCAGCGCCGAGCGCGTCCGAAGCACGTGGACGGACAGGTAGAGGACAAGCGTCGCGAGCGAGATCGGAATCGGCCCGATCGGGATGGAAAGCGGTGCGACAACACAGAGGACAGCAGCCATGACAGCGGCTGCGGCAAGTTCATAAATCGTTGCTTTTTTCATACAAAAATCTCCCCGGGAACCGGCAGTCTATTCGCCGGAACCCGGGGAGATTATATCAGAGAGGGTTCCAATTGTCAACCTGTGGATAGAAAAGGTTTACAATTCGGCTTTTCTTATCTGAACAGTGTGAATCTGGCCATGACGCCGCCTAAGGTGTTCGCTACGGTTGACATGGACTTGATGAAGATATCGAGCGCAACGCCGACGACGTCCTTACGGGTATCGCCGATGGTATCGCCGGTCACGGCCGCCTTATGCGCGGCAGTTCCCTTGCCATGGCCCTTGATTGCGCCGGATTCGATATACTTCTTTGCATTGTCGAAAGCGCCGCCCGAGTTGCCCATGAAGATTGCACGCGGGATCGCGACGATGGTCGCGCCGACCAGAAGTCCGCCGACGAATTCGACGCCGAAGAGGAAGCCGCCGACAAGCGGAATCACCAGTGCGAGGATCGAGGGGAAGAGCATCTTTCTGAGCGCTTCCTTCGCTGCGGTGTCTATCATCTTGTTGTAGTCGGGACGTACCGTGCCCTCCAGAACGCCGGGGATCGAGAGAAGCTTGTCACCCTCGTCCGCCATGAGCTTCGCGGAGTCGATCGTATTGTCGGTCAGGATTGCCGAGAAGAATTCTACGAGAGCGCCGCCGAGGATACCGCCCGCGACAACGACGTAGGAGGCAATGTTCAGAATCGGCTCGGCACCGACAGCGGTATAGTTGCCGACGTAGGCAACGATCAGGGATACGGTTGCGAAAGCGGCGGAGCCGATCGCAAAGCCCTTGCCGATGGCTGCTGTCGTATTGCCGACCGCATCCAGCTTATCCGTAATCACACGGACATCTGCCGGCAGGTGGCAGGATTCCGCGAGACCGCCTGCATTGTCGGCGATCGGTCCGAAGGCGTCGATCGAAACCGTAGTTCCGACGAAGGCCAGCATGCCGAGCGCGGAAATAGCGATGCCGTAGGTGCCGCAGACCTTACCGGAAACAAAGAGTGAAACCGCGATGAGAAGCACCGGCAGAAGGACGGATTTGGAGCCGATCGCGTCACCCTTCGTGACGACGAAGGCTTCACCTTCCGTAGCCATTTCGGCAAGGGTTCTCGTCGGCTTGAAATCGGTCGAGGTGTAGTATTCGGTAATGGAGCCGATCGCTACGCCGGAAGCGATTCCGAGGACTGCCGAGACCCACGGGGAAATCCAGCCGATCCGGAACTCTTCATACAGCGGGACATTTTTGAAAACAAACATCGAAGCGAAGAAGCCGATCACCAGGGTCAGTCCAGCGGACAGCCAGGTCGCGATATTGAGTTCTTTCGACGGATTGTCGCCCATCTTCTTGACGTTGGCGAAAACAAGGCCGATGAGGCAGCCGAGGAGTCCGCCGCCGGCGAGGATAATCGGGAAAATGGTGGTGGCGGTGAAGGTTTCTGCAGCAACCGCTGCACCTTTTCCTGCGTACAGGGTCGCGCCGATCAGAATGGATGCCGCCATGGTTGCGACAAAGCTCTCCAGAAGGTCGGAGCAGTTGCCGGCGATATCATTGACGTTGTCGCCGATGAAGTCAGCGATCGTATTCGGAACGCGGCTGTCGTCTTCGGGAAGATCGTGACGGATCTTCGCGAGGATGTCGGAAGAAATGTCTGCAGCCTTGGTATAGTTTCCGCCCGCCACACGGTTGAACATGGCAACGATGGAGCAGCCGAGAGAATAGGTCGTGATGCGCATGGTCGTCGGATTGCAGCGAAGACCGAGAAGGAATCCGCCGCCGTCCGCTTCATGATCCACGCCCCAGATCAGCAGAATGATCACGAGACCGAGCATGCCGAGCGCCTGGACCGAAAGTCCGGAAATGCTTCCGCCGGCAAGAGCAACCTTGACCGTTTCGCCGATCGATTTGGATTCTCTCGCACGGTTTGCCGTACGGACATTCGCATAGGTTGCGCTCTTCATGCCCAGAATGCAGGCGCCGGAGCTGACGACAGCACCCAAAATAAAGGTGATGCCGCTGAGCTTCTCGATAAATAAAGTAAAGACTGCGGCGAGAATCACAATGACGATAGCGATCGTCTTGTATTCCGTTTTAATAAACTGATTCGCACCCGAGCGGATAATTCCCGCCAGGTCCGCCATTTCCTCCGTGCCTTCTTTCATCTTTTTGATCCGCATGTAATTGAAGATAACGTAGCAGATCGCAAGGACAATAACGCAAAGCACGACGTACCAGTACCATTCCATGGTATTCTTGCCCTCCTTTGGCTTGGTGTTCTTTGGACGTCTTTTAGCCGGCGCCCGATTTGAAATTAGTATAGCACAAATTAGTCAGAATATTCAATAGGAAAATGCCGTAGGGGGATGAGGGACGGAATCACACTGAGACAGGCAAAAAAGAGCCTGTGAAGGGTAAAAACAGACTTGCTTTTCTGCGTGCCGCTGTCTATACTGGAAGACAGAAAAAAGGAGGTCGTTTTTTATGGAAGAATTCTATATCGACAGTGACGGCGTGCGCCTGCATGCGAAGCTTGACAAACCGCAGGGGACGGACAAATGTCCTTTATGCATCGTAATCCACGGCTTTACGGGGCATATGGAGGAAACGCACATTATCGCGGTATCGAAGGCGATGAATGAATGCGGCATTGCGACGCTCCGTGTTGAAATGTACGGGCATGGCCAGTCGGACGGTGAATTTAAGGATCATACGCTCTACAAATGGGTGACAAATGCGCTCTCAGTCGTCGAATATGCGAAAAAACTGGATTTCGTGACTGATCTGTATATCAGCGGCCATTCACAGGGCGGCCTTCTCACCATGCTGATCGGCGGTATGTGCCCGGACGATTTCAAGGCAATTATTCCGCTGTCGCCCGCCTGGATGATTCCCGACGGCGCGAGAAACGGAAACCTCCTCGGGATTCCCTATGATCCGAAGCACATTCCGGACGAACTCTCGCAGGGTCCGCTCCGCCTTTCCGGGAATTATATCCGCGTTGCGCAGACCATTCATGTTGAGGACGAAATTGCACGCTACGATGGACCGGTGCTGATCATTCAGGGAGACCGGGACGAGGCCGTCCCGCTGTCTTATGCAGAAAAAGCGGCGGCGCTTTATAAAAACGCCAAGCTCGTCATTATTCCCGGCGACGATCACTGCTATACGAAGCACCTTCCGGAGGTCGTTGCGGCCGTAAAAGAATATTTCAGTTAAAAGGAGAAAACATTGAAGATCAGGAACCGATGCGAGCTCAGTATGCTCTATGACAAACCGCAGGACGGAATCCGCCCGGACTCGCCGGAAATTCTGCTGATGCAGGCGATCGCCGACAGCCGCGCAGACGATGCGGCGGCGCTTTTCAGGGAAAGGAAGCAGTTTACGGAGGCGCTCCCGGCAGTCGATGCGCCCTACGGAAGATTCGAAGGAAGAGAGGCCATCCGTGATTTCGCCGCGGGATTTACCGGACGTTTTGAAGCGGAGGAGCTGTCAGTCCTGGTGATGTTTCAGACGCGTTCCGGCGGACGCTCGGTCTCGGAATGCATCCTTTCCTTTGTCCGAAACGGAATGATCGACGAGGTCCCGATGTTTGTCGTGGCGGATCTTGGCGCGAAGAATACCCTGGAAGAGGTGCGCCTGTACTGCCACTGCACTTTCGTGCCGCACCTCGAGCCTTACCGGCGGCCGATGTTTCCTTCGGCGCACCTTGAAATGGGCGACCCGGGACTACTCACCGGCGCGGTAAAGGAATATTATACCGCGCTTCATCACATGCCTGCGGTCGACGTGGACAGGATCCTTGCCTGTATGCATCCGGACTGTGTTTTCGGCGGCTACGGACCCTACGGCGCTCATCCGCATAAGGCGGACCCGGAAGCGCTCAGGGAAACCTATACCCATATGGCTTCCTATATTCCGGCAAAGGTCGCAATGCGCTACGAAACGATTATCGATGACGGTGTGACGGGCGTCATCGAGTGGGTGCATGTGATCGCGGATAAAGGACGGGAAGACCTGCAGCGGGTCGCACTCTCCGGAATCGCGGCCTATATGCGCGGGGAGGACGGAAGGCTTGTAAGTATCCGGATCAGCGACTACGCAGGCTATGAAAAGTATATCGACTGGACGAAAATGCCCATCTCCAAAGAAGAGGCTGAGAGCGTCAACGCGGTGCATGAATTCCCTGCCGGTGTCGGAAGAAAGTCACAGGACATCCTGTAAAGGATAAAAGTTTCAGAAAGCCCGGGCGGATGACCCCGGTCTTTCGTGACAATACGAAAACGACATATCGAAAAACGATAAATAATAGTTGACAAAATCTCCTTCTGCTGTTATGATGTGCATCAGATTCACGGAATATATTGTGAATCGATAAAAAATTTCGAACGCAGAAGGAGATCTTATTATGCCTGAATATAATTATGATCCGATGACGGGGGAAAAGCTGAATACGGCCGTGCCCGCCTGGAGTCCCGGCAAAGAGCAGGAATCAACACCGGAAGGAACCGGTTTGCCTTCGGGACCGGCGGCAGAGGCTGAGGCAACCAGGACACCGACGCCGCCTCAGCCGCGCCCGCGCTTCCTGGCATCCTTTGAAGAGAAGCTTGCGGCTTTTCTCATGTTCATTCCCGCATATTTCTATGCGAAAATGATCGGCGACGGACTGATTCACGAACTGGATCCTATGTGGCGCGTGGACCTGGCGGTTTTCCTTCTCGGAACGATCGGGCTGACCGTGTTCCTGTTCCTGAAGGAAAAGCACCGCTTTGAGAGCCTGATCTTCTTTGTCTGCCTCGGGCTTACGGGCGTCAGTACGGTGTTCAATCTCGGCTCGGTCTGGGAGGACTATCAGAAGCTTTTGTTTATTCACGGCTTTCTCCTTTACTGGATCTTAAGTTTTTCAGACCGACTGTCTAAAGGCGAGAGCTCGAGCCTTCTCCTTTTGGATGCCGTGAACGTGCTGTTTATCGTACCCTTCAGGAACTATTTCTGCAGGATCCGGACGATTGGAGCCACCTTCCGGGATGAAGCTGTATCGAGGAAGCAGACAGAGGAAGGCGGCGGGGAAGTAAAGAAAAGGAGGAACGCGGTGCTCTGGACATTGCTCGCGGCTGCGGCCGCCGGCATTCTCTTCCCGATCGCGGTCGCGCTTCTTTCGAAGGCTGACCAGAATTTCGCGGATCTCGTGCAGAATATTTCGCAGGTTTTCGGCGACTGGAAATGGGGCCGCCATATCGGCTATTTCTTTATGTCCCTTCCGGTCGGAGCGTATGTGTACGGGGTGCTGGGCGGATTTAGAAGAACGCCTGCACAAAGGATCCGGGAGCGCGGAAATGCATTTGCCCGGGGCCTTGAGAAGCTTCGCCAGGTGCCTCCCGCCGCCTGGGCGGTGCTCGTGACGCTCTTTTCGGCGGTTTATACCGTCTTTTTCGTCCTCCAGTGGAACTGGGTGATCGACGCGTTTAGGGGAATCTGCCCGGCAGATCCCAGAACCTACGCCAGGGAGAGCTTCTTCGCGCTTCTGTGGGTTTCGCTGATCAATTTCCTGCTTCTGGGCATTACGCATAACAGCGCGCGGGATCTTCAGAAGAAGAGCGTCGTTCTTACCGGGGCGAAGATTCTGCTTCTTCTGGACAACATGGTTTTCTGTGTGATCTCCTTCTCGAAGATCTGCCTGTACATCATGGTTCACGGCTTCACGCCGCTGCGCCTTCAGTCAAGCTGGCTCGTGGTCTCGCTTTTCCTGGCCTGCATTGCGGCGGTCATTTATATCTTAAGCGGCAAAAAAACCATGAAGTACTGGATGATCGCATCCAGCCTGCTGCTCTGCGGCCTCACGGTCTTCTGAATTACCTGAGAACACTCAGGGAGCCGGATTTCTGCCGGCTCCCTGTTTCTTGTGACCCGCAATGAGAAAAATCGACACACGCCGGCGTATGCCGATTTGACGAATGCGTACAATCCCGGAATGCGGCTTCATGCCGCTTCCGGTGATGAAGCGGCTGCTGCAGTACATAAAAGCACTTGACAAATGCAGGGCACTTTCGTTATGATTAATCATGGGAAAATGTCCCGGAAAGATGATCATTCGCGAGAGTATCGGGCGAAGGAGAGGAGAGATACTATGGCAAAGAGAGCAGAGGACAGAAAGACCTACAGTAATGTCGGAATAGATTATTTTGTGCAGAAATGCCGCACGATCGACCAGGGAGGCCTGAATGTAAACCTCAAGTCCGAGAATCCCGGCGCGAACGGCTCGGTCTGGTTCAGAGTGCTGCACGGGATGTCGATGGCCTCCTACGGCGAGAAAATTACGATAACGCTGACGCCCGTGGGCGCCGGTACAGATGTGCACATTCTTTCCGAGTGCGGAATGCCGACTCAGATTGTGGATTACGGCAAGAACAGACAGAACTGTGCCGCGATTTTCGCTTATTTTGACCGGGGGATCGAAGCGGCGAACCAGTACGCAGGAGCTCAGCCACAGCCACAGCCGCAGCCGATGCCGCAGCCGCAGCCACAGCCTCAGCCGATGCCGCAGCCGATGCCGCAGCCACAGCCGCAGCCGATGCCGGTACCGACACCGACACCGCAGCCGGTACAGACGAACGCTCAGGCCGCGATGGCCGCTCAGTACGCCGCGCAGGACTTTGTTTTCTGCATGGAGTGCGGAACGAAAAATTCCAAGGGCTCAAATTTCTGCATGAAATGCGGCGCGCGTCTGATGATTCCGTAAAAAGAATGGAAAAGAAAGGAAGAAGCTTTTTTAGAAAAAGAGCAGTTATTGAATGAATTATTATCTTGTAGACTATGAAAACGTGAAATCCCACGGTCTCGACGGCATCGTTAAAATGTCGCCGGAGGATGTGGTATGTATTTTTTACAGTGAAAATGCCGATACGATGACTTTTTCACTGCATCAGAAACTGAATGAGACCAGAGCTCAGGTCATCTACGAAAAGGTGGAGGTCGGAACGAAGAATGCGCTCGACTTCCAGCTGGTCACTGAGCTTGGCTATCTGATCCGGGATATGCAGGGCGAGCCGGTTGCGTTCTATATTGTCAGCAAGGACAAAGGGTACGGCAACACGGTGGCTTACTGGCAGAAGCGCGGCGTGGCGATTTCCCAGGTCATCGATGTCAGCGGCCTCGACGAGGAAAAGATCGAGAATGACCTCAGGCTGAAGGTGGAACCGCTTGTCAGGGACAAGGAGGTCGTCGGCAAAGTCGTTAAAATGATCCTTCAGTACAAGACAAAGCAGGGCATCAACAATGCACTGATGAAGGAATTCCCGAGCAGCAACAATAAACGGGCGAGCGAAATATATACCGCGATCAAACCGCTTCTGTCGGATAAGAAGGGCAATGTCGCCCCGCAGCCGGCCGAAGGAAGAGACGAGAAGCCTGCAATGCCGCAATCCGGCACTGAAAAGAGAGCAGATCTCCTGCAGTGGAATTATGAGAAAAAGGCGGACGGAGTCGTAAAAATTACGGAAAAGCCGGCTGAAGTGAAGCAGGAAGCGGCTCCCGGGAAGAAAGCAGCGCCCGCTGAAGACGCGGCGAGAAAACCCGCGGAAGAGAAGCCGGAAGCCAACAAGGCTGAGGTGAAGCCGGAAGCGAATAAAGCCGCAGAGAAAAAGCCGGAAGCCAGCAAGGCTGAGGTGAAGCCGGAAGCGAATAAAGCAGCAGAGAAAAAGCCGGAAGAAGAACGGCCTGCGGAAGAAAAACCTGCAGAGCTGAAGCAGGAAGAAGTGAAGCCTGCGGAAGGAAAATCTGCAGAAGCGAAGCCGGAAGATGTGAAGCTCGAAGAGAAGAAAACTTCCCGGGGAAAGCGCACAGATAAGAAGGCCGCAAAGGATAAAGCGGCAGACAAAAAGCCCGCACAGGAGAAAGCCGCAAAGGATAAGGCGGCAGACAATAAGCCCGTGCAGGAGAAAGCCGCAGAAGAAAAGGCTGCAGCGGAAGCTGCGGCAGGTGAAGCCGCCGCAGGTGAGAAAAAGGCAGAAGATATCAGCCTTTCGGAAGCGATCGCCGCATCCGAAACACCGCTGAAAAAAGAAGCCGCACAGGAAAAATCCGAAAAGGCGCAGACGAAGCGCAGAAGGTCTTCCGGAAAATCGGCTGAAAAAAAGGCTTCCGGGAAGCAGACGGATGAAAAAGCGGCCGCTTCTGATGGCGCAGAAACCGTACCGGCTGCCGAAGCCGACGCGAAGCCCGTAAAGGAAGAGACAGAGCAGAAGCCTGCAAAGGAAGAAGCAGGCCGCTCAAGACGGAAGCCAAGGACCAGGAAACAGGAAGCAAAGAAGCAGGACGAGGCTTCTTTGACGGAAGAAGCTTAAAAAGGATCAGGGAGGGCAGACGCTTATGTCCTGTACGACAATACTTGTCGGAAAATATGCCAGTTACGACGGCAGCACCATGATGGCCAGAAATGAGGATTCCGGCGCAGGAGAGTTCACGCCGAAGAAATTTATCGTCGTTCACCCGGAGGATCAGCCCGTGCATTACCGCTCGGTGATTTCCAAAGTGGAAATTGATCTTCCGGTGGATCCGCTTCGCTACACCGCGGTCCCGAATGCTTTCCCGGAAGACGAAGGTATCTGGGGCGAGTGCGGTGTGAATGCGGCGAATGTGGCGATGTCCGAAACGGAAACCATCACCTCGAATGTTCGTGTGCTGGCCGCCGATCCGCTGGTCAAAACAGGCATCGGCGAGGAGGACTTCCTGACGATTGTCCTGCCCTATATCCGCTCGGCGCGTGAGGGCGTAAAGCGTCTCGGCGCGCTCCTCGAAGCCTACGGTACCTATGAAATGAACGGGATCGGCTTCCAGGATTTTGATGAGATCTGGTGGATGGAGACGATCGGCGGGCATCACTGGATCGCCCGGCGGGTACCGGATGAGTGTTATGCGGTGATTCCGAACCAGCTTGGCATCGATACGCTGAACCTTCGGGACGCATTCGGCTCTGAGCAGGATTTCATGTGCTCTTCCGACCTGATTTCTTTTATCCGGGACAACCACCTGGATCTTCGGATGGATGAGGACGGCGAAGAAACCGACCTTTCCTATGAGACGGATTTTGACGTGCGTGCGGCATTCGGCTCGCATTCCGATTCGGATCACAGTTATAATACGCCCCGCGCCTGGATTATGGAACGCCGCCTGAATCCGAAAACTTTTGTCTGGGACGGCCCGGAAGCGGATTTTCGGCCGGATTCGGACGATCTTCCGTGGTGTCTGGTTCCTGAGCACAAAGTCACGGTGGAGGACATCAAATACGTACTCTCTTCGCATTTTCAGGGAACGGCCTATGACCCCTACGGCAAATACGGCGATCTGTCCGAGCGGGGAAGATTCCGTCCGATCGCGGTCAACCGCACGAATTTTGCCGGCCTGACGCAGCTTAGGCCCTATATGCCTGGCCGCTTTGCGGCCCTTCAGTGGATCGCAATGGGCTCGAATGTTTTCAACAGCTTCGTACCATTTTACACGAACATCACGAAAACACCTGCCTATTTTTCGGACACGCAGCGCACGGTTTCTACGGACAGCTTCTACTGGACGAACCGTCTGATCGGGGCGCTTGCGGACCCGCATTTTTCGGACTGTCAGGCTTCCGTTGAACGTTATCAGCTGCAGCTTCCTGCGAAATGCACCCGCCTCATCAGGGAGACGGATGAGGAACTCCTCACTGAGGCCCCGGCCGACCTCCAGGCTTACCTCGAGGACAGGAATCAGGCGATCGCAGACCTCGTACGCGAGGAGACGGACCGTCTCCTCTCATCCGTGCTCTACACCGCGAGCCTCGGCATGAAGAACGGCTACTCCCGCTCCGACGCCTGACCGCCCGCCCCGAAAAGCCGCCGCATTCTCTCCCGCAGTACCCCCTGGCCCCTCCCGCTGCGGCCGACTCTTTTTGCCCCGGCCCTCTGCCAGTCTTCCCGCCGGACGATCATCCCCGGCAATTAACCGATACAACCCGCCCGGAGGCCTCCGCCCCCGGGCATCTTATTGTCTGCAGGCTTTTTCTGGTCGGGAGTATTTTCCGCATTGCCTTTTCGGGTTTTGGCTGCCTTTCTCACTAAAGCTCCCGCGGCACGTACGTCTAAAGGATTTTTGCGCGCCTCTTGCGGTGAACTCGCGCTGAGCGCGGAAGAAACACGATCACGGCGCCATTTTGATGGAAGTGGTATGGACTTATGGTGTTTCACAAGCGGTTTGCGGGAGCGGCACAAATGGAAGCCCGGCTTTTTCCGGCCCCGGGCTGTGCAGAATTGTCCGAGCGAGTATAAAGAAACACGGCGAGCGCCGTGTTTCTACCTCGCTCGACGCGAGTTTTCTGCACTCGGGGCCAAAAAGCCGGAAGCTTCCGTGCCGCGGGAGCTTGAGCGGTGAAACACCATAAGTCCATACCATTTGTACACAGATCTCTGCCGTGATCGTGTTTCTTTTTATGCGCTCAGACAGCACGCAAGGGATCGGCGCGCAATAATCCAAGACGTAGGGTGCCGCTCGACGCAAATCGTTCGAAAGGCAGTCCAAAATCCGAAGCGGCAAATCGACAGCTGATCCGACCAGAAAAAGCCGCCTTCAAAAAACCCGGGGGCGGAGGCCTCCGGGCGGAAAACTTTTGGATGACTGCCGGGGATGACGGCCCGGCGGGGAAGAGAGAGTGCAGCGGGGGAGTCAGGTGCCGGGGCGGGAGAGGATGCGGCGGGCGACGTTCGCGCCGTTGCCGATGACGGGAGCCATGCCATCGCCGCCGGCGCCGTGGGCTCCGGTGAAGTAGAGGCCGGAGATGAATTCCTCGGCTTCGGGGGTCATTGTGCGGGCGACCGTGTGGTCGCGCATCGAGTGGCTGTAACCGTAGACGCCGCCGTAGGGGGAGCCGACGTAACGGGCGAAGGTCATCGGAGTCTCGATGACAATTTCCGCGATATGGTCCGAGAGCGGTACGCCGAGGGCTTCGCTCATGTCGTCGATGAGTTCCTTCGCAAGCTCGTGGCGGACGAGGTCATAATTGTCCGCCGTTACGGACTGCCAGGCCTCCACCCGGGGCATCATCGTGACACTGAAGGAAGTATAGCCCTCAGGGGTTGCGGATGGATTCGCGTTATTGAGGCAGATCGAGGCGGTGGTACGGCTTCCGCGCAGGTCTTTCAGCTCGGCGAAGAGCTCATCCGAATTCATGTGCGCAGCGTGAAACCAGCAGTAATCCTGAAGGTGCAGCGCTTCTTTTGGCTGATCGAGAATCAGAATTACCGAGAAGGCTGTCAGGTTCATCCGGCGGGAATGGACCATTTGAAGGGCTTCTCTCGGAACTTCCGAGGCGGGTTCGATCATCGACTGATAGACCCGCGTCGGATAGGCGCCCGAGACGACGATGTCTGAATGGATTTCGTCGCCGCGCGCCGTGCGTACGCCCGTTACCCGGCCGTTTTGGACCAGGATCTTTTCGACTTTCTGGCGGTATTCGATCTGAACGCCAAGCGATTCAGCGCGCTCGGCGAGCTTCAGGCTCATCTCGTGACTCGTCTTCTTCGGAATGTACGCTCCGTGGCCGATATATTCATTCATGACAACCGAGTAGACCGTGAAAGGAAGGTCCGATAAAGGAGCGCCCACATAAATCCAGTAGGGGGACAGAATCTCGCGGACCTTTTCCGGGAGATGAAAGGCTTCCATCACTTCGCCTGCCGAATAGCCAAGCGTACGGACAAATGGCAGGTGATGGCGCAGAATATGCAGCACATTTTTCATTTCTTCCTGGAGCGTCGTCGCGCTTTCCGAGCAGATCCGGCAGAAATCCAGGAATTCGAGCACCTGCTTTCGGGAGCCGGGGCAGACCTCTTCAATCTCGGATGCAAAAGTGTCAAATCCGGGGTGAAAAGTCCTGTCAAGGTGCGGCAGGCACAGATGGTAGGCGTCCGGTACCGGGAGCCAGTCGACGAAAACCCCGTGCTTTTCGAGGAGCTTTCGAATCCTTCTGGGCTCATCCTTAGAGCCGATTTCCATCATTTCATGCAGAGCGGCTTCCATTTCGAAGCCGCCCCGGACAAAGCTGGTGGCAATCCCGCCGGGCAGGTTGTGCTGCTCGAGAATCAGTACCGACTTTCCCGCTTCTGCCAGTGAAATGGCGAGCGTCAGGCCGGCGAGAGCGCCGCCGATCAGGATCGCGTCATAATGTTCTTTATAATAGTTCAATGGTTTTCCCTTCAGCAACATGGCCGATCAATTTCTGCTTCAGGATCAGTCCTCGGCCTCAATCTGTCTGATCACACATTCATTCCCCTGTACAAGCCAGGTCTCCCCGGAGCCGCAGTTCGGGCATACGCGGCCGTACTTCACGGTCTCGTAGGTGCTCCTGCAGCTGTCGCACCAGGTCAGTGCCGGTATGATTCCGATATGAAGCTCAGCTTCCGAAAGCACCGGATGCTTCCTGCGGAAGTAATTCCAGCAGTCCTCGAAATAATCGGTGACAATCCCGCTGACTTCGCCGACGTCAAGCGTCACGGAGCCGATCTTCGTGAGGCCTTCCTCCCGGGCGGTTTCCTCCAGCGTCTTGGCAAGGTGAATGACAATTCCCATTTCGTGCATCGTTACACCCTGGTTTCGTCGCCGTCCATCAGATCCTTCAGGTCGACCGCGTTTCCGGTGTGCGGATGCGTCTTGTGGAATTCCTTGGTGGATTCGTTGTATTCTTTGCGTTTCTTCCGCATCTCCTTCGCTTCCTCGGAGCCGCTGTTCTTAATGATCTTGAAGCCGCGCTTCAGGGCGTAGGACAGCAGACCGCCGACCTTGTCCTCGGCCCGGCGCATATCGGAATTGTCCGGATGGTCGCGCAGAAGATGAATCGCGTCAAATTCGCAGCGGGTGGTGCACAGGCCGCAGCCGATGCACTTGTTGGGATCGACAACGGAGGCGCCGCAGGAAAGGCAGCGTGCGGTTTCGGTCTTTACCTGCTTTTCGGTGAGCGTCAGCCTCGGATCCCGGAAGCCGTGCTTCGGATCGATGGAAGGATCCGTCGGAGGGACTTCGCGCTTTGCCGAGTCATAGGAATCGATCGCGATGTTGTTTTTGTCGAGCTCCTTGAAGTAGCGACGGTCACGTCCGAGACGCTGGGAGACATTGTTCTTCGAAACAAAGCGCGCGAGGGATTCGGCGGCTTCATGGCCCTGGCCGATGGCGTCGATCACGAATTTCGGCCCTGTGAAGACATCTCCGCCGACGAAAACGGCAGGATCCTCTGTCTGATAGGTGAAGGGGTCGGCGATGGGATAAGCGCCCCGGAAGGTGACCTTCGTTCCTTTGAGAAGATTGCCCCACTGAATCGCCTGGCCGATCGCGAAGACAATGTGATCCGCTTTCACCGTGATGGTATCCTCTTCATCGTATGCGGGAGAGAATTTGCCGGTCGCAGGATCAATGGTGCGAAGGCAGCGCTTCAGGACGAGGCCGCATACTTTTCCGCTTTCATCCGTCAGGACCTCCTTCGGGCCCCAGCCGGCGTTAATGACGACGGATTCTTCCTCCGCTTCCTGGATTTCCTCGGCAGAGGCAGGCATGGTTTCACGCGACTCGAGGCAGAACATGGAAACCTTTTCGGAACCGAGTCTTCCGGCCGTTCTCGCGCAGTCTATCGCTACGTTTCCGCCGCCGATTACGACGGTTTCGCCGGGAAGCTCCCGGATATTGCCGCCGAGCGCGTTCTCCAGGAAATGAACTGCGATGTCGGTGCCTTCGGCGGTTTCATTCGGGATGCCGGGAAGACGGCCGCCCTGACAGCCGATGGCGACGTAGAAGGCCTCATAGCCCTGCTTTTTCAGTTCTTCAATCGTAATATCTTTGCCGACTTCGACGCCGCAGCGTATTTCGGCGCCGAGTGCACGGATGATATCGATTTCAGCGTCGATAACGTCTTTTTCGAGCTTGTAGGCCGGAATGCCGTAGGTCATCATGCCGCCCGGCTTTTCATGCTTCTCGAATACCGTCGGCCGGTAGCCGCGCTGGGCGAGGTAATAAGCGCAGGAAAGCCCTGCGGGGCCGGCGCCGATAATCGCGATTTTCTGCGGCCATTCGCCGGTTAAATTGTTGATGTTTTTCTTCGGAATATAGCGCGTTTCCGCGTGAAGATCGCGCTCCGCGAGGAATTTCTTAACGTCGTCGATGGCGACCGGCTGGTCGATCGTGCCCCTCGTACAGGCGTCTTCACAGCGCTTGTTGCAGACTCTGCCGCAGATCGCCGGGAAGGGATTTTCGCGCTTGATGAGCGCAAGCGCTTCGTCGTAGCGGCCTCCTCTGGCCATCTTCAGGTAGCCCTGGATGGAAACGTGCGCCGGGCAGGCGGCCTTACAGGGCGCGGTGCCTGTTTTGTGTGTGTTGACGCGGGCGGTATCCCGGTAATTTTCGTCCCAGGCGTACTTGCCCCAGCGAAGCGCGTCCGGAATCGGCGCCTTCGGGTAGCTGACCTCGGAGCCGTCCTTTTGGCAGAGCTTCTGGCCGAGTTTTACGGCGCCGGCGGGGCAGACCTCGACACAGCGTCCGCAGGCGACACAGTTTTCCTTGGTCACCTGTGCGGTATAGGCGCTCTTCGACATGTTCGGCGTATTGAAAAGAAGCGAGGTCCGAAGCGCATTGCAGATCTGCACGTTGCAGTTGCAGATGTCGAAAATATGATCCTCGCCGTCGATATTAGTGATCTGGTGAACGTATCCGTTCTCTTCGGCCTTCTGCAGGATTTCAAGCGCCTTTTCCTTGGTGATGTAATGTGCGCGGCCGGTTTCGACGGTGTAGTCCGCCATATCGCCGAGCTGGATGCACCAGTCGTTTTCGTCATCCGTGCAGCCTTCTCCGAGCTTGGCGCGCGAGTAGCGGCAGGAACAGATGCCTGCTGCGATGTGTCCGTCGTATTTCTGCAGCCAGTAGGAGATTTTCTCGATCGATGCGGCTTCCCGGGTCATCTGGACTTCTTTCTCTACCGGAATGACATGCATGCCGATGCCGTTTCCGCCGGGGCGGACCATCGGCGTAATGTGCTCGAGGGGAAGGAAGGTCATGCGCTCAAACATGCGGGCGACGGCGGGATTCTTATCCACCCGGTCCTGAGAGGAATTAAAAAGCTCCGCAGAACCCGGCACGAAATAGCTCGTGCGGTAGCGCTTTTCTTTCGGCGCGCCCTTCACCGGCCCGTTGTCGTCGTAGTGATCGCCGTAATCGTATTCGACAAAACCATGGGTGCAGAGAAGTTTCAGCGCTTCTTTGAAGCGCTTTTCGCCGAGTGCGGCATTCATTTTCAGAAGCTCTTCCTCTGTGTACCATTTGCGCTGCTTCATCGACAGGGCGATATCCACCTCGTCCTCGTTCAGGATTTCCCTGAGTCCCCAGTATTCCTCGTCGGTTGTTTTGAGACCGAAAAGCTTGTGCGGGACATTGTCGGTGATTTTCGCGCCGAGCTTCGCATATTTCTTATGAAGCGTCGCCTCACCGTCGTACTTCGATTTGGTTTCCGGATTCTGGTCATATATTTCCGGCATGTTTCATTCCCTCCCTCAAAGAATCATATGTTTGTTTTTCCTTAAGCTAACGGCCGCTCTGTTCCTGCCAGTCTTTCAGACTTTCAAGAAGCCAGCGCTCAAGTTCGGCCATTCCTTCTCCTGTCTTCGCACTGACCGGGAAAATACATATTTTCGGGTTCAGCTTCTTCGCACGCTGAATGCATTTTTCCACCTGGAAGTCAAAATAGGGCAGCGCGTCGAGCTTTGTTATGACAAGCGCATCGGATTTCTGAAATATCAGCGGGTATTTTAAGGGCTTGTCGTCGCCCTCCGGAACACTCAGTATCATGACGGAAAGCGCGGCCCCTGTATCATATTCGGCAGGACAGATCAGGTTTCCGACGTTTTCAAGAAAGGCAAGGCGGCTTCTTCCCGGGGTGAGCGCGCGTACAGCCTCGGCGGTCATCCCGGCGTCCATGTGGCACATTCCGTCCGTGTGCACCTGGACGGCTTCGGCGCCGAGCGCTTCGATCCTTCCCGCGTCCACAGTTGATGCGATATCCGCCTCCAGGACGGAGATGCCGGTTTCGGGAAGATCGCGGATAATCCGGGAAAGCAGCGTGGTCTTTCCGGCGCCGGGACTTGACATCAGGTTGATAAGAAGGGTGCCCTGACGGCGCATTTCTTCCCGAAGAGCCGCTGCTTCCCGGTCATTTCCTGCGGTGACAGAGGCGTGGAGTTCAATAACCTTCATTCGTATTCCTCCTTCCCTGCGCTTAAGTATCTTTTCGCCGAGATTTTCTGATCAAGAAAACGGCAGAATTCATCGTAGCCTTCCCCGGTTTTTGCCGAGACAAAGAAGACGGAAAGATCCGGATTCAGTGCCAGGGCTCTTTGTACTGCCAGATCCCTGCTGAAATCGAAAATGCCTTCGGTATCGGTTTTACTGATCAGCAGGGCATCGCTGATACTGAACATCAGGGGATATTTTAAGGGCTTGTCGTCGCCCTCCGGAACCGACAGAATCATGATCCGAAGATCCGCTCCGACCTCAAATTCCGCGGGACAGACCAGGTTTCCGACATTTTCGAGAATCACGAGATCCAGGTCTTTGATATCAAAAGCCAAAAGCCCTCTCCCCGTCATGTCGGCGTCCATATGGCAGAGTCCGCCTGTGTGCAGCTGGATCACCCTGGTGCCGGTTTTTCCGATCGCGGCTGCATCCGTGTCTCCGTCCGCATCCGCTTCCATGACGCCGATGCGGTACTTTTCCCGAAGCTTTTCAATGATCTTAAGGATCGTGCTTGTCTTCCCGGCGCCGGGGCTTCCCATGAGATTTACAAGAAAGCTTCCGTTTTGTTTCAGGCATTCCCGGTTTTTTTCGGCAGCTTTCCCGTTGTCCGCGAGTACCTGCTCCCGGACTTCGACGATACGGTATGACCGATTTTGCATTTCAGTATTTTCCATAACGCTCAGTATACCAGAAAATTCCACCTTTTGGCAACAGGTAAACTGCTTTTGCGAGATTGAAAGCGGAAAATTTTTTTGCTATAATACCGCTTAAGGAAACGGTGGCTTCGGATCTTTGCGGAGCATTTTGAACCTTTTCTCGGAGAATTTTAGGATGTCCGTGCGGAAAAACAGCCGGACAGGGAAAGTTTTTTCAGGAAATGCGGCAAAAAGAAAGGGCAAGGGAATGTCGGGATGGATCCGGTAAATATATTTGAGCAGTATTATGCGGCGGAAATGACGGTGAACGGGAGGCCGCGCCATGCGGCGCTTGTGATGCTGATCGCTTCATCGGAACAGGGCCGGATAAGCTATGAGGCAGCGGTCAGCTTTTTCCCGCATGACGATGAGGAAGATTATGCGGTGTCCTATGACGCCTACTTCACAAGAGTCCTGTTCGAGGGGAAGGGAAGACGCTCCCCAAAACGCGAAAAAGAGCTTCTTGGGAATTTTCGGCAGGTCATAGATGAAATCGCCGAAAACGCGGAAAAAGACGAAACGCCGGGCCGGACGGTTCAGACGCCGGGAAAAGTCTGCTGGGACCGGCCGCTCAGGCCTGCCCGGGGCGGTTATGAGCTGCCGCCGCTCTCCGATGAGGCGGAAGAAGAAAACGCTGAAAAAGACGGCAGTTTACACTGATTCCCCTGTTTATGTCCGGAAAAAGGCTTCCATTTTTCGGGGATATAGTATATACTGATAAGAGCGCTGGCGCTTTTTCGGCGCTTCTGTTTGTGAGCCGAAATGCGGCTTCATGCCGCATCCGGTGATTGTCTGTAGAAAGAGAAGAATAATCCATGCTTGAACTGAAGAATATTTCCTTTATGGTAGATGACGAAGGGACGGATAAGGAGATCATCCGGGATGTGTCTCTCACGATTCCGGACCGCAGGATGGTCGTAGTGACCGGCCCGAACGGAGGCGGCAAATCAACACTTGCGCGACTCATTGCGGGAATCGAAAAACCGACGTCGGGGCAGATTCTGTTTAACGGCGAAGATATTACAGAGAAAAGTGTTACGGAGCGGGCCAGGCTCGGCATCGGCTTTGCCTTCCAGCAGCCGGTGAAATTCAAGGGCATCCGTGTCATTGACCTGATCCGGCTGGCGTCGGGAAATCCGCGGCTCACCACGGCGAACGCCTGCGAATACCTGTCGGCTGTCGGACTCTGCGCCGTCGATTATATCGACCGGGAGGTGAATTCCAGCCTTTCGGGCGGAGAGCTGAAAAGAATCGAGATCGCGACGGTCATTGCGCGCGCGACCAGGCTGTCGGTCTTTGACGAGCCGGAAGCCGGTATTGACCTCTGGTCCTTCCAGAACCTGATCGAAGTCTTCAAAAGACTCCGCGAACATATCGAGGACAGCTCGATTATGATTATTTCTCATCAGGAACGGATTCTGGCGATTGCGGACGAGATTGTCGTATTAAAGGACGGTGTCGTGGAGAAACAGGGACCCCGTGAGGAAATCCTTCCCGAACTCCTCGGAACGACATCGGCGGTTCCGAGCTGCCGGGTTGTGCAGGAGCAGGACAGCCTTGCGAAAAATACGGCTGTGAACGGATGAGGGGAGGATCAAGGAAGATGAAAAAGCCTGATGAAATTCAGCTGAGGCTCTTAAGAGAAGTGGCCGACCTGCACGACATTCCCGAAGGCGCCTACAATATCCGCGCGAACGGAGCGTCGGCCGGCAGAAGATCGACAGAGAATATTGAAATCATTTCGAAGACCGATGTGAGCGGCCTTGAGATCCATATTAAACCCGGAACGAAAAAGGAAAGCGTGCATATCCCGGTCGTGCTGACAGAGACCGGCTTAAAGGAAGTGGTGTACAACGATTTCTTCATCGGCGAGGATGCTGAGGTCGTGATCGTCGCGGGCTGTGGCATCGACAACTGCGGGCCGAAGGACTCCCAGCATGACGGAATTCACCGTTTCTATGTCGGAAAGAACGCGAAGGTCCGCTACGTCGAGAAGCATTACGGCTCGGGTGACGGTACCGGAAAGCGCATCCTGAATCCCGGAACCGAGGTCTACCAGGAGGAAGGCTCTTCTGTCGAGATGGAAATGGTGCAGATCAAAGGCGTCGATGACACGATCCGCACGACGACGGCAGAGCTTGCAGCCGGCGCGAAGCTGGTGGTGCGCGAGCGGCTGATGACGCACGGAGAGCAGAACGCAGTTTCAACCTATGTGATTCACCTGAACGGCGACGGTTCCTCCGCGGATGTCGTGTCCCGTTCGGTTGCCCGCGATCATTCCTTCCAGAAATTCGATGCGAAGATCGTCGGGTCCGCTGCCTGCTCCGGTCATACGGAATGCGACTCGATCATTATGGATCAGGGACGGATCCTGGCAGTGCCGGGACTGGAGGCAAACTCCGTGGACGCCGCGCTCGTCCATGAAGCCGCGATCGGCAAGATCGCCGGCGACCAGATCATCAAGCTCATGACGCTCGGTCTGACGGAAGCCGAGGCCGAAGAGCAGATTATCAACGGTTTCTTACGCTGAAGACAGCTGCACCATAACAACAGGGGCTGTTAAAAAAGTCCCAATGACACGAGCCCGGTGAAGACCGGGCTCAAAGTCTGTTTGCATATATTTTTTTCATAAGAAACCCGCCGTTTTTGTAGTAAATGATATGCTCCCTTCAAGGTAGACAAGCGAAATAATAAAAGCTTGTTTGCCGGGAAGGGGGCATTATCGTTGAGAAGGACAAAACTTGATCCAGAGATCATCATCAATGCTATGGAGGATTATCTGGCAGGGCTCATCAGCAAAGAGGCTATAGCTAGAAGGCTTGAGGTCAGCTTGTCCAGCGTAAAACAGTGGGTGTTGAATTACCAGTCAATGGGCGAGAGCGCTTTTACCGAAAGCGGAAACAAGCATTACTCCAAGGAGCTAAAGGAACAGGCTGTGAAGGATTATCTTTCCGGGGAGGTTTCCTTGTATGAGATCTGTAAAAAGTACAAAATTAAGTCAACTCGTCAGCTCCGAAACTGGATAAATGTGTATAATGGTCATGGGAAGCTGAAAGCTTCCGGAACAGGAGGAACAGTCATCATGACCAAAGGCAGGAAAACCAGCTTCGATGAAAGAGTGGAGATCGTCCGGTACTGCATCGCGCATGACCATAATTATGCAGAGACAGCAGAGAAATACGGCGTATCCTATCAGCAGGCCCGGAGCTATACAGTCAAATATGAAGCTGGTGGTATCGATGCCCTGCAGGACAGGAGGGGCCGTACAAAACCGCTGGAGGAGATGTCCGAGCTGGAGAGGCTGCGGGCAGAGAACAGGATACTGCGGGCAGAAAAAGAGCGAGCGGAAATGGAGGTATCATTCTTAAAAAAACTCGACGAGATAGAGAGGAGGCGGGGCTGAGCCTAGTCAGACATACACAGGTCTACCAGGCGATCAGGGAAGAACACGAAAAACATGGATATCCGGTCGAAGCGCTTTGTGCGCTGGGACATGTAAGCCGCTCAGCATACTATAAGTGGCTCCACAGGGAAATCCCCGCCTGCGAGGCGAAGAACCTGCGGATCGCCGAAGAGATCGAGAACATCCATATGGAGAGCCCGGACAAGGGCTACCGGCGGATCCGTGACGATCTGGAGCGGTATCATGGAATCAGGGCAAACGATAAACGAGTGCTGCGGATCTGCCGCAGGAAAGGAATCAAGTCCACGATCAAGTATTCCAACCATGGCTGCACCAGACAGTCCGCAAATCCCCAGTTCATCGCGGAAAACCTGTTGAACAGGGAGTTCACAGCCGATGCGCCGAATCAAAAATGGCTGACGGATGTCACGGAATTCAAGTACTATGTTGGCATTGAGGTCCATAAGGTCTATCTAAGTGCCATTCTTGACTTATATGACCGGAGGATTGTGTCTTACGTAATCAGAGATTTCAACAACAACGCCCTGGTATTCGACACGTTTGACAGGGCTGCTGAAAAGAATCCATATGCAACACCCCTTTTCCATTCGGACAGGGGATATCAGTACACGAACCGAGACTTTCATAAGCGACTTGAAAAGGCAGGAATGACGCAGAGTATGTCCAGGGTCGCAAAGTGCATTGACAACGGTCCGATGGAAGGCTTCTGGGGTATCCTGAAACGGGAAAGATACTATGGCAGGCGTTTCACTGACCGGGAATCCCTGGTAAAGATGATAGAAGAATACATCGAGTACTACAACAACAGACGGCTGCAGAGAAACCTGGGTGTTCTGACGCCGATGGAGAAACACGAACAATATATGGCGGCAGCATAAAAACTGCCACCAGAACGAAATCTGATGGCAGAAAGTTTTTGTTTTTTCAACTGTCTACTTGACGGGAAGCAGTTCAAAATACGGCGGGTTTCTGGTATAATTAAACTATGCTAAAACCAAATTATACCGATAGATATTATACTCCTCTTCAGCTGAAATTGCCACTGGAAATTGAAAGAATTATTGATATTTCAGATCCGGTGTACAGTTTCAATGAGATCATCGAGCATATGACGGGAAAAGAAGGAAAGGTGCTTCTCGAGAAGCGCCGGAAGGAGTCCTAAGCGTTTCCGTCCGGCGAAAGCGCGGCCTTCCGGTAGGCGCTCGGCGTCATATGGTAGCGCGTCTCAAACTGCCGGTAAAAATGAGTTTTATTTGTAAATCCGCACTGAACAGCGATCTCCGAAACCGGGAGATCGCTGCTTTTTAAATACTGCTCGGCCTTCTTGAAGCAGAAGAGCATCCCGTAGTCATACAGGCTGAGGCCGGCGTATTTCTTGACGATCCGGTTCAGATAGTCGGCGCTGTAGTTGGTGACGCGGGAGAGCTCGTCCCGCGTGATCCTTCCCGCGCGCTCCTCCATAAAGCTCGTGACGCGCGAAAACAGCAGATAGTCCTTGTTCATGGCAAGCTCGATGTTGGCGCAGTGATAGAAGGGAGAGTTCAGCAGCGAGAGGATTTCGGCGATCTTTGCGCGGACCATGTAGGAGGAGCCGCAGAAGGGCCGGAAAAGCGCCGCGAGGAGCTCCTCCGTGCTGTCGTGGAGGAGACGATAGGGCTGTTCATTCTGCCAGGCCGGGAAGAAATCGAGGTAGCTTCTGCCGCCGGGCTCCTTGAGATCTCGTCGGATAAAGTGGAGCATCGGGCTCTCGAAGAGCTGGCGCTCGGATTCGATCCGGGAACTGCGGCAGAAATCCTCAAGCTCCCGGATGTATTCGGCGGAGAGACCGATGAAGAGAATCTTCGCGGCGGAGGCAAAGCCCTCCGCGTGCCGGAGCCCGCGGTTGATGAGGCAGGCGGAGCCCGCGGGGTAGCGGTAGTCCTTCCCCTCAATTTCGTTGATGACGGTTCCGTCAAGCACGATCATCAGTTCATAATAATCATGGTAGTGCTGAAGCTCTGTCCTGAAAAAGTTATTATGCTGAAGCGCGGATTCCTGCGACAGAAAGGACTGATCTCCGGAAAGCGTGAGTACATTCAGGCGGTCTTCGGCGCCGGTGCCGGACACGGTCTCATAGGTAATCTGGTAGCTTTCCTGAATCTGATAGAAAAAGCGGCTGAAGGCAGAATCGGAGTGGTGGATGTGCAGGACGGAGTTCTCCACGCCGTCCGGACTGTAAAAATAGCCGAGCGAGCTGTGCGGCGTTTCCTGCGGCTCTGTCTCCTGTGATCTCTGAAAGCGGCTCATTTCCTGATCTGACATAAAAAATCTCCTCTTTTTCGGCGCAAAAAGCTATTAAATCCCGGATATGATACTATTATAGCATAATCAGGCCTGTTTTTGCTATTGTAAAATTGATAAAAAACAATTAAAAATATAGCGTCAGGAAAAATTTCATGAGCGGACAAAAGTCAAAGGGGAGTTCTTTCAGATATGAGTAAGAAAAATCAGGCCGGCGGCGCGCCGGTAAAAAAAATGCCTTTTACGAAAGTGATCCGGAAGCACTGGCTGCTGCTTCTGATGCTGCTGCCGGCTGTTTTATATGTGGTCATTTTCAGCTATATTCCGATGACTGGCGTGATTATGGCCTTTGAACGCTACAGCTATGAAGGCGGAATCTATTTCTCGGACTGGGTCGGCTTCGATAATTTCCGCCAGCTGATTCTGGCGAAGAAGCTCGGCATGACGACCAGAAACACCCTGCTGTACAATGTGGCCTTCATTTTCCTCGGAATGGTCTTTGAGATGGGCATGGCAATCCTGCTGAACGAGCTGCTTTCCAAGCACTTCAAGAAGGTGGCGCAGTCCTTCATGTTCCTGCCGTATTTCATCAGCTGGGTTGTGGCAGGTGCCATCATGTACAACGTGTTCAACTACGAAAAGGGCGTCTTCAACCACATCCTGACCTTCTTCGGCGCGGAGCCCTTCGACCTTTACAACAAGCCGGGCGCCTGGCCCTTCGTCCTGATTGCCCTCAAGATCTGGAAGCAGACCGGTTACGGAACCGTCGTCTATCTGGCGGCGATCACCGGCATCGATCAGGAAATGTTCGAGGCGGCGGCGCTGGACGGCGCGAACGCCTGGCAGAAAATCCGGTATCTCACGATTCCCTGCCTCGTGCCGACGATGATGGTCCTGGTGCTTCTCGCGATCGGAAACATTTTCCGCGGCGACTTCGGCCTGTTCTATCAGACGGTCAAGTCTTCCGTGATCCTGCAGCCTGTGACGGAGGTCATCGATACCTACATCTTCAAGCTGCTGATTAATACCGGCAACGTCGGCGTCTCCGCCGCGGCCGGACTCTACCAGTCCATTCTCTGCTTCGCGACGATCATGATCTGCAACGGCATCGTCAAGAAGGTCAATCCGGACTATGCATTATACTGAGGAAAGGAGGAATCATTCATGGCTGCGAAGTCTGAAACGGTCACATACACGAGACACAGACGGAAGCTGGCGGGAGATGTGATCGCCGTCAATACGGTCGGTTATATTGTGGTCGGGCTCTTTGCCCTGTTCTGCCTGATTCCCTTCTACCTGATCGTGGTGGCTTCCTTTACGGATAACGGTGAGCTGATCCGCACGGGTTACCCGCTCTTCCCGAGAAGCTTTACGCTGGAGGCCTACCATTTGAGCATCAAGAATCCCGAGCGGATCCTGAAGGCCTACGGGACGACGATCGGCGTCACGATTGTCGGCACCTTCCTCGCGGTTGTTCTTTCCACGATGACGGGCTATGTGCTTTCGAGAAAGGACTTCCCCTGGCGGAACGGATTTGCGTTTTTCTTCTTCTTCACGACGCTGTTCTCCGGCGGCCTGGTTCCGTGGTACATTCTCTGCACCCAGTACCTGAAGTTCAAGAACAGCTACGCGGGACTGGTGCTTCCTCTGATGTTCTCCGTCTGGAACATGATCATCGCCAAGTCCTTCATGAACGGAATTCCGGCGGCGATTACGGAGTCCGCCAAGATCGACGGCGCGAACGACTTCACGATTTACCTGAAGCTGATCCTGCCGCTGTCGAAGCCGCTGATCGCCACGCTCGGCCTGTTCTCGGCGTTGGCGTACTGGAACGACTGGTACAACTGCATGCTCTTCATCGGCAAGGATGACATGAACAATCTGCAGTATTATCTGCAGAGCATGCTGAGCTCGGCGGAGAAGATGAGAATCGCCGCGGAGAAATCCGGCCTGCCGATCACGAATGTGCCGCTCGAATCCATGAAGATGGCCATGACCGTCATCGCGACGGGGCCGATAATCCTGCTGTATCCCTTCGTGCAGCGCTACTTCGTAAAGGGTCTGACGATCGGCGCGGTCAAGGGCTGACAGAAGTTCCTCAATAAAGGAAATCTTAGGATGGTGACGGAGCGTGCTCCGAAGGCCCGGACTTTTTTCGGGGACCGAGGGGACGGCTCCTTCAACATATAAAAAATTAAAAGGGAGAAAAAACATGAAGAAACTTTTAGCTCTGCTTCTTGCAGCAGTCCTTGCTATGTCTCTTCTTGCGGCCTGCAATTCCACGACAGGCGGAAATGAGACCGAGGCGACCAAGGCTGACAGTGCCGAGACCAAGGCTGACAGCGCTGAAACCGAAGCGACTTCCACGGGTGATCCTTTCGCGGATCTTCCGGCAGAAGTGACCATGGGCGGAACCATCAAGGGAACCCCCGAAATGTATCCGAATGTAGACCTTTCCAAAGAGGAGACGATCTACTTCACTCTGATCGGCGATACGCCGAATGATTTCCAGGATATCCTGGCGAAGGTCAATGAGTACCTGCAGCCCTTCAATACGAAGGTGGATTTCACGATCCTTGCATGGTCTGACTACGGCGATCTGTACTCGCTGAACCTGACTTCCGGCGAGAAGATCGATGTGATCTTCACCGCACCCTGGTGCTACCTCTGGACCGAGGCCAACAAGGGCTCCTTCAAGGCTATCGACGACGAGTTCATCTCGAAGTACATGCCGCTGACCGCGAAGTATCAGATTCCGGAATCCATGGACGGCGTCAAGCTGAACGGCAAGTACATTGCCCTTCCGCAGAATACGACGAACCCCAACGGCAAGATCGTTGCCATCCGTCAGGATCTCGCGGAAAAGTACGGCATCACCGAGCTGAAGAGCTGGGATGATTACATGAACTACTGCAAGACGATCGCCGAGAAGGAAACTCCCGAATCCGGTATCCTTGCGATGGCGGCCGCAGGCTCCAACTCCGAGCTCTGGGACGTTTACCGTCAGCAGTTTGATACACAGCAGGCCATGAAGACCGGCGACTACTGCACCTTCTACTTCAGAAGCGCAACGAATGATATCCCGAAGTACGAAGATATCGAATTCGCGTGGGAAACCGATTACTTCAAGGATTTCTGCAAAGACATGAAGGAACTCATGGATGCCGGCGCATGGAGCCGTTCCGCGCTGACCAACGAAGTCAACGACGACGATGCTTTCGCAGCCCTTTCCGGCGCTTCGATCGCATGGAACACCACCGTATTCAACTACATGGAGCTGGCGGAGAAGTCCGAAGGCGTCAAGTGCGAGGCTTATGATATCACCATGAATTTCGCCCCGTGCGAAGCTTACAACAACAACGATATGGCGATCACCTCTTCTTCGAAGAACCCCGAGCGTGCCGCAATGGTCCTCGACCTCTTCAAGAACGACACCTATCTGAACCATCTGTTCCGTCTCGGCATCGAAGGAACACACTACACCATCGACGAGAACGGCTACTTCACCGAGCTTGAAAAAGCCGCTGATTACCCGGCCGACAACCTTTCGATGACCTGGGCCATCAAGAACGGCGATATCGAACAGGCCGGCGCTGATCCGAGAAAACAGGCGATCATCGACGAGCAGAAGGCCAAGATGCTGGCCTGCCCGACCGACGGATTTGTCTTCGATGATACCAATGTAGCATTTGAAAAAGCAGCGGTTGACTCGATTTTCTCCGAGTACATTCCGTCCCTGCAGCTGGGTCTTTTCGACGATCCGGAAGCCAAGATCCAGGAAATGCTGGATGCGGCAAACGCTGCCGGTCTTGACAAGATCAAGGAAGAGTTCAAGACGCAGTACGAAGCCTGGTATGCAAGCATGCAGTAAGGCAGCAGACCGGCAGATTACAATTTGAATCATTTTGAACCGGAGGGCGGCGGCAGTAATTCCTGTCCGCCGCCCAAAGTATACCCTGACAAGGGCTGGAAAAGCCCTGAGGAGGATATCTGCAGGAAGACATCAATGGAAGAGACAAGTATCTTTTTTGAGAGGACAGGACCATGCGTACAACAGAACGGTTGAATCAGGACTGGTATTTCAGGCTGGATTCAGAACATGATTACAGGAATGCACAGGCAGGCGCAGAGGGCTTCAGGAAACTGACGCTGCCGCACGACTGGAGCGTTGACTATGCGCCGGAGGAGAATGAACCGACCGGCGGAGGCGGCGGATTCGGGAAATCCGGCATCGGCTGGTATTTAAAAACACTGAAACTGGATCATATTCAGAAGGACGGGAAGATTTTCCTGTACTTCGAAGGCATATATATGGATTCGACCGTGTATGTGAACGGCAGGGAAGCCGGCGGACACGGTTATGGATACACTTCGTTCTATGTGGATATTACGGCGTTTGTAACGGAAGGGGAGAACCGGATCGCGGTGCGCGTGAACAACGGTCTCGTCCCGAATTCCCGCTGGTATTCGGGCTCCGGCATCTACCGGGATGTGTATCTCGTGCGGACGGAGGCACTGCATTTCGCGCACTTCGGCCTCCGGGCCGCGGCAAACGGCATCTATCCCGAACAGGACCAGGCCACGCTGCAGATTCAGGCGGCCGTCGTGAATGAGACGGAGCATCCGCTTGCCGTCGGCATCCGGCACCGTCTGTACGACGCGGACGGACAGTGTGTGTCCTCTTCCGGTATCGCGCTTCGGCTGGAGGGAGGAGAGGAAAGCGACTGCTTGACGCGTCCCACGGTCACTTCCCCTGTCCTGTGGACCGACGAGAAGCCTTATCTTTATACCCTGAAATCCGAGCTTCTTCTGGACGGAAAAACGGTGGACGAGCTGGAGACGCGCGTCGGTATCCGGACCGCGGTTTTCGACGCGGACAGGGGCTTCCTTCTGAACGGAAAGACCGTCAAGATCAAGGGCATGTGCGTGCATCATGACGGAGGCCTCACGGGAGCCGCGTTCTACCGCGAGACCTGGGAGAGGCGGCTAAGGAAGCTGAAGGACATGGGCTGCAACGGAATCCGTACGGCGCATAACCCGCCGGCGCCGGGGCTTCTCGACCTCTGCGACGAGCTCGGCTTCCTCGTCATGGATGAAGCCTTTGACGAATGGCTTCTCGCAAAAAACAAGACCGACAACTACTATTCGGAGCAGCTGGCCTACGGCTTAAGCCTGTTTTTCACGAAACACGCCGAGGAGGATCTTGTCACGATGATCCGCCGGGATTACAATCACCCCTCGGTGATCCTGTGGTCGATCGGCAATGAAATCCCGGAGCAGTCATCGATTGACGGCGTGAAGATGCTGAAGACCCTTCAGGAGATCTGTCACCGGGAGGATACCAGCCGCATGGTGACATCTGCTTGCGACAATATCGCGGCGGTGGAGCCGATCCGGACTTCAAGAGAGTTCGAAAACGCCCTGGATGTGGTGGGCTACAACTATGTCGGACGCTGGAGGGAGCGCGCGGAGACCTTCTACGAAGAGGACCGCACTGAGTTTCCGAAGCGCCGCTTCATCGGGACGGAGAATCCGTCTGCGGGCGGTGTGCGCGGCGAATACCGTCAGGAAGGCCGATTCGGAAGCTACGCCAATGTGTCGATGCACCACGAGCCGCTGTGGCGCTTCACGGCATCGCATGATTATGTCTCCGGAGACTATCTGTGGACCGGCATCGATTATCTCGGCGAAACCCGCTGGCCGTCCCGCGGCGCGGGTTCGGGGCCCCTGGATACCGCCGGCTTTGAAAAGGACAGCTTCTACTATTTCCGTTCGATCTGGAATGATCAGGAGGTCACGCTGCATCTTCTTCCCGCCTGGAATTTCCCGGGCGAAGAGGGAAGCTACAAGCAGGTGGTGGCCTACACAAACTGCGAGGAAGTGAAGCTCTATATCAACGGAAAATATGTCGGCGCAAGAGGCTGCGAATGCCCGAGATACGGCGCCACGAAATCCTGGATGGACGGCTGGGAAAAGCGCGGACGCATTACGACAAATGACCTGCATCTTGCCTGGGACGTTGTGTACGAGCCGGGCGTCCTCAGGGCGGAAGGCTACATCGGCGGAAAGGTCGCCGCGGTGGCCGAGGTCCGCACGAATACCGCGATGTCCTTCCTTACGACGGATACCGACCGGACGAGGATTCCGGTGGGCGGAATCGCGCAGATTGAACTGAGTGCGGCTGATGAAAGCGGTACGTTTGACGCCACGGCCTGCCCCATGATTTCCTGCACGATCGAAGGCCCGGGAGAGCTTCTCGGGATGGATGCGGGGGATCTGACGGATCTTTCTCTGTACGGAAGCGAAAAGCGCAGAATGTTCCACGGGCTGCTGCTCGCGGCGGTCCGGGCAGTCGGTTCGGGCGAAATCCATGTGAAGTTTACTGCGGAAAACGGCACCGAAACGGAGTGCATCATCCACGCGGAATAAAGACACGAAAAACGGGGGCAGTTAAAAAAGTCCCAATGACACGAGCCCGGTGAAGACCGGGCTCAAAGTCTGTTTGCATATATTTTTTTCATAATAAACCCGCCGTTTTTGTAGTAAATACGGCGGGTTTCTGGGATAATTAAAGTATGCTAAAACCAAATCATACCGATAAATATTATACTCCCATTCAGTTGAAATTGCCACTGGAAATTGAAAGAATTATTGATATTTCAGATCCGGTGTACAGTTTCAATGAGATCATGAATCACATCGACCTGAAAGAACATCTCACAGTGAAGGAGCACGGGATCGGTCGTCCAAGGTGTGATTCCGTGAAGATGCTGAAAATCATCCTTTTTTCGTTCATGGAGAACGGTTATCTCTCCCTCGGGAACATCGAAAAATCCTGCAAAACCGATATCCGATACATGTGGCTTCTGGATGGGATGAAGCCTCCGACATATGTCACTTTCGGAAACTTCATTAAGAATGAACTATCAGAATCCGTAGAGGAAATCTTCGGCGTAGTCAACCGAAGCATCTTTGACTATGAGCATGTCGATACCGATCATGCCTACATTGACGGGACAAAGATTGAAGCCAATGCCAACAAGTACACATGGGTCTGGAAAAAGTCCTGCACGAGGAACCGCGACAAGGTCTTTTTGAAGGTCACCGGTCTCATTGAGAGAATTAATGCCGAAGATCTTTTGTATTTTGGAGTGAGATTTGAGCCCCGTTCAGAATACGCCATTGAATACATAGATCAGATGTTGGAGTCATATCAACTGACGATGGGGATTGACGAATCAACTTTTGTCAGCGGAAAGGGACACCATAAGAGTAACGTTCAGAGAAAGTATGAGGAACTAAAAGGATACCGTGACCGGCTGAAGAACTATGCGAGGCATATAGAAATCTGCGGGGAAGCCCGGAACAGTTATTCAAAGACAGATCACGGGGCGACTTTTATGCGTGTTAAAAGAGACTACATGGGGAATGACCAGCTTCTGCCGGCATACAACATGCAGGCTGTGATCTGTGACGAATATATTGCAGCGATCGACGCAAAACAATACGCTTCGGATATGGATTGTTCTGATGGAAAAGTTCAGAGACATTTACGGTCATTATCCGAAGTATCCTGTGGCTGATGCCGGGTATGGCTCCTACAACAATTATCTTTATTGTGAGGAACACGGCATGGAGAAGTACATGAAATTCACGATGTATGACAAGGAAAGCAAAGATCCAAAGTACAGGGAGAATCCATTCCGGGCAGTAAACTTTAAAAAGGGCGCAGACGGTAATCCTGTGTGTCCGAATGGGAAGAGATTCAATTTCAAGTATGACCAGCATGTACGAGGCAACAAGTATGGGCGGACTGAGGAAGTCTATGAATGTGAAAGCTGCGAAGGGTGTGAGCTGAAGGGCAAGTGTTCAAGGAGCAGAGGAAACCGGAAGATACAGATCAACCGGGAGTTGACGGCGATCCATAAGGAGGTTCTGGAAAACCTGGACAGCGTACAGGGAGCCTTGTTAAGAATGAATCAGAGCATCCAGGCAGAGGGAACATATGGAAGTATGAAATGGAATCGGTCATACAAAAGGGCATTTAGACGAGGGTTAAAAGACGTAATTCTGGAGTTTACGCTGATAGCGATCGGTTTCAACTGGTGGAAATATCACAATAAGACACAGCGTTTGGAAGAAAGCGCATAAAGGCAGAGAAAAACAATCATTGAAAAAAGCTGGAATTGGCCTCCGGCTTTTTAGAGGACGGAGAAAAAGATAAAAATAGACCACCAGAAATGATAAAACAATTTTAAAAAAGAATCAGACCATCGGGATGGATTAAAACCCAATGGTCTGATTCTTTAAAGAGACTTTTTTAACAGCCCCTGTTATGATTATGAATCATCAGTAATGGATGCTCTTGATGAAATTCTGAACCAGAGTTTTGGCCGATTCATCTTCATTGACATAAACCATCGTGGTTTTGATCTATCCTGTCCGCACTTTGTTATGGCTGCATGAAGCTTTATGAAACGGGAGAACCCTGCCCGTACTGTGGATACTGTCAGATGGTTTTTACGGCCCTGTCCCCGCGGTCTGCTGTAATAATGAGAAGAGAGAGATACAGCAGGAATTTACCGCCGGCATGAAGGGCAGGATCCTGGAGAAGCAGGAGGAAAATGATCAGAAGGAAATCCGAAACAACCATAAGGAGCACAGAAGACCGAAGGCGGGGATGTTCGTTTATTGAACTCAGCCTGAGAAGTAACAGGACCGGCAAATAGACAGCCGCTGCCCAGCCCAGGAGTCTGTGGCTGGGGACAAAGAATATAATGACAGCCAGACTGACCGGCAGGGAAATCACGGCCCACTGGATCCATTTTCCGCGGGACATGCGGTTCCTTAGGATACAGTAGTTGATCATGACTGCCCGTGACAGAAGACACAGGAAGGCACCGCCTGCGAAGTGTTCCGGCAGGAGAAGATCCGCTGTAAGCGCGAGTAACAGTGCGGGAAAGAGGGATTCAAGCAGACTTCGGACATTTTTTACGGGACGGTGCAGCAGAAAATAGGCGCCAGTCAGGGCGCAGGAGGCCGCCGCTTTCCAGAGGACGCCGACATACGGCTGATCGGCAAAAAACCAGTAGGCGGTTTCTGCCTCCAGAACCGAGATGCCGAAGATACACAGGAGGATGATTAACAGCGGGCTTTGCTTCCGATAACGTTCCGAACGGCTCCGAAGCAGCAGCCAAGCGACAGCTAAGAGGACGAAGGCCGTAATGGCGATGATGATCGTAAGCATGAGGCGCCAGGAAATTACAGGCGAAGCAATATCCAGGAACACCGCAAGATCCCAGCCGCCGAAGCTTTGCTCGGTAAAGCCCTCGAGAAGAACCGGCTGCAGATTATCCGAGAGAAAAGCGGTTCCGCGCTCGCCTGAGGATACCTTAACAGCCGGAGAGGCCGTCCCTTTATATAAAGCGGAGGCTTTGACGGAACATAAAGCGTTCAGACATGCAACGGTACCGCTTCCTTCGGCGGTCCATTCGACTTTATAATTGGAGTCCATCGGAACAGCCATAACGCTGACATTGCCGATGCGTTCCATGTAAAAAAATTCAGACGCATCCTCGAAGGATATCCAGTCGGCGTTGACGGTCTTTTCTCCGTTCCTGTACAGCGTCACGTACTCCGTGCCGGTGCCAGGATCGGATAATGTGATATCGACCGGCCCCTTCACCATGACATAATAAAAGGAGGTGTTGGGCTCAAAGATCCCTTCCCGGATGGTGTAGGCATTGGCAAGATAGGCATTTTCCGTATGCTCTGTAATCAGGCGGAGAAACGTGTTTCCGGTATTTTGGTCCGCGGCAGAAAGACCTGAGCGGGAGGCCAGGGATCTGACAATCCGGGAGAGATACCCGAGCATATCGTCAAAATCCGAACGGGTATCGGGATCCGTACTGATCTCTGTCATGAGTTTTCGAAGCGTTGCCACAGAATTCTGAACAGTCTTCTCCTCCATGATGCCTACAAGGGCCGGCTGATATTTTTCACAGTAATTCTCCTGCGTCCCGACAAGATCCAGAACCAGAGAATAGAGCAGCCTGAGCCGCAGGTTGAGCTCCGCGCTGTAAGCGCTTTCGACTCCGAAAACCTTCCGGTTGGTATCCTGCCGTTCTGAGGCGACCACGCTTCCCAGAATGGAGGAAAATTCCTTGGTCGGCAGATAAAATGTGCTGCCGTACCGGTCGAATCCCCAGTCCGCCGGCATCACCTGCGGAACCAGGTCCATCGGTCCGATAATATTGAAAATATTCTCATAGCCTTTCTCCGGCGGATTTTTTACCGCAGCCGGAGTGGCAAAAGTATAGGCATAGATGTCCGTGTTGGAAAAATCCTTGTACTGTACGAGCTTCCCCGCGACGAGATTCGAAACGGCGGCAGCGCGGCTGAAACCGGAAATCCAGATCTTGATCCGGCCTTCGATGTTCCGGGAAGCGATATAGCCGAAGAGACGGTCCAGCACCAGTTCCGCGGCACTGTCAAAGCCTGCATGGATTTCGCCGTTTCCGGGGGACATGTTGGATTCCCATTCACTTCTGTATTTGCCGCCGCAGACGCCGATGGCAATCAGGGTGAACGGTTCCTCCCCGGGAGCCTCCATTTGTCGCATTCCGATCGCGGTCGAGACGGTATACATGCTCGGTATTTTGGAATAATCGTCCTTACGGATATCAGAGAATCCCGCGTCGCCCAGATAATGGACAAGATTCAGCGCGGGATCAAAATCTTCTGCGGAAATATGTTCAAAACCGACGGCCCGGTTGGCCGAGAGAGCCATGGCAAGGGACATGACGGCAAGATTTCCGTCGTAGGAGGTCGCAGGGAGGAAAAAAGGATAGTCCATGAAGTCGGTCGTGTACTCAAAGGAATTCTGATCCCCGATGCTGTTGAACCCCGCGCGGACAGTACGGAAAGGGTGGCCGTTGATGAGAAGCGGTTCTCCGTCGCTGTCAAAGGTGATTTTGGCTCTTGAACCGAAACGGTCCCAAAGACGGAGCTGTTCCTCGGTATATTGAGTATCCCCCTCGGTATCGGTAAGAGACTCGTCAGAAGCATCTGCAGCCGCCGCTGCATAAGCAGGAAGCCGGAATACCGTAAGACTCAGGAACAGAACAAATAGAAGCAGCTGTGATAAAAGCTTTTTCATCAAATTGATCCCCCTGTTCAACGAAGCCGGGCTTCTTTCCCGGCTTCGTTTTAATATGAACGGGTCAGGCCGTTTCAGACGGTTTCGACGCGGATGGTGTTGGTATTGCCGGACTGACCGTTGATGCGTCCGCCGGTCAGGACGACCGCGTCGCCCTTCTGGAGGCGGAAGATCTGCTTTGCGTGCATCACGGCGAAGTGGAACATGACATCCATCGAGTCGAACTGTTCGGACAGCACCGGGATGACTCCCCAGGAAAGGTTGAGCTTTCGCCAGGCCTTATCGGTCGTTGTCATGCCGATAATATCGACGGGGCAGCGGAAGCGGCTGACAAAGCGCGCGGTAATTCCGGAACGGGAGGATACGACGATGCCCTTCGCCTTCGTATCGATCGCCATGGTGCAGACCGCATGGGAGATCGCATCCAGATTGTTCTTGATGCTGTAGGAGGTGTTGTAGAACCACTCCTTGTAATCGATGTTTTTCTCGGTATACTCGGCGATCTCCGCCATATTGCGCACCGATTCGACCGGGTATTTTCCGGCCGCGGATTCACCGGACAGCATAATGGCCGAGGTCCCGTCATAGACGGCGTTCGCCACATCGGAAATCTCCGCCCGTGTGGGACGGGGGTTCTGGATCATGGATTCGAGCATTTCGGTGGCAGTGATGACGCGCTTTCCTCTGAGCCGGCATTTCTGGATCAGAAGCTTCTGGACCGCCGGAACCTCGACATATGGAATCTCGACGCCGAGGTCGCCCCTGGCCACCATGATTCCGTCGGCGATTTCGCAGATTGAATCGATGTTTTCCACGCCCGAGCGGTTTTCGATCTTGGCGATGATATCGATGTCCTGCCCGCCGTTTTCATTGAGGAAGGAGCGCATCGCCAGCATATCCTCTTTCGTGGAAACGAAGGAAGCGGCCACGAAATCCACATCGTTTTCTATGCCGAACAGCAGATCGGATTTGTCCTGTTCCGAGAGGAAGTCGTTCTTCATCAGCTTGTTCGGGAAATTCATGCTCTTGCGGTCGGAAAGGACGCCGCCCGCGATCACCCGGCAGTGAATCTGCGGCTTTTCGATCGACTCGACCTCCAGGATGACAATGCCGTTCGCGATGAGGACCCGGTCGCCGGGGGCAAGATCATCCGCCAGTCCCGTGTAGGAAACGGAAACGATCTTCTCATTGCCGACGATGTCTTCGGTTGTCAGGGTGAACATTTCGCCGTCCTTTAAGGTGACGGATTTGTTTTCAAAGGTCTTGATGCGGTACTCCGGACCCTTGGTGTCCAGCATGATCGCGATCGGAAGGTTCAGTTCCTCGCGGACTTTTTTGATTGTATTGATTTTGGCCTGATGCTCTTCGTGGGTACCGTGGGAAAAATTGAGGCGGGCGACATTCATGCCCGCAAGGCACATCTTTTTCAGCACTTCTTCAGACTCGCTCGAGGGTCCGATCGTGCAGATGATTTTGGTTTTTCTCATGGGAGTTCCTCCGTATGAATTCATGACCGGCGGGAAGGGTTCTTCAGCCGGCCGACAGTACTTCTGTCTGTATTGTAAATGATTCCCGGCCGAAAATCAATGAGAATGCCGAAAATGTTCGCTCTGTCAGCGGACAATTCTCCTTGACAAAACAGGAAGAAGACATTTAATATGATATCAGGGCCCCCTCCCGGGAGATCCTTCCTTTGATGGATAACTTCGTTTTATTCCGGCAGGAATCCGTGACCCGGCAAGAAGGGACAAAAGAACTGAAAAATGAGGCGCCGGTAAAGCACCCCGCTGTAAACATGAAAAGGAGATTGTGAGCATGAAGTATACTGTTCGTGAGTATGTTCCGGATCTTCCCGTCGACTATGCGAAGGAACCTTACGGAACCGCGTACAAAGGCCTGTACCGTCAGGATGTGGAAACGGACGGACGAAAGAGGAAAATCATCACCTTTATTCCGGATGATTATTTCCCGCAGCAAAAGGGAGCGCTGATCTTCGTCCCCGCCGGGATGTCTGCAGAGGAATTTGTCAATACTTCAAAGTGGGTTGAGTGCGCCAGGGAGAATTCGATCTGCCTCATTTTCCTCACGGCGGATCGGAAATGGGGCAGGCCGGAAAAGGAAAACGAGTTTATTTACAAAGCCTTCAACCAGGCCTTTCACACCGTGGGCGTGATCAATTTCGATCAGAAGTATGCGATCGGCTACGGCGACAGCGCGTCTTTCCTCGCGGAATATCTGATGTACAATTCCCTGCTTTTCGGCGGAGCAGTCCTTTTCGGACCGGAGGACGTCAAAAAGAGCGCGCCGGGAAAGGCGAAGGACACGCATCGGATTCCCGTCTGGGTTATCAATGAGAAGGGCTTAGAAACGCCGGTACTGACGGAGTATTATAAAAAGAGAAACCTCTGCCGGGACGAGCATTTAAGAAACGACTGGGCGAGAGTCTACAATGAGCGGATGCTTCCGGCGGATGAAGACGAAAGGACGCAGGCCGTGAGCCGGGTCTGGGTCAGCGAAGCGAAGAACGCGAAGGAGCTTTATAAGAATGCCTCCTGGACAAAACGCGCGTATATGGACTTCCTGATTCATCGCTATCATCACGACCACCTTTCAACGACACAGCTCAAGGTGAATTTCTCGCTTCAGGAAATCGGCATGAAGGTCTACAAAAAACGCATGCCGCACGCATCCTTTGACAAACCGCAGGAGCGCATCTGGTCGGTATATGCGCCGTCGGACTACGACGAGACGAAGGCGTATCCGATGGTCGTCGTCAGCCACGGCTTCGAATGCACGCACGACCTGATGGTGAAGAATACGGATTTCTGGAAGATTGCCGAACAGCGGAAGTTCATTGCGGTGTTCACCCAGGGACTGCCGACGGAGGGCTCGAATTACGGCCTCCCGCGCTGGAGAAGCGGCGGTCTCTATCCGATGCGCGGCTTTAAGATGCGCTTCAGGAAGGAGGACACGATTGACGATTTCAATTCTGAAATCGCTTATTTCAGAACGGTCGTCGAGGATGTGAAGAAGCATTATAATATCGATTCGTCCCGCATTTACTGCACCGGTCACAGCAACGGCTCGGCGATGACCTACGGCCTGTCGATGGCCATGGGCGATGTGTTCGCGGCTTCCGCCCAGATCGGCGGCGCTTGCTGGCAGTTCGCCTCCCTTGAGGAAATGCCGAAGGATCACTACCGTATGCCGGCGCTGAATATCTCCTGCGAGCACGATCCCTGGAAAGACCCCTATGACAAAGAAGCGCCTCTTTACTGGGAGCTTCTGTGGCGGAAGGTCGAGAACGGGGTCGATCCGGAGGCGGAGCCCTTTGTGGTGGACAACGGTACGGCAATTACCTACATCTGGAACAACGCGGACGGAATCCCGGTCGTGAAATTCGCGATGTACCGTGACTCCAACCATTCCTTCCACAGCGGCGCCGCGTGGTACATCTGGGACAGCTTCCTCTCGGGCTACAGCCGCGGCGAGGACGGAACACGCTACTACGGCGGGCGGCCTATCAGGTGAAAAATCGTTCCGGAAAAGAAACGGATCAAAATGGAAAGGGGGCTTTTAAGGCTCCCTTTTCAGGAGGAAATATAAAGTATGAAGAAGTACACAGCAGTGTGGTGCCTGGTGGCAGCCCTACTTTTTTCGGCAGTATCCTGCAGGAAGTCTGCCGGGACCCCGGATCTCCGGGCGCCGGAGAGTGCTGCCGGCATAAATAGCACTGTGAGCGAAGAGGCGGAAGCGTCATTTCCGGCTCCGGACGAAGAGAATCTTACAGCCGAAGACGATCCTGAGGACGAAGACGACCTTACGGACGGCCGTCCGGAAGAGCCTGAAACCTCCCCGGCGGGAGAAGACAGCGAATTTTCGCGCGCACTGGCGAAAAAGAATCAGGAATACCGGGAAGAGGATACAAATCTTACCGGGATACGGATTGAACCCTGTGCGAAAAAGGTCTGGACCGTCATGGTTTACATGATCGGCTCGAACCTGGAGAGCTCTCTGGGCGCCGCAAGCAGTGATCTTTCCGAGATGACAGAGGCGGGAATCAACTTTGAAAGGAGCAACCTCGTCGTCTATACGGGCGGCAGCGCGCGCTGGCAGTCGGATATTCCCTGTGACCGGAACAGCGTCCTGGACCTTTCCAAAGAAGGGAAGGACCGGATGGTGGCGTCGACGGAAAAGAACGCCGATATGGGCGCAAAGGAGACGCTCGCGGGCTTTGTGAATTTCTGCAGTGAATACTACCCTGCAGAGCACACCGCACTCATTCTGTGGGACCATGGCGGCGGCCCTTTGTGGGGCTACGGGTCGGACGAGTTATTCTCCGGCGACGGACTGCTTCTTTCGGAGATGGAGCTTGCGATGAACGCGACGGAGTATTCCGGGCTTCGCAGCCTCGACTTTGTCGGCTTTGATGCCTGTCTGATGGGCTGTCTCGAAAATATGATGCTCTGGTCTCAGTTTGCGGATTACATGGTCGCATCCGAAGAGCTGGAGCCCGGCGACGGCTGGGACTACGGGTTTTTGAAGCTTCTGAACGAAAGCGATGACCCTGTCACGGTCACCTCCGGGATTGTCAGCTGCTTCCGGGACTATTATGCCGCGAAAAAAACCGATTATTACAACCCCGACCTGACGCTTTCGGTCTGTGATCTTTCCCGCGTCCAGCCACTGGTGCATGCCGTGTCGGATACGGCCCTTCAGATGTCGGAAATGCTCGGAAGAGGCGCTTACCAGACGCTCGCCCAGGTCCGCATGGACGCCCGAAGCTTCGGCCGGACTCAGGGCTCAGGGGAAGAAGGAGCGGGCGATGACTACGATCTCGTGGATATCGGAAGCCTGTTTACGTATCTTGCCGAAGAAACCGGAGAGCCTGCCGGCGAAAGTCCGGTCCTGAAGGCGCTTTCAGAGCTTGTCATCTGCAGCTATTCCAATATGGATCAGGCAAACGGTGTCAGTCTGTACTATCCCCAGCGGAACCGCCGGCAGTATTACGATATGCGTGAAGTATATGAGGCTCTGTGGAGAAATACGGCATACAGGAATTACCTGAGGGCTGTCGGAAATGTCTGGCAGAGCGCCGAAAGAAAGGACTGGAGCATCCTGCCGGATGCGTCCGGAGAAGAGGAATATACGATTCTTCTTACCGATGAGCAGCAGGAGGAAATGATCTCGGCGCATTACAGCGTCCTTCTATCGGAGCACCCCGGCCAGTACCGGCCGATCCTTCTGGACTGTGAAATCCGTCCGGACAAGGAGGGCATCCTGCATCTTTCAAAGGACCCTTCGCTGATGGCGCTTCACTCCGGGACCGATGTGGAACTCTGGCCGGCGGCCCAGTCGGAAAGCACAAAAAAGCGGCGCATTTATCAGACGAAGAACACCACCCTCTGTGCGAGCGGAGTGTATTTCTACAGCCGGTACAATGTCGACCGCGATTATGTGACCGTTGTCCTGCAGGAGGACGTAAAAACGGAAGACCTCAGCATCCAGACGGTCAACAGCTTTTCGGGGGATTACACCGTCGACGGACGGGAGAATATCAATGTCGAGAGCTATGACGCGATCTGCTATGAATATTCCGAACTCATTCCGACCTACGGCCCGGACGGCGGACTTCTTGGCGTCTCTTCCTGGAAAACCGGAGATTATACGGGAAAGATCAGCCTGAACCTCCTGGAATCCTTCGGATTTGAAAAGATACACAGCTCGGATTTCTCCGGAAAGCTGTATTATGTTGTCAGTATCACCGATGTCAACGGCAGTGAATATCTGACGGAGCCCTTCCCGATCGAACCGATGCGAAAGTATGAGATCGTACGCGAAGAAACACCGGAAGGACTTTTCACAGCGGCAGTGTACCCGGATCACGCCGAACTGCTTTCCTACGAAGGAACGGACCCGGAACTGGAGATCCCGGAAACTTTTGGCGGCGCGCCGCTCACGGTGATCGGCCCGAAAGCCTTCTTCAAGCGCATCAGCATGGATTATGTCGGCGCCGGCGAGCACTACCCGCTGAAGAAAGTGACGATTCCGGATACCGTGACCCAAATCGCGCACGCTGCCTTCTATATGTGCGCCGATCTTGAGGAAGCGGTCCTTCCGAAGAATCTTGAGACGATCGGCACCCAGGCCTTTGCCGTGTGCCTGAAACTTCCGGAAATCCGGCTGCCGGAAAGCCTGGAATCGATCGGCCCCTATGCTTTCTCGGACTGCTGGGAGCTTCGGCACATCGACCTTCCAAAGAGCGTGAAGATGATCGGAAAGGGCGCCTTTGCCTGCTGCTATGCTCTGAATGAAATTACGCTTCCTGCGGAAAACGAAGCGTACACGGTCTGTGAAGACGGTCTCTATACCAAAGACCTGAGAACGATACTGGCCTTTCCCGCCGCGAAAACAGGGAACTGTACGGTAAGAGAAGAGACGGAAGAAATCGGTGCGGACTGCTTTTCCGGGACGAATCTTAGCGAAGTCATTCTTCCGGAGGGGCTGAAGAAGATCGGAAATTATGCGTTTTATGAAAGTGTGCATCTGAAGATGCCGCTGCTTCCCGAGAGCCTTCTCGAAGTCGGCTACAATGCTTTCAGCCGTGAAATGATGGAATTTACGGAAGAGTTTGTTCATGATAAGACGCAGGAGATCCGTATCGGGAAAAATCTGACCACCATCCGCCGCGGCGCCTTTGTCGGAATGATTCCGCGTGTTTTCTCGGTAGACCCCGAGAACCCTCATTTCACCGAAAAAGACGGCGCCCTGCTTCTTAAAAGCGGCGATTCGCTGCAGGAATTCGCGGTAGAGAAAATGCGCCTCCTCGAGGTCCCGGACGGCGTAAAAGACCTGGATACGACCATTCTTACCCAGATCGGACAGTACGATGTCTGGGTTGACAAAACGACCACCGATGTATATCTTCCGGACAGCCTGATCCGCATTTCGGGGGTGCTTCTGTACCGGGACAGCCTGGTTTTCCACTGCAGCGAGGGCTCCACAGCGGCGCGTTTTGCGGCGGAATACGGACTTCAGAAGAGCAGCGATACCGAACCGGTCCTCGAGACGGCGGAAGTGCCGACCGAGGCAGGAAGTCTTCAGTTCTCTCTGACAGAAAGCCACGCCGTCCTGACAATGATCCTAGGGACGGACGAGGAAATCACGGTTCCAGAAGAAGTGGCGGGAAAACCGGTAACCATCATCGGCTCCGGCGAATACAGCCTCTACGGAAAGTGGGGATATTTCGATGCGGAAGGAAGGGACCTTGAGCGGAAGATCATTCTCCCGGACACGGTTGAGGTGATCGGGGACAGGGCATTTTCGGATGTGAAGCTTTCTGAAATCAATCTGCCGGACACTGTCCGGGTCATCGGGGAAAACGCTTTCGGACTCATCCGAAAACCCCTCACTGCGCTCCCCAAAAACCTGGAGCATCTCGGCAAGGAAGCTTTCCGGAGAGGAACCTTCGATGCGGGCAGAGAACTGGTCCTTCCGGAATCCTTAAAAGAGATTGCCCCGGGCGCATTTTCCGGCATCCGTACAGATGCATTCAGCCTGGAAAGCGGGGCTTCCGAAGATTTCCGGATTCTTGACGGAATGCTGGTTACGGCAGACGGGAAAACGATTCTTGCGGGCGTGAGTCCGGAAAAGCTCCTTACGATTCCGGAGGGGATTGAAAAAATCGGTCCGTATGCCTTTGCGAACCAGAATTTTACCGAACTGGTTCTTCCGGAAACGCTGCGGATCATTGAGGAATACGCATTTTCGGGCAATTTTTACCTGGAACAGGTGCACTTTGCCGAAGGCCTTCAGGAGGTCGGAGCAGGTAATTTCACTTCTGGAATTCTGGAGGAAGTCCGCCTGCCGAGAAGCTGCGAAAGCATCGGTGAAAATGCATTTTCTTCCCAGAGCAAGCTGGTTTCTGTCAGTCTGAATGCGAAAGTCATCGGGAAGAAGGCCTTCTCTTCCTGCAAAAGCCTTCGGGAAGTCGATTTCGGTGAAGAACTGCAGGATATTTCAGATGACGCCTTTCTGGACAGTGCGCCTGAGACCTTTACGCTTCCTAAGAGCCTGCGCCAGATCGGCAAAAACGTATTCGGAACGCTGTACGGCGAACCCGGTGAGGATTCCGGAAAGGATCGTAAGGCACGGATACTTCGTATTCCGGAAAACGTGCGGGAGATCGGGGAGAACTGCTTCTCGGCGCTTGAAATCAGCGGATACGAGGCAGCAGAGGAAAGCGAAAGCTTTTCATCGCCGGAGGGCCTTCTCACGGATAAAGCAGAACGGGTGCTTCTTTCCTGCCCGACCGGAATCGGCGGGCTGATCACGCTTCCGGAATCCGTCTTTGAGATCCGGAGTACCGCCTTTGCCTGGTGCCACAATCTGTCGGGCATCGTGATTCCGGATACGGTGGAAGTCATCCGCCCCTTTGCATTTTCGGATCAGAAGTATTCCGTACAGGGAGAGAAAATCCTGCTTTACTGCAGGAAAGACAGTCCGGCCGCCCTGTGGGCTGCGGAAAATGACTGGCCATGGGACGAAAGACAAGAACAGTGAATGAATACAGGAGGAATTCAAAATGATTAAAAACAAAAACTGCAACTCGATGGACATCGCGAGGAAATACCTGGACTCGCTTGTGATTGAAGGCCGCATTCTCGGATCGGTGCATCCGTCAACGCGCTGCAGCATCCTCGGCATGGAATTCGACACGCCCGTGATGGGCGCGGCGCTCTCGCACCTTCGTCCGGGGATGGCAGGCTATGCGGAAGGCCTGAAGAACGCAAATGCATTCTGCTCCGTCGGGATGGGGGATAATGAGGACTTCGCAAAAGTACTCGAAACCGGCGCGAAAGTGATGAAGGTGATCAAGCCCTATGCGGACCGGGAAGAAATCTTCTCAAGAATCCGCTTTGCCGAAGAACACGGCGCTGCGGCTGTCGGGATAGACGTGGAACATGCGACAAATTCCGAGGATGACCGGGATTCTCTGGTAGCCGGCCTTCAGATGAAGCAGCCGACCCTGGAGGAGCTGAAAGAATATGTGAAGTCGACAAAGCTTCCCTTCTTCTTCAAGGGCGTCATGAGCGCAAAAGACGCGCTGACCGCAAAGGGAATCGGTGCCGCAGGAGTCATCCTGAGCCATCACAACAATATTTTCCGCTGTGCGGCGCCGCATGTGTTCCTGCTTCCGGAAATCCGCGCGGCAGTCGGTCCGGACTTCATCCTGATCGTTGACGGCGGGATCGAGGACGGCTACGACGCTTTCAAGGCGCTCGCAAGAGGCGCGGATCTCGTGTCCATCGGACGCCCGTTCATGCCGCCCTATGAGGAAAAGGGACCGGAAGGCGTTTCAGAGACCGTGAAGGAATTCACGAACGAGCTCCGGGCGATGATGCTCAGGACCGGCTCGAAGGACCTGAAATCCATTGACCCTTCGGTGGTAAAGGAAGCGTACTGGCTGTAAGGATCTAAAATAGAAGACGCAAGAAAGCAACCGCCCGGCAGGCTTTACCCGGCTGTTTTTTCGAAATACACCTCCGTAAGCGCCGAAGGGAGCAGGTCTTCCGGCTTCCTGTCCGGACGGAGCCAGTCCGCGAGGGCTTCGCGCGAAAGAAGGAGAGGCATGCGGTCGTGAATGCGCCGCAGGGCGTCTGCAGGCTCCCTTGTCAGGATCACGAATTCCGGGAGTCCGTCCCGGATCCTGTAAAGGCCGCCGAGCCAGGTGATCTCTTCTCCTGCGGGCTGGATGAGGTATTTGTCTTTTGTGATGACTTTGCCGGCGGAATCCTTCAAGTGCTCCCACTCGAAATAATAGGAACAGGGCACGACACACCGGTGCGCGTTCCAGGCGTCCCGGAATGCCGGCTTTTCGGCCGCAGTTTCGACCCGCGCGTTTAAGATGGGCGGGCGTCCTTCCTGCATCCGGAAGCCAAAATGCATGGGGTAAACCTGGGCGTTTCCTTTCGGGTTTGGCGCGATTACGGCAGTGATATTGGTCGGAAACACCTCTCCGGAGCTGATGAGCCTTGCAGGCCCTCTCATCCGGAAGCGTTCCATTAAGACGGAATGCTCCGCCCTGCCGGTGATTTCCTGCAGCTCCTCGTTGCTTACGTCGATAAAAAACCGGGTGCACATTTTTTGATGCTTCCTTTCCCTGACAAAAAAGATGACGCGAATCGGTAGTAAACCGGAAGGTTCCGCACTTATTATACCCTCGCGCCCATCAAAAGGAAAGCTGAAAATGAGCGCGCTGGTAAGAAAAGATTAAAAGTGGATTTTACGCAGGCTGAAAGAAGAAAAAAGTGAAGGCTTCTGCACCCGGAAGGTATGGACTTTTTCTGGGAAATCAGATACAATAATACCGCATTAGGAGCATTTCACAATTCAGTTTTCATAAAGGAGAAAAAATATGTTAGTGAACACCAAAGCCAGGGTCGGCGTTTTTTCGATCTGCCACGGCCCCTACCTTCCCCAGTTCCCTCAGCTGGTTCCGGAATTCGAATCCCAGTTTGAAGCCTTCAAGAAGACGATTCCGGATACGGTCGAAATCATCGACGGCGGAATGATCTATAATAAGGAACTTGCAGAGGAAGCCGGCGAGAAGTTCAGAAAGGCCGATGTGGACCTTGTGATCATGCAGCTTCTGACGTACGCGACTTCCTACAATATGCTTCCAGCGGTCCGCGACCTGGATGTCCCGGTTGTCCTCGTGAATGTACAGAAGCTGAAAGCGCTGGATTATGACCATACCGATATCCCGACCTGGCTCGGCGAAGGCTATGCCTGCGGCGCGGTCGGCGAGATGGTGGCGGATCTGGAGCGCCACGGCAAGCGTCACGCGGTGATTACGGGCGTCGTCGAGGGCGGCGATCCGCATGTTCAGAAGGAAATCGACGAGTGGTGCCGCGCGGCTCAGGTCAGACGCCGTTTCCGCGACACCAATATCGCGCAGATCGGCCGTCCGTATCCGGGCATGATGGATCTCTACATCGACGAGTCCAACCTCTACCGCAGAATGTTCGTCTATACCAAGCAGTTTGACTGGGAGAAAATGTGGGCGATCGCTGACGATGTCACGGACGAGGATGCGATCCGCGCGAAGGCGCAGGATATTCTCGATACCTTCGACATCGAGGGCGGCGGCTCGATTGAAGAAGTCTGGGAGATGGCGAAATACGTCGTCGCATTTGAAAAATGGGTCAAGGACGAGAAGATCGGCATGGTCGCTTCGCATTATGACGGCTTTGCACAGGGCAAGGCAGGCGTGCTTGACAGCATGCTGATCCCCGCATTCTCAATGCTGATCAAGCAGGGCACGGCCTGCGCGGTTGAGGGAGACATGAAGGTTGCGATGGCGATGTCCATCATGAAGACCATCTCCGGCACCGGCCAGCTTTCCGAAATGTACTCGATTGATTTCAATGACGATATCGCGATCATCGGACACTCGGGCTCCGGCGATGCGGATATCTCCGAGAAAAAGCCCACAATGAAGATTGTCAAGGTCTTCCACGGAAAGGTCGGCGGCGGATACTTAACGCAGTTCTACCCGTACCTTGGGCCGGTGACTTACCTTGCGATCACCCAGGACGGCGACGGTCATTTCAAGTTCGTCGTCGCGGAGGGCGTCAATGAGGACGGCCCGATCCTCTCGATCGGCGATACCAATATGCGCACCCGCTTCAGCTGCGGCGCAGCGAAGTTCGTGGACCTCTGGTCCGAAGCCGGCCCGACGCATCATTTCGCTGCCGGAACCGGACGTCACATCGATACGATTCTGAAGGTTGCGAAGATCCTGAACGTACCGGTGGATATCATTACGAGATAAAAACGGTTTTTCATGATCAGGGCGGAATCGCTTTAAGAAGTGAAAACCCCATTCATAAAAACGCCGCGAAGCTGTTTGCAATATACAGTTTCGCGGCGCTTTTTCCGTTTTGCCGGACCTTCTCCGGAATGCTTTAGACAAACCTTCTCCGGGGGGAGGGATTCTTTCTTGCTTTTTCCGGTATATTCAGATATAATCCACTTAAAAAGAGGTACGAGGGCAGGTCCATGGAGGGCCTGAACAAAAGAAAAAGTGCTAAAAACATCATTCAGAAAGGGAAAAACAGCATGAACATGAAATTATTCGTCACCGGCGGAGCGGATCTTGTAAAGCAGGTCTGCAATATCACGATGACTGACGAGAAGGACGAACCCCGCGCCCTGGAGAATCAGGTCGTCAATATCTACCCTGATTTTACGTATCAGACGATCACGGGTTTTGGCGGCGCGATGACGGAAGCGGCGGGCTATGCGCTTTCGAAGGTTTCCCCCGAAAAACAGCAGGAAATGATTGAGGCGTATTTCGGACCGGAAGGGAACGGTTATTCCGTGATCCGCACGCATATCGACAGCTCTGATTTCTCCTGCAGCATGTATCAGGCGGTTGCGGATGTGACAAAGGACCCCAATTTTGAAACCTTTACGCTGGACCGCGACCGGAAATATATTATTCCGGCGATCAAAAAAGCCATGGAAGCGGCAGGCTATCCCATCTCCGTCCTTCTTTCTCCCTGGTCTCCGCCGGCGGAGTGGAAAACCGAGTCTGAGATGATTAAGGGCTTCCGGAAGATGGCTGATCTGAAAAAGGTGATGGCGACAGAGCAGCAGTCAGAAGAGATCAAAGAGGAAAGCCCGATGGTCCGCGCCATTATGGATACGGTAAAGAACGCACCGACAGACGGCACGGGCACCCGCAAGTGCGGCGGCCATCTGAAGCCCGAATACTACGATTCCTGGGCCAAATACATGGCAAAGTATGTCAAAGCCTACCTTGACGAAGGAATTCCGGTGAAATTCCTGACGGTTCAGAATGAAGCGCAGGCGGCAACTCCCTGGGATTCCTGCCAGTGGACGCCGGAAGAGGAGCATGTGTTCCTGCGCGATTATCTGTATCCGGCAATGGAGAAGGAAGGTCTCATCGGGCGCGTCGGCTTATATTTCTGGGACCACAATAAGGAAAATCTCGTGAACCGCACCCGGGTCATGATGGACGAGAAGACGGAAAAGATGGTCGAAGGCGCCGCCTTCCACTGGTATTCCGGCGACCATTTCGAGGCGGTTTCCCTTGTACACGAGCGCTATCCGAAGCTTCGGCTGATGCTGACGGAGGAATGCTGCGGATTTACCACGGACAAAGAAACCGAACTTGCGCACGGGGAGAGCTACGCCCACGACATCATCGGAAACCTGAACGCCGGCATGGATACCTGGTTTGACTGGAACCTGTACCTGGACGAAAAGGGCGGCCCGAACCATGTGTCGAATTTCTGCTCCGCGCCTGTGATGCTGGACGGAAAAGGCGGATACGAAAAGAAGGCTTCCTATGAGTTCATCGGCCATTTCTCAAAGCATATCGCGCCGGGCGCCGTCAGGATCGGCTGGACGAAATATACGGACAAGCTGGAAGTCACCGCGTTTAAGAATCCTTCCGGAAAGATTGCCGCAGTCTTCCTGAACCGTACGAAGGAAGAGCTTCCCGTCAATATCCGTCTCGAGGGCAATGTGGCCAAATTTGTGCTTCCGGCGGATACGATCGCGACGGCGGTCATCGGATAAGATAAGGAGAACAGATGAATACGACGAAATACCCGGAGCGTTTTACACGCGCGGATATCCGGAAGGATCCGCCGGAAATCAGGGACCGGAAAATCGAGGCGCTGATCGAAGCCATGACGATGGAGGAGAAATTTTCGCTTCTCGGCGGGTCTGTGGAACCGGAAGACAAGGGAAAGATCGGCAATGCCGGCTATCAGTGGGGCGTGCCGCGTCTTGGCATCCCGGAAGCCGTCATGTACGACGGCCCTGCGGGAATCACCGGCGTCGTGGAGACGACCGGACTGCCGCAGCCTGCGCTTCTCGGATGCACCTGGGACGACGAGATGGCGTATGAATTCGGCGCGGTCGCAGCTTCTGAAGCCGCAGCCTGCTCCGGCAATTACCTTCTTGCCCCGCAGGTCGACGTCATCCGTTCGCCGCATTTCGGCAGGAACAAGGACATGAAGGCGGAGGACAGCTACCTCGCGGGACGCCTCGGCGTCGCTGAGACCAAAGGCTGCCAGGATCAGGGCGTTGTGGCTACGATCAAGCATTTCGCGGCTGCAAATACCTTCGGAAAGAGCTTCTTTCATTTCTCGGACGAGATGATCGACGAACAGACCCTGCACGAGCAGTACTTAAGAAGCTTCGAAATGTCGATCCGCGAAGGCCATGCAGGCTCCGTGATGAATGCCTACAATAAGTCCAGCGGTGAAATGTCAAGACCTGAATGAGTAAAAATTCGCATTATTTTG
>CAMVNR010000003.1 GCA_947168905.1 uncultured Lachnospiraceae bacterium
ACTGACTGAATTTTCAGTTGGCGTCTGACTGAATTTTCAATTGACAAAAACACCATTATCATACACAAAGAATATTAATGAAATGAGCTATAACTTTAACCTACTTGCTAATAAACTTGCTCAGGACAAGCAGAAAGGGCCTTTTGATTTTTATGACTTGGATTTGCGTGATGATGCGATGAAGAAGATGTTGATAACAGCAAGCCCCAAAATAACTATAGGTAATAAAATATTGCTTGAATCATTGTTAGAATGCTATAATCCTGAGGCTAAAGTGAAGGATAGTGAGTTGATTGGATTAATATAGACATATACTATTTATTCTTGGTATCGATTGATTGTAAAACATTTTTTTGTCCACGATTCGCGCCCGCAGTAATTGAAAAAGAGGCTGAACATCCCAAAGCCTCAAATGAGATGTTCAGCCTTATACATTATGATTTACCCGACTTATTATTTGTTGGATCAATCATAATGTAGGTCTGGCCCGGCTTCCGCGTCGGGGGCATAGGTTTACCTTTAATAACGGTGACTTCTTTGTTAAATCTACCACCGCGAGGACCTACTATTCCATACTGCCCAGATGCAGGAGCCTTTTCGCCAGGCTTATACAGTTTTCTATCATCCATTTTAACACCTCCTTTCTTCTTGAAGTTTGCACATTGTTAGTTGTGCTACAGATAGTATAGCAAACACACGTTCTGAATGCAATATAGTGTCTTGCAATTTGTTGAAAAATGACAGAAAAATGATCGAAAACATATGACGTACTCTACACAAATTATTACCACAACCATCCTCCAATTCGGTGAAGGCGGCTTTCTGCGTGCCTTTGCGGACTACTTTGTCCATGAGATGAATGAACAGGGGACTTACACCGGTAAGGTCGTTGTTGTCCAGCCGATTGAGAAGGGATTGGTCGATACTTTAGAGCAGCAGGGCGGAAAGTACCATCTCTACATTCGCGGAATTCAGGAGGGAGAGAAGGTTTCCGACTGTGTCGAAGTGACATCTATATCAAGAGGCATCAATCCATATGAGGATTATGATGCCTTTCTTCAGTTGGCGGAAAATCCGGAGCTTCGCTTTATCATTTCCAATGCGACGGAGGCGGGGATCGAATACATCGGTACGGAGAAGCTGAATGACCGGCCGCCGAAATCTTTCCCGGCGAAGCTGACAGCCTTTCTTTACCATCGATATGAGCTCGGACATCCGGGCTTTATTATTCTTCCGTGTGAACTGATTGACGATAATGCGGCGGAACTGCTTGCTTGTATCAGGAAATACAGCGCGCTTTGGAATCTTGGGTCGGAATTCGGCAGATGGCTTGAAGAGAAGAACAGCTTCTGCAATACACTTGTGGATCGGATTACGCCCGGGTTCCCGCGGGATGACGAGAAGCTTCCTGAAATGATCGCGAAATGCGGCGGAGATCGGCTGATTGATACGACGGAGCCTTTTGCGCTGTGGGTGATCGAGGGCAATCATGAGGATGAACTGCCGCTCGTGCGCTCCGGCCTTCCGGTTATCTGGACGGATAATGTGAAACCTTATAAGAAGCGGAAGGTTCGCATCCTGAACGGAGCGCATACGTCCATGGTTCCGGCGGCGCTTCTCTATGGACTCGATACGGTAGGGGAAGCCATGAAGGACGGCGTGATCCGGCCGTTTCTGGAAAAGTGTGTCAGGGAAGAGATACTTCCTGTTCTCGGCGAAGGAAACGGAAACCGCGAATTTGCCGACTCGGTTTTTGAACGCTTCGAGAATCCTTTTATCCGTCACCGCCTGCAGTCGATTGCGCTGAACTCGATCAGTAAGTTCAGGGTACGATGCCTGCCGACGATGAAGGAATATCGGGAAAAGTTTGGGAAGAATCCTGAGTGCCTGTGCTTCTCCCTGGCTGCGCTCATTGCCTTTTATAAGAAGGGCACACCGGAGGACGATCCGGAACTGATCGGGAGAATTCAGAAGGGAGAGTTCCGGGAACTGCTGGCTGACGAAAGTCTGTTTGGCGAAGATCTTTCTGTATTTGCCGAGGATGCGAAGGCGAATTTTGACCGCATCATGAATGAACCCAGATCCGCCTGGTTCAGCTTTATGGAGAAGCGCATATGAGACTTCTGACCATTCATCCATCGGACAATGTTGCCATAGATACGGACACCGGGTTTAAGATCGCGCGCCGGGATATCGGTGCGGGTGAACGGATTATCAAGTACGGGAACCCGATCGGGGAGGCTGTTAAAGCGATTCCGAAAGGGACTGTTGTCCATACCGACAATATGAGAACGCTTCTCCGCGAAAGCGAGGCGTACGAATATCGGCCGGAAAAGTCTGCAGCGGCTGAGGCGGATGTTTCTGGGATTCCTGAGACTTTTCTTGGCTTTTCAAGAAAAGATGGCTCTGTTGGGATCAGAAATGAGCTCTGGATTGTTCCGACCGTCGGCTGCGTCAACAACATTGCGGAGAAGCTTGCCAGGGATTGCGGCGGCTCTGCGCTGACACATCCGTACGGCTGCTCTCAGCTTGGGGATGATCATCGGATGACGCAGCTGATCCTGAAGGGCTTGTGCAGGAATCCGAATGCCGGCGGAGTGCTTGTGATCGGTCTCGGCTGCGAGAACAATACGATGGAATCCTTCAGAGTGCTCCTTTCGGATGCGGATCAGTCGCGGCTCCGTTTTCTGATTTGTCAGGATGTCGAAGATGAGCTGGCAGAAGGGAAAAAGCTGATCGGAGAGCTCCTTTCGCGGATGGAAAAAGATCATCGAGTTCCGTGTCCGGTTTCCTCCCTTCGCATCGGTCTCAAGTGCGGGGGTTCGGACGGGTATTCCGGGATTACAGCGAATCCGCTTCTCGGGCGTTTTACGGACCGGCTCATTTCTTGTGGCGGCGCGGCTGTTCTGACGGAAGTTCCTGAGATGTTCGGCGCGGAAAAACTCCTGATGAACAGAGCAGTAAATGAATCTGTTTTTCACGATATCGTTGATCTCATCAATCGTTATAAAAAGTACTTTGTTTCTCACGGACAGACGGTTTACGAGAATCCCTCTCCTGGGAATATTGCCGGAGGAATCTCTACACTGGAGGATAAATCTCTTGGCTGCACGCAGAAAAGCGGCAGCGCTCCGGTGATGGGGGTTCTGAATTACGGAGACCAGATCCGTTCCGGCGGCTTATGGCTTCTGGAAGGCCCTGGCAATGACATCGTTGCCTGCACCAATCTTGCCGCAACAGGCTGCAGTATGATACTTTTTACAACCGGAAGAGGCACCCCGATGGGAAGCTTCGTGCCGACGGTGAAGGTGAGCTCCAACACTGCACTTGCAGAGAGGAAAAGAAACTGGATTGATTTTGATGCCGGAGCATTGCTGTCGGCCGATTCACCAGATGAGCTTGATGATGCTTTCTGGAACTACGTGCTGAGTGTTGCCGAGGGGAAAGAGACCAGGAATGAAGTCAATGGCTGCAGGGAAATTGCGATATTTAAGGATGGGGTGATATTGTAGTTATTAACCAGCTTGTGAAGTTGGCAGATAGACATGATGAAACATAGTTCTTGGCGCCGGTACCTGGGGAATGGCGCTTGCGAGAATGCTCAGTAATTCCGGCCACGAAGTCACGGTCTGGTCGGCGCTTCCGGAGGAGATCCGCGAGCTTCAAAAGACGCTGCAACAGAAGAATCTGCCGGATATGGTTATTCCGAAAGAGATCATCTTTACAGAGGATATCGAGGAAGCCTGCAAAGGCAGAGAAATATTGCTCTTCGCGGTCTCGCACTGTTCAAACCCTCGTTGCAGAGGGGAGAAGTGTAGAAGAGATCATGGCGGCAACTGGGCTGAAACGTGCCTCGATCAATTCTTACCTTCCGTATAAGAACCTGGCCTTTAATCTCGACCAGACAATGGTAAATGCAGACCATCACCGTGTGTTCCGTCGCCGGGTGAAGGCTGTGAAGGAACTGAAGACTCGCACAGCGCTCCCGGATGAGATGGAGTTCCTGTGGAAAGCCATCATCGCCTTTGAGAATTATCCCTTCAAAACGTCGGGACGCGGTAGCTGGGAGGGTGTGAAGTTACACCTATACAGACAGAAAAAGTGATACAGACTACAAGAAGGACTGCCAGAAAGAGGACTTACACCCGGATTTCTCTCGTGAGCAGGGCAGAAGCATTCTTGGAGAAGATGAAGCAGAGAAGAGCGAGAAAGCGGGAAGACGAGGCGTAATACGCTCACATCCCATTTGCTTTTTCGCTTTTTTGTGCTATACTGTAGCTATCATTAGTAAATGGTAAACCATGAGTGCCAGGTAAATTTTAAAGCCGTCACAACGGACGGCTTTATACAAACATTATCACTTGTTGTCAGCTGAGATGCTTTCCTTCGGCTGTTCCTGCTTCATTCTGCAGGTGTCCGGCAGCTTTTCGGACCACGGAAGCAGGTCTTCCAGATACGACAGCTCCTCAAACTCCCCGTGCTTCGGGATCTCCTCCAGAAGGTACTTGAAGTACTCATAAGGCTTCAGACTGTTAGCTTTGGCGGTCTCTGCCAGGCTGTACCAGATTGAACTGGCCTTTGCTCCTGAGATCGTGTCGATGACCTGCCAGTTCTTCTTCCCAAGACAGAAGGGCCGGATCGCTCTCTCGGCTGCGTTATTGTCAATCGGAACTTCTCCATCCTCAAGGAAAACCCGAAGATAGGACTCCTGATTAATACAGTATTCTATCGCTTTCCCAGTTCCGGATTTCGGTGCGATTTTCTGCCCTTCGTTTTTCAGGGTCGAGAAAAAGGCATCCACGAGCGGTTTGATCCGCTCCTGACGCTGATTCACTCGTTCTTCCGGCGACAGCTCCTTGAAAAGCTTCTCGAAATGATACATGGCATCAATGATGCCGATTGCGCTCTGGGCAAATGTCCCTTTGGCGTTTTTTCCGAGTGTCTTTACGACATCTGCGAACTTCCTTTTTGCGTGCGCCCAGCACCCGGCGACTTTCAGGTCCTTCTTTTCTTTCTCGAGTGTGTGATAGACCTGATATCCGTCCGTAACACAGACTCCGCTGAAATCCTTGAGGAACTCTCTCGGATGATCGGCTTTCCGGGTCTTCTGGTATTCATACAGGATAAACGGATGACTCTCAAGTTCTCCCGAACGGTAAACCCACATGTAGCTCTTACTGCCGGCTTCCCGTCCGTCCTTGTTTACCAGACACGGCGTTTCATCCGCCTGCATGACATGACAGCGGAAGCATTCCTGCTTCAGCCTTTCATACAGCTTTGAGAGATAGCGGTCGGAGCAGGTGTTAATCCAGTTGCAGATGTCCTGAGGAAGGATCCGTACATCATCGATCCGCTCGATTTCATCCGAAAAGCGTTTCACCGGAACGGCATTCACAAACTTTGCGTTCGCTACCGCCGCAACAAAAGCAGGTGTCGCGATACTGTTTCGAAGAAGATCCTGCGGTCTTTCAGCTTTGACGATCATTCTGGATGTAGTACCCTTGTAAACCGCTACATGATGCTCTAATACCCTGAGATAGGACGGAACCATTTCAACCCGTTCGTATACCTCATCAGGAAGCTGCTTCCATTTCCCGTCAGGGAAGTACTCCAGCAGTTGCTCCCGGCTGAGCGTATGAGGGACGATTTCCCGCTCCCTGATCTTACTGAGGTCTTCTTTCCGCTTACCGACAGGCTTTTTGCGTTTATAGCTGATTTCCTGTACTTCCTGATTCTCCTCCGGTTCTTCGGATTCGGACAGTTCATCCTTATAAAGGTCTACTGTCACTTCGGTTTCGTTGAAGATCAGGACATACTGGTTGTCTGGTTCCGAAAGATTCTTCTCGGACTTCCTGCCGAAACGGGCCTGCCTGAGGGATGCGACTTCTTCGGTCAGCAGCGAAATGCTCTTATTCAGCTGGTCGACCGTACTCTTCAGGGCTTCACTCTGGGAGTTTGCCATTTGAAGCATTGTGATCAATGTTTGTTTGTCAAGGTTCATCAGGTTTTCCTGAGACTGATCCATCTGCACTTTGGCATCCTCCTTTTCGGATTTCTGATGCTTTTATTATACCAGAAATCCAGGAAAAACGCCAGGTTTAAGTGGATCGGAGCCCCGGAGTCACCACATTTTATCCGTCATTATGACGAATAAAAACCAAGGAAAAATGCGACTTTCGCACTTCCTCCCATCCATCTGAGGCCTCTTCAGAGCGCTTCAGGAGCAGGAGCAAAATGATCCCCTCAATGGGGAGTACCTGCCTGAATGTCGCTTCAGATACGCTTAAATACGGAAAGCGCCCTCGTTTGGAGAGATAAAAACCGGCTGAAATTTCTACCTTTTGCACAAAAGCAGGAATCCCATTAAGCAATCTCGGAGATGTCCGCTTCCCGGATAGTAGAGCGCTGTATGATCGAAAAGCCCTGCATCAGAAGCCGGAAGTCCTCTCTGGAGATTGACATGACTTCTTCTGAGGTTCTGGGCCACTGCAAGCGGCCGGCTTCGATCCTTTTATATAGAAGACAGAAGCCGTCTCCCTCCCAGACCAGACCTTTGATCCGGTCGGATTTCCTTCCGCAGAACAGGAAGAGGACGTTTTTCTGAAAGGGATTAAGCTGAAACTGCTGCTTCACAATTGTAGCCAGACCATCGATGCCACGTCTCATATCCGTCCGGCCGGGTGCAATATAGACCTCGCGGAACCCGGCAGCGTCATTCAGCATTCAGGAGTACCTCCTTCATTAGGCTCAGGATGCCTTCGGAGACTCCGTGATTGATTTCGATCACAAGAGATCCTTTCCGAATGATGATACATGCGGTACTGTTGTCAGCTGAGACAGCAGTATCCGGAACCCGGACAAGAGCGGGCGCCGAGTCCATGACCGCCGGAGTGGGCTGTGCCGCCTGAATAAGCTGCTCGCGGATCCGGCGCAGGCGATAGTAATAGCTGTTTTCACTGATGTTGTTGTCCGCGCACCATTGTCTGATCGTAAGTCCGCTGGCTTTTTGCTCCCGGATCATGGCAGCCCAGTTTTGGTCACGGATGGATTGGACGATTTCGTTCATGAGATACCTCCTGGAATTCAACTTGGAAAACTTTATAAAGTTTTTCCAACTGCTTGATTTCAGGATGATTATCTCACAAATCAGGGGGGCTTGTCACGGCACCCATTATTTACCATTTACTATCATTACAACAAGGGAGGCACAACATGAGCGTTTACGAGGCAATTAAGAAACGTTTCTCAACGAGAGGATACACGGATGAAAAGCTTACGGAGGCGGAGCTTTCGCAGGTGATCGACGCGGGGCTTGCGGCGCCGACGGCAGCGAACCGCCAGGAGCTTCATTTTACGGTGATTGCGGGCGACAACCAGGTCCTTCAGGAAATTGAGGACGAGAAGAATAAAACCCGCGGTCCCGCGGCTAAGAATTTCTATTTTGATGCGCCGACGGTAATCATCATCAGCGGAGATGAAAGCTTCTCCTGGAGTGATCTGGATGCCGGAATTGCCACCCAGAATATTGTGCTTGCAGCGGAAGACCTCGGGCTGGGGTCTCTCATCATCGGATGCATCAAGGATGCGATGCTCGGTGAAAAGAAAGCGTATTTTAATGAAAAACTCGGAATTCCGGAGGGCTATGGCTATAAGATCGCGATTGCTCTCGGGCATACCGCGCTTGCAAAAGAGCCGCATACCTACGATGCCGCGAAACAGGTAACCTGTCTGTAAGAAAGCGAAAGCCGTCATGAGTCAGAGAAAAGCAGGAGCATTCTTTTTCATAACGGCATGGATTCTTGGGGCCGTTCTGATCATTGTCAGGACGGCTTCTTTCTCATGCGCTGACGAAGAAGGGAGTACTTCTTCGCCGCGTCTTACGGCGCTTAGCGTGCAGGAAATACTGTTTTTTGATGACGAAGGCACATCGGTTGCAGGAGGGGCAGAAACGTCCGGTGATGAACCATCAGGCGATCCTACTGCAGTTGAATACCCCTATGAAGAGCGGATGGTGATTCTGGCGGAAACAGACGACGGGAAGAGAGAGACCTTCTACGGCTTCGAACGTTTCAGAGCACTCTATGAGGATGCGTTTCTGACGGAAAATTCGGATGATTCTGTCAGTCCCTCCGATACCGGCGAGCGAAGGTTCACGCTGACGGCAGAAGGAATCAGCACGGAATTCAAAGTGAAAATACTGAAAAGGACGATCTCGGAGATTTCCCCCAAAAGTCCGGTCCGGCTGACGTATTCTGCAAAAGGAGAGGGGTACGATCTTTCCGGACTTGCTCTGGTCGTACACTATGAGAATACGGATCTCACGGAGGAAATCCTTCTTTCGGATACCGAAAATGATGCTTCCGGGAGCCAGGAAAGCGAGCCCTGGGAAGAAGGAAGCCATACCGTCAGTTTTACTTACCGGGACTATACAGGAAGCTTTGATGCGCTGGTCACGAAGACGCCCGTTTCAGACTGGAACTTTACCGAGGACGCTTTCTGGACAACGGAGAAAGAGCACTGTGCGGCGGATGAGGAGGGAGAACTCCTGGTTCCCTATGTGTATCTTCCCGAAGCGTTTCTGAAAATCCGGCTGATTCAAAATGATGGTTCCGCATTTACCGGAACGCTGAAAGAAATCGAGACGAAATTCGGCGAAGGTGCCGAAATTACCCTTCCGGACGGATCGGCAGCGATGCTCCTTGAGACCGGAAAACCGAGTCTCTTAAAGGTGAAGCTGTTTGATATTGAGAAAAGTGTGACGGTCACGGTTTCAGAAAAGAAAAGCTCCGAATGCGCGCATGAACATACGGAGGAATTAACGGAAATCCCTGCAGACTGCCATCATGGGGGCAGGACGGCAGGAGAGCGGTGTCTGGACTGCGGCAAAATCCTGTCGGGAGGAAGAAGTACTCCCTTAGTGTCTCATCAAGCCTCTTCTTTCCGGCTTCTCTCGGCTCCAAACTGCGAAAACAAAGGACGCATTCAATATGTATGTACAGTCTGCGGGGAAACGGTGAACGCCGACATCCCGGCGGCAGGCCATCGGTACGGTCCGTATACGGTGGTGAAGGAAGCGACGGAAAATGAGGACGGGCTGCAGAAAGCTGTGTGTATGATCTGCGGGAAAGAAATTGAAGAGGTTCTCCCCATGACCGGCTCTTCCGCCGAAAGCGAGTCTGCTTCCGGGGACAAAACGTCAGAAAAATCCGAAGAAGAAAGCACGGAAAAGGAGAGTCAGGAGACGAAGAGAACGGAAGAATCGTCCGAAGAAGAAAGCGGTTCGGAAGCGAGCTCTGAGAGTGCCGAAACCTCTTCATCGGAAGGTAAGGCTGAAGGAGAGACAAAGAGCCGGGAAACGACCGAAAAAAAGGAGCCGTCAGCAAGCCGCACAAGAGAAGCAAAAACCTCAGAGACGGAAAGAAGAACCGCACCGCCTTCCCCGCCGCCTCCGCCGACCTACACGCAGCCGACTGAGAAGAAGGGAAGCGAGCGGGAACCGATTGAAGTGGATATCCGGACGTTTGACGGGGAGGAGAAGGAGACTGAAGGCACTGAGGAGCCGACTTACCGCACGGAGGAGCCCTCCGGAAGCGAATCGGAAGAGTACAGCATTCCCCCTGTGGATCAGGAGCTCGCGCAAATTGAGAAAACGAAATCCATCATAGAACTGATCCTCATCGGTACCGGACTCATCGGAGGCGCCTTTTTCCTGGCCTGGATCCTGTTCCTTTTGATCAGCCGTTTCATGAAGAAGAAAAAATAAAAAAGAGGCTCCGGCCTCTTTTTTATTATGTGTGCGATTCATGCCTTTATGCGCCTGGGTAGCCCGGTTTACTCGCCGGCCTCTCTTTCAAGCGCCCTTCCGAACTGCGTATGATAGAGCTCGGTATACACACCGCCGCTTCCGACAAGATCTTCGTGTCGTCCCTTCTCCACAATGCAGCCGTCCTTTAATACCAGGATCTCGTCCGCGGCGAGAATCGTCGAGAGACGGTGCGCAATCAGGATGCTGGAGCGGGTCTTGATGAGCGGGTCGATCGCGTCCTGGATTTTTCGCTCCGAGATCGAGTCGAGCGCAGAAGTCGCTTCGTCGAAGATCAGGAGCGTCGGATTTTTGAGCAGTACGCGTGCGATGGAAATGCGCTGCTTCTCGCCGCCGGAGAGCTTTAAGCCGCGGTTTCCGACGATGGTGTCGAAGCCATGCTCCTGCGCCTCGATAAAGTCGTAGATATTTGCTTTTTTGCAGGCTTCTATAAGTTCTTCCTCGGTCGCATCTTCTCTGGCGTAAAGAAGATTCTCACGGATGGTACCATTGAAAAGATAGGTTTCCTGGCTGACAACGCCGATCTTGGAGCGGAGCCAGGAGAGCTCCAGCTTCCTCACATCCGTTCCGTCATATAAAACCTCGCCGCCGGTTGCGTCGTACAGCCGCGGAATCAGATTCACGAGCGTCGACTTGCCGGAGCCGGAGGGCCCTACGATCGCGACGCTTCGTCCTGCCGGAAGATAGAAATTCACATCGTGCAGAATTTCGCGTTCGGGCTCATAGGAGAAGGAGACGTGCCGGAAGGCGACGGATCCGATGGAACGGCGGGGGATGACGGGATCTTTCGGACTCTCCACTTCCACAGGCATGTCGAAATATTCAAAGAGCCGCGTGAAAAGCGCCATGGAACGGATCCATTCCACCTGGACATTCAGAAGGGAATTGACCGGCCCGTAGATTCTGGATAGAAGCGCGACAAGGACGGTAATATCGCCGACGGTCACCGAGGAGTCGAATTTCATCATCAGGATTCCGCCCAGAAGATAGAGGAGCATCGGTCCGATCGAGGTGAAGGTCGAAAGAACGACGCGGAACCACCTGCCGGCCATGCTTTCCTTGATGTTCAGCCGGATCATTCGCTCGTTGGCGGCGCTGTAGCGGCGGTATTCGCGTTCTTCCTTTCCGAAAAGCTTCACGAGAAGCTGTCCGGAAACCGACAGGGTCTCGTTCAGGATTCCGTTGATTTCATCATTTGCTTCCTGGGACTCCTTGGCGAGCGACCACCTTTGTTTGCCGGCGGACCGCGTCGGGATGACGAAGAGGGGAACGATCAGGATTGCGGCAGTTGCGAGGATCCAGTTTTTCTGGTACATCGCCACGATCGCCACAATCAGCGTGATGACATTTGAAATGATCGAGGTCAGCGTGTTCGTAACGATCTGGCGCACGCCGTCGATGTCGCTCGTCATCCGCGTAATGATGTCGCCCTGGTTGTTGGAGGTGAAGAAGCGCTGCGACATTTTCTGCAGATGACGGAACATGGAGTTTCGCATGTCGAGCGTAATGTGCTGCGCGATCCAGGTATTGAGATAGCTTTCCGCGACACCGATCAGATTGGAGAGAAAGGTGACGAGAAGCGACGCGAGAATCAGGATGACAAGCATCCGAAGATTCCTTCCGATTAAGCCGACATCGATGATTTTACCGGTCAGAATCGACGGCAGAATCCCGAACACGGAGGATACGAGGATCAGAAGAAGCACCAGAAGCATCTGCTTCCAGTAGGGCTTCAGGTAAGAAAAAATACGAAGCAGCAGTTCTCTCGTTACTTTCGGACGGTTCTTTTTCTCTTCTTCGGAAAGATAATTTCCGCCCATTCTTCCCATACCCATCGGCGGCATAGCTGTCCTCCTTTGTCAGTCCTGATCGGTGTTGTTTGGTAATGAGTGGCTTTTAAGTTTCGTTCACTGAAGGCTGATCAGCTGCAGGCTGGTCCGTGTTCGGCTGTTCAGCTGCAGGCTGGTCAGCGGATCGTTCCTCCACTGGAAGACTGTCGGCTGCTGCAGCGCTCCCAGAGCTGCCGCTGACTAAAGAGGCGTTCTCTTCAGCACTGTCCGCAGGCACTTCCGTCTCTGCAATCTCGTCAAATCGTGTCTGTCTTGCCTTAAGAAGCAGCTTCGGAATGATGAGAAGAAGCAGCATCGCAAGGCCCGAAACGATGGAGATTAAAAGGCTCGGGACGAAGAGCGGGACATGGTACTTAAAATCGATGGTGTGAACGCCCTCATCCAGCATCAGGCTGATATAGGCGCCTTTGGCTTCGATGATTTCCGCTTTCTCGCCGTCGACATAGGCTTCCCAGCCGTCCTCGTTCGCAATGGTCGTTAACAGGGTACCGGCCTTTGTTACATTGATTTCGGCATGAACCGAGGTGTCGGTGTAGGAGAGAACCTGCATCGGATTTTCCGAGAAATGCTGATAAACCTGTTCCATCAGGCCGTCCTGGAAACGGTAGAGACGGATATCCAGAACCTTCGTGGAGTCGCTTTCGACGTTTTCAAAGCTGATGGTATCGCCTTCTTCGCACCAGGAAAGATCCATGGTGTAGCTGCGGTTCAGATTCTGGAACTTTTTGGAGAATCCGGAATGCGTAACCTGGATTTCCTTCGGACCGGACTTGGTAGAATACGCATAGTAGAAGCCGGACTCCGGAACGGTCATGGTGACTTTTTTCTCTTTGCTGTAATTCGGCGTCACATCCACAAACAGATCGTAGACGCCCGAGACCAGTCCGGAAAGCTGGTTCTGATTCTCCAGCGGAGACGCGCCTTCATCCGACCAGCCGGAAAGCACGTCCGGAGAGAGCATGAAGCCTAAGGGAAGCGTATGCTTGTTTTTATAGATATAGGTTGTGTAGGTCTTTGCGATCGCTCCGCGGCCGTTCACGGAGGTGTTCATGTCATACAGTGTGTAAAGGTTGTCTGCTTCCGGCAGCTCCTTCTGGGTGACCAGATATTTAATTCCCATCAGCATTTCCGTAAAGGGCGTCTGTCCGAGAGAACCGTAGGCGTTCGTGGAGGACTCGAGACCGAGGGTTTTATAGAAATCCGTCAGGTTCGCATTTGCGACGGAAGAGAAGGTGGAAACCGTATGGTAGCCGAGCCAGGAACCGTCGTTTTTCGTACGGTTCTGAACCTTCTCAACCCGGTAGAAATTATTTCCTTCCTCGGCTTTGATCTCGGGAAGCATTTCATTCATTGCATTGTCATAGTTCGTATACTCGATCCTTGAAACCGTAGATACCGAAGTGATGCTGGTATCGATACAGGTTTCCAGAGCGGCGAGCGCAATCATGAGAATGATCAGCACATCTTTCATCATGCGTCCGCGCCTGAAGGCGTAAATCAGGATCGTATAGAGAATCAGGAAGACGGCGCTTCCGTAGAAGACATAGTTGGCGTAATAGGTCGTGTCGGTTTCCAGCTTTTCGGCCATGAAGGTGAAAATAAGGGCGCCCAGCATGACAAAGGTAATATCCCGGTAGCTGCGTTCCTTAATGCCTAAGAAGCCGCGGAAAGACACCGTGAGAAGGATGAACAGATAGATAAAGGCCTGGCGGCAGGGAAGGCTGTTCGGGATATGGAAGCCGTGCCAGATATAGTCCATCGTCCTCGAGGAAAAGCTGAAATAGAAGAAAATCAGCAGGCAGGTATAGCCGATCTTTTCGCGTAAGGAGATCCGTTTATTGAGATAATAGAACGGGACAAACAGGAAGACCGATACGCCGCAGTAAATATTCGGCCAGTGATCGAGTCCGGTATGCGTCTGGACATTCATCAGATGCCGGCTCATCATGGAGAATACGGAGAAATAGGTCCGCGTCCATTCCCAGTTAAAAGTGCCGGAAGCGGAGGCTGTCATTCCGAAATACGCAATGTAGGGGATGAGGTAAACCGCCGAGAAGCCGAGCGCGAGCACGGTGTATCCGATGAATTTCAGAAGCTTGACGCCGAAATTCTTCATCATTTCCTTTTCGGTTCCGAGAAGGAAGAAGCAGTAGCACGCGACGCCCATGCAGACCATGATCGCGATATAATAATTGCTTAAGATGGTGAAACCGAGTGTGAAGCTGTACAGGAGCCCCCGGTTCTTTTTGACCAGGCGCTCGAGCCCCAGAATCACCAGCGGGAACAGCCAGATGCAGTCCAGCCACATGACGTTCCAGTTGTAAGCGGCCATATAGCCGGAAAGTGCGTAGAAAATGCCGAAAAACGCCGCCGGATAACCGGACGCGGCATGAAGGCCATGACGTTTATTGAGATAATAGGTCAGTGTCAGGGAGGAGAGAGCGAGCTTGTTGACGATCATAAAGGTAACAAACTCGATAATGTAGTTCTTCGGCCAGAAGACAATCAGAATATTGAATGGACTTGCCAGATAGTAAGCCGAAAGGGCCCAGAAATTGGTTCCGCCGCCGATATTCCAGGAATAGAAGAGAGAGCCGCCCTCCGAGAGTTTCCGCTTCAGCTCACGGAAGAAGGGAGCGTACTGATGATACAGGTCGGTCCTTAGGAAGCATTGATCTCCGACGGGCCAGATTCCTTTTTCGATAAAGACAATGACCAGGACGACAACGGTGACAAAATAAGCGGTAAGGTACGGACCGAGGTTCTTCAGACTGTATTTTTCTCTGTTTATTTTAATAATCGGGGCTTTCAAGGCTGCTTTTCCTCCGGCTTTTTCTTAAAGATGATATATTTGCTGGCAAAGTAATTCGCAAGAAGGACGAAAATGTTGCTGAGGATTTTCATCAGCGGTTCATTCCAGTCCAGAATTCCCACGGTCACGTAGACGAAAAGCGTATCGAAACCGAAGGACAGGAGGCGCGCGGTGAGGAAAGGGATGAATTCCTTAAAAAGCGTCACACGGTCCCAGCCGGGGCTGTCAAAGACGAAAACCTTGTTGACAACGTATGCAAAAAGCACGGCAACGATCCAGGCGATGACCTGCGCGATCAGGATGCCGTAGTCGGCGGGAAAGAAGACCCTGACCAGGAAATAGACCGCGTAATTGACCGCCGTGGTAGCGGCTCCGCAGAGGACATAACTGATCATTTCATAATTGAACAGCTTTCCGAAAAGCGGATGGGAAGAAAGATACGAGAATAAGCGGATCCCGGATATTTTACGGACAAAAGAACTTTCAAGAATTTTCTTTTTCATTTTTTCACGGGGACAAAAAGGAAAATATTCCTTTACAATCCCACATAAATCCTTTATAATAATTCAGGTCATGCCCTGACACTGATTTTCCTATTTTAACCGATTTCCGGGCAAATGTAAATATATATCAGGATGGTATTTATGCCAAAAAAACAGGATAGCAGATATAGCAGCAGACAGAATGACAGATACAGCAGCAGACAGAACAGCAGATACAGCAGAGATAAACGATACGATGAAGAGCCGGAAATACTCGCCGACGACCAGTTTGAAGTGGAGTTTCCGGATGAGGACGATTTAAACGAGCGGGCGTTCAGAAACGAACTGACGGAAGAAGAGCTTTTTATGCTCCGAAGGAAACAGCGCCGTGAGAGACAGGAAGCGCAGAGAAAGGCCGCAAAGAAGAGAGAAATCCTGTTTGTGTCGGTATTTATTGCCGTATTTGCCGCCGCAGCGCTCGGCATTTTCCTGATCGTTCATTCTGTGAAAAACAATAAAAAGCCTGCCAAAACAGACGCTGAAGCGGTCTCTCAGGGAACAGAAAAGATAGACCCTTCTAACGATGCTTCAGAGTCGGCGGAAGAGATCCCGATGACTGAAAAAGAAAGCGAAGAAATGACTTCACAGTCCGGGGATCCCGCCGAGAGCGTCTACGATAATCCGGACGCACAGGTGACCGACGCTGCAAGACAGACCGAGGATCCTCTGAAGAGCACCGATGAGAACGGAAACTGGATTCCGCCGTATCCGACGGATATCACGGTCCCGTCCTGGATCACTGCGGATTATATCGATATTCATCCGAAGACCCGTCCCGGCAGAGCGCTCACAAGCGTGGACAACATTGTCGTGCATTATGTCGGCAATCCCGGGACCTCCGCCAAGGCGAACCGGGACTATTTCAATGATATTCAGTATCATGACGACGAGAGAGGCGCGAGCGCGCACTTTGTCGTCGGCTTCGACGGTGAAATCATCCAGTGCGTGCCGCTCGGAGAGATGGCGCAGGCGAATTATCCGAGGAATGATTACACGATCAGTATCGAGACCTGCCATCCCGACGAGACCGGTAAATTCACGGAGACGACGTACAGGACGCTGATCAAGCTTGTTTCCTGGCTCTGCGAGGAATACGGGCTGACCGAAAATGAGGTGATCCGGCATTACGACGTGTCCGGAAAGTACTGTCCGATCTACTACTGTCCGAATACGCCCGACAACCCCTACGGCCATCCGGAGGAATGGGATCAGTTTCGCGCGGAAATCAAATACTATATGAATAAATTCCCGAATATTTCGGAGACAGATCCGTAACAAATACATTAGGAGGAAAATGTAACATGAAAATTTTAGTCTTAAACTGCGGCAGCTCATCCTTAAAGTATCAGCTGATCGATATGGAGGATGAGTCCGTTCTTGCAAAAGGCCTGTGCGAGCGCATCGGTATCGACGGCTCGAAACTGACGCATCGTCCGACGGGAAAGGACCGCTATGAAATCGAGACTCCGATGCCGAACCATCAGGTGGCGGTCGAGCTCGTCCTTCAGGCGCTTCTCTCGAAAGACCACGGCGTGATCGAATCAGCGGACGAGATCGGCGCAGTCGGCCACCGCGTCCTGCACGGCGGCAAGGAAATTACGAAGTCCTGTGTCGTGACGCCCTATGTCAAGGCTGTCATCCGTGAATGCTTCGATCTCGGGCCCCTGCACAATCCCGCGAACCTGATCGGTATCGAGGCGGTGGAGGCAGCGATGCCCGGCAAGCCCAATGTCGCCGTTTTCGACACTTCCTTCGGTATGGGAATGGAGCCGAAGGCTTACCGCTATGCGATTCCCGACAAGTATTATGACGAGTACGGCGTCCGCCGCTACGGCTTCCACGGCACCTCTCATGACTTTGTATCGCACGAGGCACTGAAATACCTGAATCTTGATCCTGAGAAGGGCAAGGTCATTGTCTGCCACCTCGGCAACGGTGCTTCGATTTCAGCCTCTGTCGGCGGCGTCTGTGTAGACACCTCGATGGGTCTTACCCCACTGGAAGGCCTGATCATGGGCACCCGCTCCGGTGATGTGGATGCAGCGGTCGTGCAGTATATCACGAACAAGGAAGGCTGCACCGTGAACGATACGCTGAACATCCTGAACAAGCAGTCCGGTATGGCTGCGCTTTCCGGCGTCAGCTCCGACTTCCGCGATATCGAGGCCGCGATCAACGCAGGCAACGAGAAGGCAATCATGGCGATGGATGCCTATGTGCACCGTCTTGTGAAATACATCGGCGCCTACAATACAATCCTGAAAGGCGCGGATGCCATCGTCTTTACTGCAGGCGTCGGCGAGAACGGCCCGATGGTCCGCCGGATGGTCTGCGAGTATCTGGAGTTCCTCGGCGTGAAGATCAATGAAGAGGAGAACCTGAAGGCATTCGGAAAACAGGTGGTTCTTTCCACGCCCGATTCGACCATCAAAGTCGCTGTCATTCCGACGAATGAAGAACTGGCAATCGCACGTGACACATTAAAGCTTGTACTGGCGCCGAAGGCTCCGGAAATGGAAGAGAACGACAAGACAGAGAATGAGATCTGACATCAGTAAAATCCGCAATTTCTGTATTATTGCGCATATCGACCACGGGAAATCCACACTGGCGGACCGGATCATTGAAATGACCGGTCTGCTGACTGCGCGTGAAATGCAGGCTCAGGTGCTGGATAATATGGACCTCGAGCGTGAACGCGGAATTACCATCAAGGCGCAGGCGGTGAGAACGGTTTATAAGGTCAAAGACGGGGAGGAATATATCTTTAACCTGATTGATACCCCGGGCCACGTGGACTTCAACTATGAGGTCAGCCGGTCTCTTGCCGCCTGTGACGGGGCGATTCTCGTGGTCGACGCGGCGCAGGGAATCGAAGCGCAGACATTGGCGAATGTCTATATGGCGATCGATCATGATCTGGAGGTGTTTCCGGTCATCAACAAAATCGACCTTCCGTCGGCGGAGCCGGAGAGAGTGGCTCAGGAAATCGAGGATGTGATCGGGATCGAGGCGATGGATGCGCCGCGTATTTCCGCGAAGACCGGAGAGAATGTCGAAGACGTGCTGGAGGCGATTGTAGAGAAGATTCCCGCACCATCCGGGGATCCGGACGCGCCCTTGCAGGCGCTGATCTTTGATTCGCTGTATGACTCATACAAGGGAGTCATTGTATTCTTCCGCGTGAAAAACGGAACCGTGAAACCCGGAATGCGCATCCGCATGATGGCTACCGGCGCGGAAGCGGATGTCGTTGAGACAGGATATTTCGGCGCGGGACAGTTTATTCCCTGCGAAGAACTGTCGGCGGGCGAAGTCGGATATTTGACGGCTTCGATTAAAAACGTGCAGGATACCCGGGTGGGCGATACCGTCACCGGGGCCGCTGCACCCGCTAAGGAAGCGCTTCCCGGCTACAAGAAAGTGCTGCCGATGGTGTACTGCGGAATGTATCCTGCGGACGGGGCGCATTATCAGGACTTAAGGGACGCGCTCGAAAAGCTGAAACTGAATGACGCTTCCCTTTTCTATGAGCCGGAAACCTCGCTTGCGCTCGGCTTCGGCTTCCGCTGCGGTTTCCTGGGTCTTCTGCATCTTGAGATTATCGAAGAGCGGCTGGAACGCGAATACGATCTCGACCTCGTGACGACGGCTCCGAGCGTTATTTACCATGTCCATAAGCTGGACGGAGAGATGATCGAGCTGACGAATCCGACCAACCTGCCGGATCCTTCCGAAATCGATTACATGGAGGAACCCTTCGTTTCTGCGGAGATCATTGTGACTTCGGAGTATATCGGATCGATTATGGATCTGTGCCAGGACAGGAGAGGCATTTATCAGAGCATCGAATACATCGAGGCGGGACGTGCGATCCTGAAATACGATCTGCCGCTGAATGAGATCATTTATGATTTCTACGACGCTTTGAAGAGCCGCTCGAGAGGCTATGCTTCCTTCGACTATGAGCTGAAGGGATATGTCAGGAGCGAGCTTGTCAAACTGGATATCCTTGTGAATCACGAGGAGGTGGATGCGCTTTCCTTTATTGTTTTCGCCGGAAATGCCTATGAAAGAGGCAGGAGAATGTGCGAGCGGCTGAAGGAAGAGATCCCGAGACAATTGTTCGAGATTCCGATCCAGGCGGCTGTCGGATCCCGGATTATCGCCAGAGAAACCGTGAAGGCCATGCGTAAGGATGTCCTCGCGAAATGCTACGGCGGCGATATTACGCGGAAGAAAAAGCTTCTGGAGAAACAGAAGGAAGGCAAGAAGCGCATGCGCATGATCGGAAACGTCGAGATTCCGCAGAAAGCCTTCATGAGTGTCCTGAAACTGGATGAAAACTGAACTTGAATTATATCTGCATATTCCTTTTTGTGCCCGGAAATGCGCTTACTGCGACTTTTTCTCGGGCACTTTCTGCATGGAGGAAATGCGCCGCTATTTTGAAGACCTGAGAACGGAAATCCGTGCGTGCAGGGAGGAAGAGCTTCTTGCGGCGCCGGTACGAAGCATTTTTATCGGCGGCGGAACGCCCTCCTTTGTTCCGGAAGAGGAGATCGCAAAGACGATCAGGACACTTCGGGAATGCTTCACGATTCCAGGAGGAATTGAATTTACAATCGAAGCGAATCCCGGAACGCTGAATGAAAAAAAGCTGGATACTTATCTCGAATCCGGAATCAACCGTCTCTCTCTCGGACTTCAGTCTCCGGACAACCGGATGCTCGAAAAGCTTCAGAGGATTCACAGCTTTTCGGACTTTCTTGACAGCTTTTCAATGGCACGGCGCGCGGGCTTTACGAATATCAGCGTGGATCTGATGTCGGGGCTTCCGGGTGAAACGCCGGAGGAGTTCGAAAAAGGCCTGAAAACGGTCGTTTCCCTTCAGCCTGAGCATCTTTCCGTTTACAGCCTGATTATTGAGGAAAACACCCCTTTTTACGCACTGTACGGGCCTTCGGGGAATAAAAGGGAAGAACTGCCGGACGAAGAGTGCGACCGCAGGATTTACCACAGGACGAAAGAACTGCTTGAAGAAGCGGGATACCGGCGCTATGAGATTTCAAATTACGCGCGGCCTGGATTCGAGTGCATCCACAATCTCGGCTACTGGACCGGTGTGCCGTACCTCGGATTCGGGGCTTCGGCGGCTTCATTTACAGGAAGACGGCGCTTTAAGAATGCTTCCGACCTGAAGTATCTTTTCCATAAGAAGGAGGAAGAGGAAACGCTTTCGGACGCAGAGCTCATGAGCGAATACATGATTCTCGGGCTCCGGCTTTCCAGGGGCGTTTCCGAGAACGCCTTTAAAGCGCGGTTCGGCCGGAATCTTACCGAGGTCTTCAGGGATCCGGTCAATAAACACTGTGCCCTGAAAACGCTCATAAGAGAGGACGGATGCATCCGCCTCAGCGAATATGGAACGGACGTCGCAAATGCCGTAATGCAGGACTTCCTGATCTGAAAAAGCTCCCGGAAAACGGGAGCTTTTTCAGATTCAGAGCGTGTTTATGTTTTCTTAAGGCGATAGCGCATCTTCTTCGGATGAGCCGCTTCCTTCGGACGGCTCCGCGCTTTCGGATGCTGTCCCGTCAGTCGACTGCGATTCATCTTCGGACGGCGCTTCCGTTTCCGGTTCGGGCGGAAGATGGACATTGCAGGTGCTGATAATTTTGTCGGAGCTGATCGTATACTTCGTGTCGGCCGTTACTTTGGAATCGTCGTCCTCCGGGTCAATCATCAAAAAGACGCGCTGGATGCGGCTTTCTTCGGGACAGAATTCTCCGGCCGGCATTCCGGAAACGGAACAGAAGCTGTAAGCGACATGCCGGTCGCAGTATTCGACAGGCTCGGTGCCGGGAGCGAAATACTCTTCGTAAATGTGGCAGTTCGGATCCTCGCAGGCGTCGCACACGCCTTCCCGGGCCAGAAGGCCGGATTTGGAACAGATGGTTCGCTTCACAAGTCCGCTGTAATCGAAGGAGGCTTCCTCCATTCCTTCATGGACCCTGCTCATAATGTGCTGCCAGATCGTGCGGTGATAACCGGGACTGGAGCCGAAGGCCTTGCTGGAGTCATAACCGGACCAGATGCCGCAGGTGTAATACGGCGAATAGCCGACGAACCAGAGATCGTTCGCGTCGTTGGTTGTGCCGGATTTGCCGGCGATTGCCATTCCCGGAACACTGCAGTCCGTGCTTGTCGCGCTGACACCGTACTGCGGGAATACAACGAACGGCGGGTTAACGGAGGATTCCATCGCGCTTGTCAGAAGAGAAGCGGTGGTGCTCTTGATGATCCGGTGGCTGGTGGACTGATTCTCCAGAAGGACAGTCCCTTTTTCGTCGGTCACCTTTGTCCAGTAGATCGGCTTCTGATAGACACCGTCATTGGCGATCGCAGCATAGGCGGCGCTCAGCTGTTCGTTCGTGACGCCGTATGTCAGACCGCCGAGCGTCAGCGTATAGGACTTGTCCTGCGGTACGAGGGAGGTGATTCCGAAGTCCTTGGCATAGGCGTATGCGGTATTTTCGGTAACGCTGTTCTCCATGCACCGTACGGCGAGTACATTCATCGAGGCCATGATTCCGAAACGGATATTGGCATAGCCGAGTGCGTCGTCTCCCCACCAGTTCCGGACCTTCCGGCCGCCGATAACAAGCTCCGAATCATAGTAGGTGCTTGCAAGCGTATTCTGGCAGATATCCAGGGCCGGCGCATAGGTGACAATCGGCTTGAAAGTAGAACCCGGCTGACGCAGGGACTCCGTCGCGCGGTTCAGGACAAGGGAGCCGATGTCTTCTTTATTGCCGCGGCCGCCGGAAAGCGCCTTGACTTCACCGGTTTTCTGATCAATGATGATGACCGATGTCTGCGGTTCAATGGTTGCCTGGACATTTTCGGAGATGATCTCCCCGCCGGTTTCCCGGACGAGATAGTTTTCAAACTGGGCTGCCGCGCTGTAGAGATCGTTCAGAGACTTGAAATACAGCTGGGGATCTCGTTCTCCGAGAATATCCTGACGGTAGGTTTTCAGGTTGTTTTCGTCATAATGGTATTCGGTTCCGTCCGGAAGCTGTATGTTGATGCGGCAGGAGAGGGCGTACTCGAGGAATTCCTCCGTCAGCTGGTATCCGGTTTCGACAATATAGTTCTCGGGATTGTTCACCTCGGAATCGACAATGGACTGGATCCTGGGATCCATCGTTGTATAAATCCTGAGGCCGCCCGAATAGAGCAGGTTATAGGCCTGCGTATCGGTATAGCCCAGATCCTCCTGCAGCGCCTGCAGAACTTCCTCAAAGACCTTGTCCGTGAAATAGGAGAAAACATGCGTGCCGGTATATTCGCTGGAAACGGCCTGGATTCTCCGGTAAACATCCTCTGAAATCGCCTCGTTATACTGCGCTTCACTGATATAGCCGTCCTTCAGCATATATTTCAGCACGATGAGGCGGCGCTTCTGGTTATTGTCCGGATGCGTGATCGGGTTGAAGCGGGTCGGGTTCTGGGCGATCGGAGCGAGAACGGAGCATTCCGAAAGGTCGAGCTCCCAGACATTTTTATTGAAATATCTTTTGCTGGCAACCTGCACGCCGAGGCAGTTGCTTCCGAGATTGATCGTGTTGAGATAATACTGCATGATGACTTTTTTGTCGATCTCGCGCTCGATTTTCAGCGCAAGCGCCTGCTCCTGCAGCTTCCTTTCGATACGGTCGCCGAAGTTTTTCTCCAGTCCGCCGTTGAAAATGTTGTTCTTGATCAGCTGCTGCGTAATCGTGCTGGCACCTTCGGAAAGGCTGCCGGAGGTCACGCCCCGGAAGACGGCGCGCAGAATTCCCTTGACATCGACGCCGTCATGGGTGAAAAAGCGTGCGTCTTCGATGGCTACGAAAGCGTTGACAAGGTCTTTCGGGATCTGGTCATAGGTGACATTCTCGCGGTTGGAGCCGCTCTGGACGAGTTCCTGCATGACGGAACCGTCCGAGGCATAGATAATGCTCTTGGTATCCGTCGGATTGATGGAGTCCAGGTTCTGAAGAGAAGGGGCGTTTCGGACGATTTCGACAAAGGAGCCGACAGAAAAAGCAAGGAAGGCGGCAAAAAGAAGCGCGAGAGCGCCCACGCCGAAGGAGACCAGGCTCATGAGACGGCGGTTTTTGTTCCGAAGCCTCTGCGTGCTGATCTCTTCAATCTTTTCAACGACCCGTTTCTTACTGTAATTCATTCTTCTTAAAGGCGTCCTTAATTATTCTTATCTTCGGAAGTGCCTTCTTCACTGGAGGCTTTTTCCTCCTTCGGCGCTTCTTTTGCGTAGATTCTTTCCCTGAGCCTGGTGACGGTATCATTGATATCGTTCGGAATCAGGATTTCGTTATAGCTGTGATATTCTTTGTCTGCAGGGATGCGGATTTCTTCGGTTTTGTATTTCAGTACGGTGGGAAGATCCTTCATCAGGTTCAGCGTTTCCGTGGAGGAGAGATTGTGGGTCACCAGCGGAAGCACCTGGTCGGCCATGGAAGCCATCTCAAGGACGCTCATACTGCGAGCTTTCTCCATCAGGCAAAGAAGCACGGTCCGCTGACGCTGTGTGCGCTCGAAATCTGCGTTTCCGTGATATCGAATGCGGGAATATGCCAGGGCCTGCGCGCCGTTTAAATGCTGCATCCCGGTATTGTAGATGCCAACCGCTGCCATTTCGGAAAGCTCGTAATCCTTGATCTCGATATCGACGCCGCCAAGGACATCAATCACCTGCCGGATATCGGAAAAATCCACACTCGCGTAATTGTCGATATATACGCCGTAATTGGTCTCTAAGGTATTGACGAGAAGAGGACCCGCACCGACGGCGTAGGCGTGATTCAGCTTCCGGACGCCGACGCCTTCGATATTCGCGTACAGATCGCGCATGAAGGAAGTCATGTAAATCGTCTTTGTATTCCGGTTAATCGTAATCAGAATCATTGCGTCCGAATTGCCGTTCCAGGATTTGTCCCGACGGTCGACGCCGATCAGAAGGAGATTGTAGATGTTTTCAAGCGCACCTTCTTCGACTTCCTCTACGGTCAGCTCATTGTCGCTGATAATCGATTCCTCAATCTCCGACTCGACGGTCGCAATGGCTTCCTCGGATTCACTTTCGGAAAAAACAGCAGTGGTCTCTGGAGTTTCGGTATCATCGACAAAATTTGTTTTGTTATAAAAATGCCGGAATGTGATCAATGCGGCGGTGCCAAGAAGCAGCACCAGTCCGATAATAACGCTCAGGATGATGAATAGGACCTTTGTCCCCTTCTTTTTCTTATTTTCCATCTGCATCCCCTTTGCAAATAAAAAGTATAATTCAGTTTATTTTACTCTAATTCAGAAGGAAAGTCAAACCCGGGAAGCTATAAATGCCTGAAGGAACTGTGAAAAATGTGTTAAAAGCACTTTACATGATAAAAGGAATGTGCTATAACTTTCTCCGAAAACAGCGAAGTCTTCGGGGTCGGGTGCAATTCCCTACCGGCAGTAAAAGTCTGCGAAGCCCGTAAAAAGGCCCGAACCGGTGTGATTCCGGTACCGACAGTACAGTCTGGATGAGAGAAGTTTTGCAATACGATATTTTTGGACGGGTTTTCCCGAAAGAAAGTATGGCGAAATGAATCTTTTCCCCGCAGAGAGAGAGTGTGTGTGATCAGCTTTTTCTGCGGGGTTTTTATGTGAAGATCGCTTTTTTCCGAAAAAATACTTTTCTGAAGGGAGAACAAACTGCAATGAAAAACAACAAGGTAAGAAATCTGATCGCACTTTCCATGCTTGCAGCGCTTGCGTATGTAGTCATGGTGTTCATCCGGGTTCCGGTCGTGATGTTCCTCAAATATGAACCGAAGGATGTGATCATTACGATCGCGGGCTTTATTTACGGGCCGCTGGCGTCTTTTATCATTTCTCTTGTCGTATCTCTGGTGGAAATGGTTACCGTCAGTGAAACGGGACCGATCGGAGCGGTGATGAACCTGATTTCAACCTGCGCTTTTGCCTGTACCGCAGCGTTTATTTACAAGAAAATCCACCGGCTGAAGGGCGCGATTATTGGACTGATTGCAGGCGCGCTTGCCATGATTGCCGTCATGATGCTCTGGAATTATTTCCTGACGCCGCTTTACATGGGAACTCCGCGGGAAGCCGTCGCAGCGATGCTGCCGACGGTTTTCCTTCCGTTCAATGCTTTAAAGGGCGGTCTGAATGCGGCGATTACCATGCTTTTATATAAGCCGGTCGTCCTGACTTTAAGAAGGGCTCATCTCGCACCCGAAACGACAGGCGAGCCTAAAACGCGGGAGCAGAAGACGGGGCATACCATCGGCGTCATTGCGGCAGCCGCCGCGGTTGTGATCACCTGCGTCATCTTCATCCTGATCATGAACGGCGTTTTCTGATATGATAAGGGCACCGGCTACATGCCGGTGCCCTTACCTTAAAAAGAGGAAAGCTCAGTCGATGTTTTTCCGGTACAGATAATACAGACCTTTCATCAGGAGATCCTCATCAACGAGGATCTTTTTTCTGCAGAACGGAATGACAAAAGGCGCCTGGCCGCCGGTGGCGATCACCGTGCAGGAGGCCTTGAGTTCTTCCTCCATTCTTTCCACAAGCCCGTCGATCATCGAAGCGGTGCCGTAGAGCGCGCCGGAACGCATGGCGTCGACCGTATTGGAGCCGATCACCTTTTTCGGCGCGGAAAAGGAAATATCCGGAAGGAGGCTCGTACCGCGGGAAAGGGCCCCGAACGAAAGCCGGACGCCGGGCATGATAACGCCTCCGCGGTAGCAGCCTTTCTGGTCGACAGCGGTCAGGGTGATCGCCGTGCCCATATCGATGATGATTGCCGGAAGTGTATAGAAATTCATGGCGGAAACAGCACCGACCAGAAGATCCGCTGCCAGTGTTCCGGGATCGTCAATGCGGACATTGAGGCCGGTCCGGATCCCGGGGCCGACGATCAGGAGCCGCCCGCTAAGAATCATGGGCAGCGCTGCCTTCAGGGTCTCCGTAACTGCCGGGACGACGGAAGAAAGAATGGCGCCGTCCAGGGCTTCTGACGAAAGCCCGTGGAAAGACAGGACCCCGAGAAGCCTCACGGCCGCTTCTTCCGCGGTTTCGGAGGCGATGGTGGTCAGGCGGATGGTGCGAAGGATCTGTCCGTCCTCGATACAGCCCAGAACCGTCTGTGTGTTTCCGACGTCAATACAGAGAATCATGCGGCGTTCCTCTTGCCGATGCGGATGATCTGCACGATGGTCGGGCTTAAGATCAGGTTGAACAGAAGCTCAAACAGGAAGTTTCCGCCGACAAAGCCGTAAATCATGTAAGCGCCGACATTGGCATAACCGGCGTCCGCACCCCAGCTCCGGATGGTCGGCAGGAAGAAGATGAGGCAGCCAAGAAGGAAGATGCCGGTATTGATGACAGGGCATACGATGGCGGCGATAACGACGCCGAGATTGATCTGCCAGCTTTCCTTTCCGGTCTCCTGGTTCTTGAAAATGAATGCCCATTTCTTCAGAAGGTCGTAGACAAGTCCCGCAAGGAAGCCAGCCAGCGTTCCCTTCAGAACAACGGTGGCAACGGTTCCGAAAATGTTGATCGCATAGAAGGCGGCGGCGTCCATGATCAGCACGACAACGCTGAAGACAAAGCCGAGCCATGCTCCCGCCCACTTTCCGTAAAGGGCGGCGCCGACAACGATCGGAATCAGTACAAGGGAAATGGAGAAGGGACCGAAACGGATGAAGGATCCGAGAAGCTGCAGTACGACAACGACTGCGGTCAGGATGGACAGGCCCGCAATCATGCGGACATTGACACTCTTTTTGTTCATAAGATTTGCCTTTCTGCTGTCGCTCCCGTCTTATCACGGATGCGGCGCATGTTTATTGTAGAACAGACAGACCCGCGAAGTCAATCGTTAAAAACAGAAGAAAAAGCGCATTTTCAGGACAGTTTGACCGAAAAAACCCACAAAACAGACGGCTCCTGTTAACAAAAAGTTCAAAAGGGAATCATTTACCTAAGCGCTGAAATGTGTTATGATACATTCTGAAGACGGATTGCCAGAAAAGCCGGCGTTCTTTTTTGAGCCGGTTTTTAGGAAGAAGAGGCCTTTCGTAACCCCGGAGGAAAATGACAATGACAGACAGTGAATACCTGCTTACAGGGGATGAGGTCAGGGACTGGGAAACCCTGATGTTTCTTTATAATTCCGCGATCAAGGAGATCAATACGAAAATCGAAATACTGCGCGGAGAATTCCAGATTACACATCATTATAATCCGATCGAGCATGTGACCTGGCGTCTGAAATCCGCGAAGAGCATCGTCCGGAAGCTGAGACGCGAAGGACATGAGACGGACATTGCGAGCATGCAGCAGTACCTGAATGACATCGCCGGAATACGGATCGTCTGCTCCTTTACTTCGGATATCTATAAAATCGCGGATATGATCAGCAATCAGGACGATATTAAGGTGCTGATCATCAAAAACTATATCGCGAGCCCCAAGGCAAACGGTTATAAGAGCTATCACATGATCGTGACGGTGCCGATCTTCCTCGCGGAGGGGCCGGTCGATACCAAGGTGGAAATCCAGATCCGGACGATCGCCATGGATTTCTGGGCCTCTCTGGAGCATAAAATCTACTACAAGTTCGAAGGCGCCGCCCCCGATTACATTAAGGACGAGCTCGCTGCCTGCGCGAAAATGATCAATGCGCTGGACGATCGGATGCTCTCCTTAAACGAGGCCATCCAGGCGCTGACGGGAGAAGGGTCGGCCGAGGGAGAATAGAGACAGAACCGTTATTTTTAAGGCGAAAAAGCCGGACGGTTTTTCGGAACGGGGAAAAGAGTTTACTTTTTCTCCGTTCTTTGATATAATAAAACAGTTATTATGTAAATGTCATGGAGGTACTCCATATGGAACAGAACAGACAGACAAAAATCGGCGAAGTCAAAATTGCCGACGACGTTATTTCCGCAATTGCCGGACTTGCGGCTACGGATGCCAAAGGCGTGGTATCCCTCGCCGGCGGACTGACGCATGATATGATTACGAGCTCCAACGTGAAGAACCTGCACAAATCGGTCCGTATAGGGATCGACGAAGGAAAGGTTACCGTGAAGCTTGCGCTTATTCTGACCGGCAACCGGAGCATTCCCGAGGTGACTGCGGATGTCAGGGACAAGGTTGTGACAGCGATCGAATCCATGACGGGAATGACCGTAACCGACGTCCATATCACGATCGCCGGAGTGAATGTATGAGCATCAGCAGAAAAAAACTGCGCGATCTTTCGTTCAAGATCGTGTACTCCCTGAACTTTCATTCCGCCTCCGAGCTTGAGGAAGAGACAAAGCTTTTTCTCGAACAGCAGGAGGATCTGACGGAAGAGGACGCTGCTGCGGTTCTTCAGCGGAGTCTGGACATCTTCTCGAAAATCAGCGGGCTCGACGCCGAAATTTCCGAAAAAACCGAAGGCTGGAGAATTGAACGTTTCTCGAAGGTTGACCTCTCCATTATTCGGCTGGCGCTGTATGAAATCCGCTACGACGATGAGAGCCCCGAGAAAGTGGCGATCAATGAGGCGGTTGAACTGGCCAAGGTGTACGGCGGAGAAGATTCCCCGAAGTTTATCAACGGGGTTCTGGCGCGTCTCGTAAAACAGTGAAGTAAAAGGACATGGCTCTTTTGATGAATTTTGAACAGGAACTCCTGATGAAAACCGAGGAGGTCGAAGAAATCATTGAGCGCTTCCTGCCGAAAGAGGAAGGCTTTCAGAAGACGATCTTCTCTGCGCTTAATTACAGTGTGAAGGCAGGCGGAAAACGGCTTCGCCCGCTTCTTGTGCTCGAGACATTCCGCCTGTTTGACGGACACGGAAAGGTGATCGAACCTTTTGTGGCGGCCGTGGAGTTTATTCACACAAGCTCTCTGATCCACGACGATCTGCCCTGCATGGACAACGACACCTTAAGGCGCGGGAAGGAGACGACCTGGCATAAATACGGCGAAGATATGGGCGTTCTTGCCGGCGACGCCCTGATGATGTATGCGATGGAAACCGCTGCCCAGGCATTTTCGTATAATGCGAACCCGAAGAACGTCGGGGCAGCGATGCATGTGCTTGCCAGAAAAACCGGCATATACGGGATGATCGGCGGTCAGACCGTCGATGTCGAGGAGACCGGGAAAGCGCTCGATCCGGAAAAGCTTCGTTTTGTCTATGAGCTGAAGACCTGCGCGCTTCTGGAGGCGTCGATGATGTGCGGGGCCCTTCTTGCGGATGCTTCGCATGAGGATGTGCTGAATATTGAAACGATCGCACGAAAAGTCGGAATGGCTTTCCAGATCCGGGACGATATCCTGGATGTGACGTCAACGACGGAAGAACTCGGTAAAAACGCGCATTCCGATGAGAAAAACAATCAAACCACCCATGTTACGCTTTATGGGCTGGAAGAAGCCGAGAAAAAGGTGCAGGAACTGACGGAGGAAGCGGCAGACCTGATGCAGTCTCTGACCGGAGAGAACCGTTTCCTGAAGGAACTCATTCTATCACTGATCCGAAGGAATAAATAAGAGCATGATAGAGAAATTACCGACTCCCGAAGAGCTGCGGCTGATGAAAGCATCCGAATACCGGGTGCTTTGTCAGGAAATCCGGGAATTCATTATCGATAAAGTCTCAAAAAAGGGGGGACATCTGGCTTCCAATCTCGGAACCGTGGAGCTGACAGTCGCCCTTTTTTCGGTATTTGATTTTCCGAAGGACAAGGTCATCTGGGATGTCGGGCACCAGTCCTATACGGAGAAAATCCTGTCCGGAAGAATGGACAGGTTCGATACGCTACGGGATTTTAACGGACTGTCGGGCTTTCCGAAACGCCGCGAGTCCGAATACGACAGCTTTGATACCGGACACAGCTCCACATCCATCTCGGCGGGGCTTGGCTATGTAGCGGCGAGAGATCTCTGTCACGATGATTATCATGTGATCAGCGTGATCGGAGACGGCTCGATGACCGGCGGAATGGCGTATGAAGCGCTGAACAACGCAGCTTCTTTAAAATCAAACTTTATCATCATTCTGAACGACAATAATATGTCGATCAGCGAAAATGCCGGCGGGATGCATCACTATCTGATGAATATGCGCGCCGGGAAACGCTATAACCGCGCGAAATCAAGCGTTAAAAAGACGCTGAATCATATCCCGGGCGTCGGAACCGGCCTTGTGAACTTCATCTCGAACACAAAGGACTCGATGAAGGAAATGGTGCTTCCGGACGGAATGGTGTTCGAAAATCTCGGAATCACCTATCTCGGGCCGGTGGACGGACACAATGTGCCCGAAATGAAGAAAATCTTCGCACGCGCGAAAGAGCTTGACCGTGCCGTCCTGATTCACGTCAAGACTGTCAAGGGAAAAGGCTATGCGCCTGCGGAGAAAAAACCCGGTCTGTGGCACGGCGTGGGGCCGTTTGACCCGAAGAGCGGGAAAATGCTGACGGCTTCCGGAAAACCCGATTACTCCGCTGTTTTCGGAAAGGCAGCTGCAGATGCTGCGAGGAAAAACAGCCGGATTGTGGCGATTACCGCTGCCATGGGCGACAGCACGGGGCTGTCCGTCTTTGAGAAAGAGTTCCCGGACCGCTTTTTTGATGTCGGCATAGCCGAACAGCATGCTGTGACTTTCGCTGCCGGGCTCGGAGCAGCAGGCATGCATCCCTTCGCAGCCATATATTCGTCTTTTCTTCAGCGCGCCTACGACCAGATTGTTCATGACGTCTGCATTCAGGACCTGCCGGTCACGTTCTGCATTGACCGCGCGGGCATTGTCGGAAGAGACGGAGAAACCCATCAGGGCGTTTTTGATATCAGCTTCCTGTCCTCCTTCCCCGGCATGACCGTCATGGCGCCGAGGGACGGAGAGGAATTAAGTAAAATGGTCGCATTTGCGGCGTCATTTGAACATCCTGCAGCCATCCGCTATCCGCGCGGGGAAGTGCCGGAGTTCTCCTTTGAAAGCGATTCTCCGATCGAATACGGAAAGGCGGAGCTGATTGAGAAAGGAAAGGAAACACTGATCCTTTCTGTCGGAAACATGCTTCCGCTCGCGCTTCAGGTCCGTCGTGCGCTTCAGGAAAAGGGACATGATGCCTGTGTCGTGAACATGCGCTTTGTCAAGCCCTGGGATAAGGAGCTTGTGAAAAAGCTTTCCGAAGACTGCAGGCTGATTGTGACCATGGAGGACGGCATCCTTGCAGGCGGCTTCGGTTCCGCAGTCTCGGCCTTTTTCTCGGCCTCCGGAAACCAAATTCCGGTTTATCCTGTCGGCATTCCGGACCGGTTTGTTCCGCAGGGCAATGTGCCGGAGCTTTTTGAATATCTCGGAATCAGCGCAGGAAAAATCACGGAAGAAATACTCGGGAGGCTCTCATGAAGGAACGGCTGGATGTGCTTCTTGTTAACCTCGGGCTTGCCGAGTCCAGGGAAAAAGCGAAGCGCCTGATCATGGAAGGCCTGGTATATGTCAGCGGGCAGAAAGAGGATAAGCCCGGACAGTCATTTGATATTTACGCTCCGATCGAGCTTCGCGGGAACAGCCTGAAATACGTCTCGCGCGGCGGCCTGAAGCTCGAAAAAGCGGTGCAGTCTTTTAATATCGATCTTCATGGAAAGGTATGCATGGATATCGGCGCCTCCACCGGCGGATTCACGGACTGCATGCTTCAGAACGGGGCTTTGAAAGTTTATGCCGTCGATGTGGGCTACGGACAGCTCTCATGGAAACTGAGAAACGACGAAAGAGTCGTGAATCTCGAGAAAACGAATGTGCGCTATCTTTCCGAAGAACAGGTTCCCGAAAAAACGGATTTTGCTTCGATTGACGTCAGTTTCATTTCCCTCACGAAGGTTCTGCTCCCTGTAAAGGACAGACTGAAGGAAGACGGCTGCATCACGGCCCTCATCAAGCCTCAGTTTGAAGCCGGCAGGGAAAAGGTCGGCAAGAAGGGCGTTGTCCGCGAGAAAGAGACGCATCTTGAAGTCTGCGAGAAAGTGATTTCTTTCGCGGAAGAAAACGGATTTACCGTGCTCGGACTTGAGTTTTCGCCGATCCGCGGGCCCGAAGGCAATATTGAATATCTTCTGTATCTTAAAAACAGGAAAAAGGATCCGGAGGCGCCGCATTTTCTTGCGGAGCCGGTGGTGAACCTTTCCCATGAACTCTTGTAGGGACACAAATGCGAAGCTTTTTTATTATTCCGAATGTCGAAAAGTCGGAGGCGGTGGCGCTGTCGGAAAAACTGATGGAATATATCTCGGAGCGCGGAGGAAAGGCTGCGGTCGCGAAAAACCGCGACTTTGACGGGGAACGCTTCGTCAAATGCTCCGAAATCCCGGACGATACGGAGGCTGTTATTGTACTTGGCGGCGACGGAACGATTATTCAGGCAGCCCGCGACACGGATGAACTCGGTCTCCCGATTCTGGGCATCAATATGGGAACCCTGGGCTTCCTTGCAGAAACCGACCGTACGGAAGCGTACGACGCTCTCGAGCGGCTTTTTGAGGACCGCTGTTTTATAGAAGAGCGGATGATGATCCGCGGAAGTGTGTACAGGTCCGGCAGTCTGATTTACGAGAACTCCAGCCTGAATGACATTGTCCTTCGTACGGAAGGCTTTTCCACGGTGGAATTTGATTTTTGCGTTAACGGCGAATGCATCAAAACGTATCACGGCGACGGCATGATCCTTGCGACGCCGACCGGCTCGACAGCGTACAACCTCTCAGCCGGCGGTCCGATCATCCTGCCGAGCGCGAGCATGATCCTTGCTACGCCGCTGAATCCGCATACGCTGCTTCAGAGAAGCATTGTGCTTCCCGATGCGGCAGAAATCTCCCTTCTGATTTCCGGCAGCAGATCGGGAGAAGTGCTTGTCAGTTTTGACGGCACGGTGTTAAAGGGACTCGTTTGCGGCGACGAGATCCGGGTTTGTAAAGACGAAAAGAAGGTCCGTCTTCTGAAGCTGAAAAAAGACAGTTTTCTCGAGACGCTTCGCTGCAAACTGGAGTAAACATGCTGGAATATCTACACGTAAAAAACATCGCTTTGATTAAAGAAGCCGAGCTTGCGCTTTCGGACGGACTCAATATTCTTTCCGGTGAAACAGGAGCCGGGAAATCTATTCTCTTAGGTTCTCTTGGGCTCGCCCTCGGGGAGAGGGGAGGTACGGACCTTCTTCGAACCGGCGAGAGCGAGGGCCTCGTTGAACTGGTTTTCTCCATAGAGGACCCGAAGCTTCTCGAAAAGCTGTCGGAGCTTGAAGTGGAACCCGAAGAAGGAAAGCTGATTCTCTCCAGAAAAATCTCGGAAAAACGGAGCGTGCTTCGCTTAAATTCAGAGACGGTCTCTGCTTCCTTCGTCCGGAAGATTTCCTCGCTTCTTCTGGACATTCACGGACAGCACGAGCATCAGTCGCTGTTGTCGGAAGAAAACCACCTGCCGGTCCTGGACGGCTTTTCCGGTAAAAGCCTTGATGAGGCGCTTTCGGAATACCGAAGCCGTTATGAGGAGTACCGGGTACTGAAGGAGAAAATCCGTTCTCTTGGCGGAGGAGACGACGAGGAAAGAAAAAACCGTCTGGATTTTCTGGAATTCCAGATTTCCGAGATTGAAAAAGCTGAGATCCGTATCGGCGAAGAGGACGCGCTGACAGAGGAACAGAAAAAACTGGCATCCGCATCTACAATTGAAGCAGGCCTTTCAGAAGCGCTCGACGCGCTTTCGGAGCATGCGCTGGAGTCGGTATCTTCGGCGATCCGTGCCGTGCAGGGACTGACGTCGGCAGACCCGGGGCTTCGTTCGCTTGTTTCGGAACTTCTTGATATCGAATCTCTTTTGCAGGATGCGAGAGACGATACTTCAGAGCGCCTTTTGTCGGTCGACACGGACGAGGAAAAAAGAAACGCTGTCGAGGAACGGCTGAATTTCCTGTCCCGAATGAAACGAAGATACGGAGGCTCGGAAGAAGCCATCCTTTCTTCGCTTGACCGTCTCAGGAATGAGTACGATACGCTGAAAAATTTTGACGAAAACAAGGAACAGCTTCTGGAGAAGCTTTCAGTGCTCAGGAAAAAACTCATTGAGAGCGCGCATATTCTTCATGAGGAGCGGGTAAAAGCCGCCGCTGACTTTGAACGGGAAATGACGAAATCCCTGCAGGATCTGAATTTCATGCAGGTGGTTTTCAAAGCGGAGGTCACTAAGACCAGCCGGTTTACGAAAAGCGGTGCCGATGAAGTGCGTTTCCTGATTTCAACGAATCCCGGAGAGCCCGTGAAACCGCTCTCAAAGGTGGCATCCGGCGGCGAACTGTCCAGGATCATGCTGGCAATCAAGACCCTTTCGGCGGATACCGACAGGATCGGGACACTCGTCTTTGATGAAATCGATTCGGGAATCAGCGGAAAGACCGCGGCAGCCGTATCAAGGAAGCTCAGGCTGATCGCGAAGAATCATCAGGTGATCTGCATCAGCCACCTGCCGCAGATCGTCGCTGCGGCGGATCACCACTTCCTGATCGAAAAGAATGAGGAAGAGGGCAGCGCCGTGACGCATGTGGAGGAGCTTTCCGAAGAAGACAGCATCCGGGAACTCGCGCGGCTTCTCGGGACCGGGGAAACGACAGAAGCCGGTCTTCAGAACGCGCGGGAAATGAAAAAAGTGCTTAAACCGGTAAAATAATATATCAAAAGTTTAAAAGGAGAGGGACAGATGAGCCAGAGAGATGATGTTGCCGCAATAGTGAGAAAAGCCGTAAAAGCTGTGTTGCCCAGGGATGGGGTGAAAAAAGCCCTTGAAGAAATGAACCTGACCTCGAACCGCGTGTATATCGTTGCGGCCGGGAAGGCTGCATATACGATGGCAAAGGCTGCGGAATCCGTGCTTCAGGACCGGATCGTGGACGGTGTGGTGATCACAAAATACGGCCATGCCAAAACGCCGCTTCAGAGGTCGAGAATCTTCGAGGCCGGTCATCCGTCCCCGGATCAGAATTCCTACGAAGCGACACAGAAGGCAATCGACCTGGTGTACGGACTGACAGACCAGGACGAGGTGCTTTTCCTTCTGTCCGGCGGTGCATCGAGCCTGTTTGAGGTACCGATCATTCCAGAGAAGGATCTGGAGCAGATCACGGCGAAGCTGCTCGGCTCAGGCGCGGATATTCATGAGATCAATCTGGTCAGAAAACACCTGTCCCAGGTCAAGGGCGGACGCTTCGCGCTCGCATGCTTCCCGGCCAAGGTTCACGCGGTCGTTCTTTCGGATGTGCTCGGAAACGAGCTGTCCACCATCGGCTCCGGCCCCTGCTGCCCCGACAAATCCACGGGAGAAGAGGCGTTCTCGGTCCTTGAAAAGTACCATATCAATCTGAATGCCGATATCATCGAGACCCTGATGCTTGAAACGCCCAAATCGCTGACCAATGTGGACCACAGAATTATCGGAGACGTATCCATGCTTGCATCAGCGGCAAAAGACGCCTGTGAAGAACTCGGATACCGTACGGTCATTCTTACGGACAGCCTGAACTGCGAGGCGAAGGAAGCCGGCAGTTTCCTTGCTTCCATCGCGCGTTATTATCAGGGCTCGAAGAAGAGCCTGGCTTTTATCGCCGGCGGTGAAACCGTCGTGAAGCTTCAGGGTACGGGGCTCGGCGGACGCAATCAGGAGATCGCGCTTTCGGCCGCGGAAGGGATTTCCGGACTCAAGGATACCGTCATTTTCAGCTTCGGCTCCGACGGTACAGATGGCCCGACAGATGCTGCAGGCGGAATGGTGGATCAGGATACAAAGGATAAACTGAAGGAACAGGGCATCAGTATTTACGAGGCGCTTAAGAACAATGATTCCTATCATGCGCTGCAGGCGATAAAGAGCCTGATCGTCACCGGCCCGACCGGCACAAATGTCAATGACGTTTCCGTGGTCCTGATAAAAAGATAATGAATTAATGCAACTCTTCTTTTCAGAAAGCTGTCTGTATTTTTGAAGAGGGAAATGGAGACAACCGTATCTTGGAAGACGTAAAGATTATTGAATTGTATTTCAGCAGAGATGAGTCTGCCGTTCTGGAAACTTCGGTCAAATACGGCAGCTACTGTCATACGGTTTCCTATAATGTTCTCCGGGTGGAAGAAGATGCGGAGGAGTGTGTCAATGACACCTGGCTGCATACCTGGAACGCGATTCCTCCGACAAGGCCCGATTCTCTGAAGGCTTTTGTCGGAAGAATCGCCCGGAATCTCTCCCTGAACCGTCTGAAAGAAAAGAATGCCCTGAAGCGCGGCGCCGGGGAATCCGACGCAGCCTTAGAGGAGCTTGACGAATTTATCGCCGCCGGGACTTCCGTTGAGGATGAGGTGGAGGGCAGGCTCCTGAAAGAAGAAATCAACCGCTGCCTGGCCGGGCTTTCCCGGAATATGCGGATTGTCTTCGTACAGCGTTATTTTTACTTCAGCACAGTCAGAGAAATTTCCGAGAATCTCGGCCTTACGGAGAATAATGTCAAGTCCCTTCTCTTCAGAGCCAGAAACAAACTGAAGGAACACCTGGAAAAGGAGGGTTTTGTACTGTGAAAGATGATAAAATAATCAGGGCCGTATCTGATATTGATGACCGGTTCATCCTGGAGGCAGATCCGGAAACCGCGAAGAATATAACCACAAGGAAACGCTTCAGCGCGTTCCGTGTGATTGCGATTGCCGCAGCCGCGTCAATCATTACCTTTGCCGGCGTATTGGGAGGAATCGCACTGCTTCAACCTGGCGCAAATTCCGCCGACAGCGGGAAGGCAGCCTATAACAGTGAAACCAAGGCAATCATGCCTGCCGCAGCGGATTCTGAAAAAACAGACGGCATCCATGAGCGGAGTGACTCCGAGTTCTCTCAGATGACGGAGGCGGCTGAGGTGGAAGGCGCTGTCACAGAAGAAAAACCGGAAGGCATGAATACGGAAGCCGCAGATTCCGTCACAAACGGCGGAGGCGCTTACGGGCAGATCGCGGAGTTATCGGAAAGCCCGGACGGAAGACTGCTTCTCTTTGTCCGTGCTTCGGTTCTTGATATAACCGTTACGGAAGGCTCTGCGAAGTTTTCACTTCTGCTTTCCGACGGCGAGAATACGCTTTATCTTGTGGAACCGGAAGAAGGACTGAAAAAACAGGAGGATATGCTCTACGGCATGATTCATGTCAGGGGAGTCGAGGACGCTTCGGATGATATCGAAATCTTCATCACTCCGGAGCTTCTTTCAGATGAAATGTCCGAAAAAATGCGGGAAATCTACGAAGATGCTGAAGCACCCTGGTGCGGAATATCCGAATAAGATAAGGAGATTGTTGTTTGTCGAATTTTACTGAAAATGCGATTAAGCGGTCGTTTATCCGCCTGCTTGAAAAAAAGCAGCTGAAGAATATTACGATCCGCGACATAGTAGATGACTGCGGTATCAACCGCAGTTCTTTCTACTACCATTTTCAGGATATTCCGGCGCTTCTGGAGAAGATCATTAAGGAAGGCTCGGACTCCATTATCCGGAAAAATGCAAACGGAACGATTGTCGAATGCATGGAGGGCGTAATCCGCTTCCTGCAGCGGTATCAGAAGTCGGTTATTCACGTTTACAAGGCTGTCGATAGGGAAGTGTTTGAAAAGTGGATGGAGCATTCCTGCGATTACTTCGTGTCAAGCTATCTTGATCATGCGCTTGCGGGGATGAACATAGAAGAAGAAACCCGCGGCATGATTAAACAGTATTACCTGTATCTTGTCACGGGCTTCATGATTAAATGGATTGATTCGGATCTGGACGAGAAAAGAATCTCTGAATTTTTAATTCTTCTCGAGAAGACCGGAGATATTACTGCTCTTTGCAGGCTTTTTTGATCGAATCAATTACAATTCTGAGTGCTTTTAACCTCGCATAATGCTTGTCGTTGGATTCAAGAATATGCCACGGCGCAAAAGTCGTCGAGGTTTTTTTCAGCATTTCATTGACCGCCTCTTCGTACTGATCCCACTTTTCGCGGTTTCTCCAGTCTTCGTCGGTGATTTTCCACTGCTTTTCCGGCGTATTCTGCCGGTCGGTAAAACGTTCGAGCTGTGTCTTATTATCAATCTGAACCCAGAATTTAATGACGACAGCGCCCCAGTCGGAGAGCTCTTTCTCAAATTCGTTCATCTCGTTATATGCGCGCTGCCAGTCGTTTTCGGAGCAGAAGCCTTCAAGACGTTCCACCATGACGCGTCCGTACCAGGTCCGGTCGAAAATAGCAATGTGTCCGGTCTTCGGAAGCCGTGTCCAGAAACGCCAGAGAAAATGACGGGCCTTTTCGTGCGGTTCGGGACTTGCGATCGGGTGGACGACATATCCGCGGGGATCCAGGGCTCCGGTAATTCTCTTGATATTTCCGCCTTTTCCGGCAGCATCCCAGCCCTCATAGGCGATGATCACCGGGATTTTGCGGCGGTAAAGCTCATTGTGCAGATCTCTGAGCTCTTTCTGAAGCTTTTCGAGCTCTTTCTGGTATTCGTCATCCTTTACGGTCTTGTCTTCCAGGGAAACATCCTTCAGATCCGGCATCTGTACCAGCGGGAAAGTGTTCTGAAGAATCGGGACGGCAAGCGCATGGTTTTTGAGCGCAGTATCGATTCCCTGATTCAGGAATTCAAGCACCTGCAGCTCAGCCCACTTTTTATCCTTCGCGTCGATAATATACCAGGGAGAGGTGGAGCGGTTCGTATCGCTTAAATACCGGTCGTAAAGCTTCTCATACCGGTCATAATGCTTATTCTGCGCTTCGTCCTGAGGGCTGACGCGCCAGCTGGTATTCTTGTCGGAGAGAAGCGCGTTCAGGCGTTTTTTCTGTTCCTTCCGGTCGATCTGGAAGAAGAACTTCATGACAAGATACCCGTTGTCTGTAAGAGAGCGTTCCGCGGTATTGATGCTGCGGATTCTTTTCTCATAATCCTTATCCGACAGGGCTTTGTCGGCATATCCGCTGACCGTTTCCTCCATCCAGTAACCGTCGAAGAACTCGAATTTCCCGGCTTCCGGAATTTCAAGCATATAGCGGTAAAGGAAGGGATAGCGCTTTTCTTCTTCCGTCGGGGGAGCCATGGTTTTGACACGGAAAAAACGCGGATCGATATTCTTGATAACACGGCCGATCACACTGCCTTTGCCGGCAGCTCCCCAGCCTTCGAAAATCACCATGACGGGAAGCTTTGCTTCCTTGATTTTGGTCTGGTAACCGGCGAGCGTTTCCTGCTCTTTTTTAAGGGCAGTCCGGAGTGTCTCGTCGTCCGGCTTTGCGGCTTTAACAAAATCTTTTAGCATGGAGCAACCTCCTTCGTTCCTGTTAACTTGTCGGCTTTGTGAAAAAAGCACAAAAAACAAATCGGCTTCTTATTTATTTATATATAATTCCCAATATATTGTCAAGGAAAAAACAGAAATTCCGAAGAAAAGCCAAAAATCCATTGAACATTTGATTTCTTAATGCTATGATAGAAATAACAAAAACGGGGAGGTTCTTCAGGCCGATGTTCGGTAAACACAGGAAAAACCCGGAAAAGACCTATGACAGGAACGAATTAGAGCCGGTGCTCCTCTCGAGCATCTGTACCGGCGAAAAGACTGCGGGCTTCAGAGATCTGGCTACCGGAAAATTCAGGTCCATCTGCCTCATTGAAAGCGAGAAGGATCTTCAGGCCTTCATGAAGGAGTACGGAATCCGCGAAGGAGAGATGAAGACCGTTTACTGACCTGCTGACAGGGGCAAAAACGCAATTATCTATTTCACAAAAACATAAAATAATCTGTTATACTATATCTGAAAATGAAAAACTGAAAGGAGTTTCGTTATGTCGGAGGCTTTTTTAATCCTGCTTTTTTTACTGATCTGGATCATCTGCGTATTTGCAGTCATCATCGCAGTCGGAATGTATGTCTTAAGAGCCATTGCTTTTCAGAAGGTCTTGAGAAAGTATAAATACCGCAAGAGCTTTCTGGCCTGGATCCCGTTTGCCCAGTATTATGCCCTTGCGGATGCTGCAGCGGAGGGACAGACAACCTTAAAGCTGTTCAGCGCGAACTGCCCGGTATGGTGGTTTAAATTCTGGTATGTGGTGGTTTATGTGGCGGGTTTTGTTCCGTTTATCGGACCGCTTGCCATCACAGTATTCAAAATGTTCTTTCTCGGAAGCGTGTACCGCACCATTTATGCCCGTGTTGAAAACAGGTCGCTCGGAAGCCGGACGGCGCTCGGATTCTTCTCCGCGCTGATCGGTCTGATCCCGATTATCAAGTTCCTGTCCTACGACGGCAGTCCGATCGCGGAGAAAACGGCAGAAGAGAGTGCGCCTGTTCCGCTGATCGAAGCTGTCGAGGGCACGCCGGAAGAATAAAAACAGAATATTATTTCCATGTCAGACAGAGTAGGAATACATGTGTGAAATAGTGCCGGGAAGACGGGGAGTTGCTTTCCGGACGAAATGGACAATAGGGTCCTGCAGTATGTACTTTCCGCATCCCGCTGTCGCATAGGAAGGCAAAGCAAAATCCTTTCTTCCATGCGGCATGCTCTTTATGTAGGTGAGCTGTCCTGTGTGGAAGAAAGGATTTCTTTATGAACGACAGAGATAAAAGACTTTTTAAGACACCCTTGTCGGGAGCGTACTGGCTTCTTGCCGTTAAAGAGTTTTCATCGGTCCGGATGCTCGTTATCGCCGCGATGCTGACGGCGCTGAGGATCGCGATGAAGGCCATAGAGATCCCGATTGCACCGAACCTGAATATTACTTTCGGTTTTCTCGTCAATTCCGTAGGCTCCATGATCTACGGACCGGTTGTCGCGATCATAGCATCGATCGTGAGCGACACCCTCGGCGCGATTCTCTTTTCAAAAGGCACCTATTTCTTCCCCTTTGTTTTTGTGGAAATCGCAGGGGGGCTGGTTTTCGCGCTGTTTTATTACCGCGCGAAGATTACGACGCTCAGGATCATCCTCGGGCGTTTTTTCGTTACGCTGATCTGCAATATTATTATGAACCCGATCATCATGTATTACTACTATGAACTTGTGCTCGGAAAGGCTTATACACTGTACACGCTCCCCAGGATTATCAAGAACCTCGTTCTGTTCCCGGCGGAATCCGTCGTCCTGATCATACTGTTTAACGCGCTTCTTCCGGTGACGAACCGCATGGGGCTGACGTTTACGGGAAAGACAAAGCTCGCGTTCGCCAAAAAGGATATCGTCATACTGATCGTTATGACGGCTGCTTCCGCGGCCTTTATCGCCGGATGGCTCCTTTATAAAAAGCTCGGATGATTTTTTCATTGTAAAAAGGAACGGCTTGTGCTATAATTTCTTTTTGACCTGAGCATTTGATAAAGGAGTTTTTTATGTTTCGGAGTAAAGCGTTTACAGCCGCATTTTCTATTTTGTCTGTCCTGATCGTCGGTCTGATTGTCATTTTCTGCTACCTCGTGTTCGGTAACGGGAAGGATAAAATTGCTCAGATCTATGAAGGCGGAGAGACGGTGACTTATGACGAAGCGGCCCTGACCGCGGCGCCCGAAGAGATTCCGACAAATGCCGAGACCGGAACAGAAACCGAATCTGCCGAAAAGGAAAGCACCGAAGAGAGCACCGATGATACGGAATCGGAAACCTCATCCTCGGAGGAAAGCACTGCTCCTGAGGAAGACAGTGAGACCGCCGCAGCCGAACTGAATGTCGTGCGGGCGCTTCGCGCCGATGAGCCGCACAGCTATCCTGTCATCGGACAGGACATCCCGGAAGCCGGAGTGGCTACGATTATAAAGTCCGGTGACAATGGGGAGGGCATTGTCTTCCATGCAGCTCCGGCTTTCGACGCTGCGGACACCCCCGGAAACCTCACGAATTACAGCGGCGGATATGATATTCTGAACAAAATTTACATTCTGAACAACGGAAGCCCCTTCCTGATGTACAAAACCTTCGACAACTACTATGTGACGAGTTCCCCGGCGTACATTTCCTTCCAGCCTTCCTCGCTTGTACAGCCTGCGGATCCGGTCAGAATCGGAGATTACGGTCTCTCGGAAGGCGAGGAAATCGCGGTGCGTGTCTTCCATGAAGACGGAAACCATGTAGTTTTCACAATTTATAATTACAGTCCCGCATCGGGAGAGCTTCTGCCGGTTCTGGAAAATGTGATTGCGCAGTATAACGGCAGCGGATTCGCGGATTTCGAGTACCTGAATACCGACGGACAGACACATAACGGAAAGATCGGCTTCGAGAAGGTCCAGGAAGCCGAATACAGCCGGCGGGTCGATGTGGTTTTTGAAAGCCCCGTCGCATTCCGCTCCGGTGAACGAAGCGAAGTTGTGCTTCACAACTGATAAAGGGAAACATTAAGAATGAATCGTGCATTCTCAACGGACGAAGCCCTGCGCCAGCGGGAATACATTGAAAAAGTCCGGGCAATCACTCTGGAAAAAGAAAAAAGACTCGGCAGAAAGCTCCGCTTCCATGTGGAAACGCTCGGCTGTCAGATGAATGCCAAGGATTCGGAAAAGCTTTCCGGAATCCTGAGGGAGATTGGATATCTCGAAGAAGAGCGTGAAGAAGAGGCGGACTTTGTGCTGTACAATACCTGTACGGTCCGGGAAAACGCCAACCTGAAAATCTATGGAAGGCTGGGGTATCTTCATTCTGTCAAAAAGAGAAAAAACCCGGAAATGAAAATCGGCATCTGCGGATGCATGATGCAGGAACCGGACGAGGTGCAGGCCATCCGTGAAAAATACCGCTTTGTCAGCCTGGTATTCGGTACCCATAACATATTCAAGCTTGCGGAGCTGATGTATCGGATGGAAACCGAAGAAGGCATGATTATTGACGTCTGGGAGGGAACCGACGAAATCGTCGAAGATCTGCCGGCGATCCGGAAGTATTCCTTCAAATCCGGCGTCAATATCATGTACGGCTGTAATAACTTCTGCTCTTACTGCATTGTGCCCTATGTGCGCGGCAGGGAGAGAAGCCGGCTTCCGGAGGATATCTTGTCGGAAATCCGCGCCCTCGCAGAGGACGGCGTGAAGGAAGTGATGCTTCTCGGACAGAATGTCAATTCCTACGGAAAGACGCTCGAAAACCCCGTGAGCTTTTCCGAGCTTTTAAGACGTGTGGCCGCCGTTGAAGGAATCGAGCGCGTCCGCTTTATGACTTCGCATCCGAAGGACCTTTCGGACGAGCTCATTGCGGTCATCGCCGAAAATGAAAAGATCTGCCGGCATTTCCACCTGCCGCTGCAGTCCGGTTCGAGCAGAATCCTCGAGAAAATGAACCGGCATTATACGAAAGAGCAGTATCTGGATATTGTACGAAGGCTCAGAGAAGCCGTTCCAGATATTTCCATAACCACCGATATCATCGTCGGATTCCCCGGAGAAACCGAAGAGGATTTTCTTGAGACGATGGACGTAGTGCAGAAAGTCCGCTATGATTCCGCCTTTACGTTTATCTATTCGAAGCGTACGGGCACACCCGCGGAAAAAATGCCGGATCAGGTTCCTGAGGATGTGGTGAAGGACCGTTTTGACCGGCTGCTCAGGGAAGTTCAGCGGATCGGCCAGGAAGTTTCCGGAAGAGATGTCGGACGCGTGCTGCCGGTGCTGGTGGAGGATGTCAACCGCCAGGACAGCACGATGGTAAGCGGCCGTCTTTCCAACAATACCCTGGTGCATTTCAAGGGCAGCAACGCGCTTACAGGCACGATTGTGCCGGTGAAGCTTGTCGAAAGCAAAGGCTTTTATTATATCGGAGAGGCTGTCCGGTAATAGCGTAAATATCTGGTAAGGGGGTCCTGTATGGCTCTTTCTCCGATGATGGAGAAATATCTGGAAACAAAAAAAGAATATCCGGACTGTATTCTCTTTTACCGGCTCGGCGACTTCTACGAAATGTTCTTCGAAGATGCCGAGCTTGTCAGTAAGGAGCTGGAGCTGACGCTGACGGGAAAAGACTGCGGACTTGAAGAGCGCGCTCCGATGTGCGGCGTTCCGTACCATGCGGTGGAGCCGTATCTGACGAAGCTGGTTGAAAACGGCCATAAGGTGGCGATTGCCGAGCAGATGGAGGATCCGAAGTTTGCGAAAGGGCTCGTGAAGCGGGAAGTGATCCGTGTGGTCACCCCCGGTACGCTTACGGATTCAGGGGCTCTCGACGAAACCAAGAACCGTTTCATCATGTGCATCGTCTATGAACGCGGTATCTTCGGCATTTCCTTTGCCGATGTGACGACAGGAGACTTTTATGCCTCCGAGCTTCAGAGCAGGGAAGAGCTTTATGATGAAATCTGCCGTTTTTCACCGGCGGAGATTATTACCAATGAAGCTTTCGCGCTTTCCGGAGCGGATCTTTCCCAGCTTTCACAGCGGCTGAACTTTTCCGTTTCTCAGGAAGAGTCCTACCGTTTCCGCGAGGAAAACGCTTCTGCGGCGCTCACGAAGCATTTTGGCGTGATTTCTCTGGAAAGCCTGGGGCTTCAGGGCCTCTCTGCGGCTTCCTCCGCCTCCGGAGCGCTTCTTTCCTATCTTCTTGACACACAGAAGACCGAGCTTCGCCACATTTCACATCTGAATGTGTACAGCCTGAGCCGTTTTATGCTGCTCGACATGGCGACCAGACGCAACCTGGAACTGACGGAAACCATGCGTGAAAAGCAGAAAAGAGGAAGTCTTCTGTGGGTTCTTGATCACGCGAAAACCGCAATGGGCGCAAGAACCGTCCGAAGGTATATCGAGCAGCCGCTTCTTGACAAAAAAGAGATTGTACGCCGTCAGGATGCCGTACAGGAGCTGAAGGATGACGGGATCTTAAGAGAAGAGCTCCGTGAATACCTGAACCCCATTTACGACCTTGAAAGGCTTCTTGGACGGATCAGCTACAAGAGCGCGAACCCGAGAGACCTTCTGGCTTTCAGGAATTCGCTTGAAATGATTCCGCATATCAGGACGCTCTTAAGGAATGCCGAATCGGAGCTCCTTCGGGAGCTTACGGAAGCGATTGATCCGCTGGAAGATCTGTATACGCTGATCCTGGAATCGATTACGGAGGATCCTCCGATTCTCGTTCATGAAGGCGGAATCATCAAGGACGGCTTCAACAATACCGTAGACCAGTACCGGAAAGCCCGCACAGAGGGGAAAGAGTGGCTCGCGAAGATCGAAGCCGAAGAGCGGGAGAAGACCGGGATCAAGAATCTGAAGATCCGCTTCAATAAAGTATTCGGCTATTATCTTGAGGTGACCAATTCCTTCAAGGATCTGGTCCCGGATTATTTCATACGGAAGCAGACGCTCACCGGTTCCGAGAGATATATCACACCGAAGCTGAAGGAACTGGAGGATCTGATTCTCGGTGCAGAGGATAAACTCAGCTCTCTCGAATACGAGCTGTTTACGACCGTCCGGGATACCATTGCCGGAGAAATCGACAGGGTACAGAAAACCGCGGCGTCGCTTGCCGCAATTGATGCGCTTGCATCCTTCGCTTACGTGGCTGAGAGGAACCGCTACACCCGGCCGAAAATCAACGAGAAGGGTATTATAAAAATCAAAAACGGCCGACACCCGGTCATCGAGAGGATTATTCCCTCCGACCAGTTCGTGCCGAACGATACCATGCTGGATACCAAAGATAACCGGATCGCGATTATCACCGGACCGAACATGGCCGGGAAATCCACCTATATGCGCCAGACCGCGCTTCTTTGCCTGATGGCACAGACCGGGTCCTTTGTCCCGGCGGACGAGGCGGAAATCTGCATCAGCGACCGGATCTTTACGCGGGTCGGCGCTTCGGATGATCTTTCTTCCGGACAGTCCACCTTTATGGTGGAAATGACGGAGGTTGCCAATATCCTTCGAAATGCGACGAAAAAGAGTCTCATTATTCTGGATGAAATCGGACGCGGCACCTCCACCTTCGACGGGCTGGCGATTGCCTGGGCGGTGGTGGAGTACATTTCGGATCCGAAGCTGATCGGCGCGAAGACCCTCTTTGCGACGCATTATCACGAGCTTACGGAGCTTGAGGGCGCGATTCCCGGGGTCAACAACTACTGCGTGTCGGTGCGTGAACAGGGAGACAGTATTATCTTCCTGAGGAAAATCGTGAGAGGCGGCGCGGACAAATCCTACGGTATTCAGGTGGCGCGTCTTGCAGGCGTTCCGTCGGCGGTGCTCTCAAGAGCGGATGAGCTTGTCGACGAGCTGATCGACACGGATATCGCCAAGCGTGCAAGAGAAATCGCCTCGTATGCCGGCGTCGGGATGACGACGAAAAAAAGAGTGGAGCGGCAGGATGATGTCGACGCAAACCAGATGAGCCTGTTTGAAACCGTGAAGGACGAGGACGTCCTGACGGAAATCCGGGAGATGAATCTGTCGAATATGACTCCGCTTGATGCGATCAATACGCTCTACAGAATTCAGTCGCGGCTGAACAACAGAGTATAAGGGAGGAAGAATGCCCCCGATTCATGTGCTTGACAAAATCACGATCGACCAGATTGCTGCCGGAGAAGTGATTGAGCGTCCGAGTTCCATTGTGAAAGAGCTTGTGGAGAATGCCATTGATGCCGGAGCGACATCCGTGACCTGTGAAGTCAAAAACGGCGGGATCGATCTGATCCGGGTTACCGACAACGGATGCGGTATCGGAAAGAACGAGATTCCGACAGCCTTCTTAAGACATTCGACGAGCAAAATTGAGAATGCCTCCGACCTTGCGAGTATCGAAAGTCTCGGATTCCGGGGAGAGGCCTTAAGCTCGATCGCGGCAGTCACCAGGCTTGAAATGATCACAAAAACGCGGAGGGATCTTGTCGGGAATTCGTATGAGATCAACGGAGGCGAAGAGGTCTCCTTTACGGAAATCGGCGCGCCGGATGGAACGACCTTTCTTGTAAAGGATATTTTCTACAACACGCCCGCCCGCAGGAAATTCCTGAAAACGCCGATGACGGAAGCCAGCTATATCGCGGACCTTCTCGAAAAAATGGCGCTTTCCCGTCCTGATATCAGTTTCCGTTTTATTGCAAACGGCCAGACCCGGCTTCAGACCTCCGGAAACGGAAGAGTGCGGGATCTCATCTATTCCATTTACGGCAGAGAAACCGCCGCATCCCTCGAACAGGTGGATTACACGGAAGGGGACATTCACATCAGCGGATTTGTCGGAAGACCCGTGATTGCGAAAGGCAGCAGGGCCTTTGAAAATTATTTTGTCAACGGCCGCTATGTGAAGGACAAGGTGATCATGAAAGCGATCGAGGAAGCATTTCGTCCGTTCATGATGCTTCACCATTACCCGCTCACCGTCCTGTACATTGATCTGCCGGCCGAAACCTTTGATGTTAATGTGCACCCGCAGAAAATGGAGCTTCGCTTCAGGAGCGAGCCGGTGATTTACAATGCCGTTGAAGAGGCGGTAAAATCCGCGCTTTCGGGGCGTGAATTTATCCCTGACATCACTGAGGAAGAAGACCGTAAAGAAGATGCACCCAGCTATCCTTCCATTGAGCCCTTTGAAGCAAAACGGGCAGAGCTTCTGAAGAATGCGCCTCCGGCTTTTCCCGAAAAAAGCGATTTTGTCCGTGAAAAAGGTGCGCTTCCGTTTGACACGGGCAGGGGTACGGGAGTATTATTAAAAGAGAAACCATTTGATCCCGGGAAAGAGGGGCTGAAAGATATTCCTGGCTTTGAAAATACGAGCCGGGAGTTTCGGGAAAAGCAGCTGAAACCGGTGCAGGAGAACCTGTTTGAGACGAAGCTGATTTCGGAAGAAGGAATGAAGAAGCACCGTCTCATCGGACAGGTTTTCGAAACCTACTGGCTCCTGCAGCTTGAGGACAGGCTTTATATCATGGACCAGCATGCGGCACATGAAAAGGTGCTGTATGAGCGGAAGATGAGAGATCTTTCTGAAAAGCGGCATGCGTCACAGATGGTTTCTCCGCCGATCATGGTTCATTTGAGCCCGCGCGAAGAGCTTCTTCTGAACCGGTATATGGACGCCTTCTCCGAGCTCGGGTATGAGGTTTCCTCTTTCGGAGGAAAGGAATACGCAATTTCGGCAGTTCCCTATGATCTTTACGGTTTGGACGTGAAGTCTCTTTTTGAAGAAATTCTCGGCGGAATCGATGACGAATTTACTGAAAAAAAGCCCGAAATGATTCTGTCGAAGCTGGCCTCCATGTCCTGCAAGGCGGCAGTAAAAGGAGAAAACCTCTTAAGCTTTGCAGAAGCGGATGCACTGATCAAAGAACTCCTGACGCTCGAGAATCCGTATGCCTGTCCTCACGGGCGGCCGACGCTGATCTCGTTCTCACGCACGGAGCTTGATAAAAAATTCAAAAGAATTATCTGACCAGGAACAGAAAGGACAATACACCAATATGGCGGAAATTTTAAAGGAGGAGACAGCTCCTTCCGGAAGCAGCAACTTTATCTGGGACTTTATCAAAGAGGATATCGCAGAGGGCGGACAGTTTGAGGGACAGACGGTCCATACGCGTTTCCCGCCGGAACCCAATGGCTATCTTCATATCGGGCACTGCAAGGCGCTCTGCATCGATTTCGGCACCGCCGAGCGCTTCGGTGGCATCTGCAATCTCAGAATGGATGATACCAATCCGGCCAAGGAGGATACCGAGTATGTCGACGCGATCCAGCAGGACATCCACTGGCTCGGGTTTGACTGGGGCGACCGTTTTTTTTACGGCTCGGATTATTTTGAAAAAGACTACGAATATGCGGTGGAGCTGATCAAAAAAGGCCTCGCCTATGTCTGCGAGCTTTCGCCGGAAGAATTCCGCGAGAACCGCGGAGATATCGGCGTTCCCGCGACTTCCCCCTACCGCGACCGGCCGATTGAGGAAAGCCTGCGTCTTTTTGAAAAGATGAAGAACGGCGAAGTGGAAGAGGGCAAGATGACGCTTCGCGCGAAAATCGATCTCGCGAGCGGAAATTTCAACATGCGCGATCCGGTCATTTACCGTATCCGTTATATCAACCATCACCGTCAGGGAACCAAATGGTGCATTTTCCCGATGTATGATTTCGCCCATCCGATCCAGGACGCTTTGGAAGGCATTACGCATTCGCTGTGTTCGCTGGAGTACGAAGAGCATCGTCCGCTGTATGACTGGGTGGTTTCGAACGTCTCGATTCCCTTCCATAAACCACGCCAGATCGAGTTTGCCCGCCTGAATATCGACCATACGGTGATGTCCAAGCGGAATCTGAGAAAGCTCGTGGAAGAAGGCTATGTGTCCGGCTGGGACGATCCGCGCATGCCTACACTCTGCGGACTCCGCCGCAGGGGATATACAGCGCATTCCATCCGTTCCTTCATTGATGAAATCGGTGTCGGAAAAACCTCGGGAATCGTGGAACTGGCGATGCTTGAGCATTCTCTTCGCGATGACCTGAACAAGAGCGCGGAACGCACCATGGCGGTCCTTCATCCGGTCAAGCTCACGATCACCAATTATCCTGAAGACAGGTCCGAGGTGTTTGAGCTGGAAAACAACCCGACCGATCCGGAGGCCGGAACTCATGAAATCAGCTTCAGCAGGAATCTGTGGATTGAAGCCGAGGATTTCCTGGAAACGCCGATCCCGAAATACAAACGGCTGTATCCGGGGAATGAGGTCCGCTTAAAAGGCGCTTATCTTGTTACCTGCACCGGCTGTGTGAAGGACGAGAACGGAAATGTGACGGAAGTCCTCTGCGAATACGATCCGGATTCCAGGGGCGGTGATCCTGCCGACGGGCGGAAAGTCAAGGGCGCCACGATCCACTGGGTGGACCAGAATACGGCCATCGACGCCGAGGTCCGGCTTTATGAGAATCTGTTCCTTGACGAACAGCCGGACGGCCCGGACAAGAATTTCCTGGAATGCATGAATCCGGACAGCCTGATCATTTTGAACGGCTGCAAGGTAGAGCCCGAGATGCAGAAGGTTGCGGAGGCTTTTGACGCCGTGGAAAACCGCGGCGGCGTGAATGCGCCGACCTTCCAGTTTATGAGAAACGGTTATTTCTGTCTCGACAACCGCGACTGCACGAAGGACCATCTTGTTTTCAACCGCAGCGTGTCTTTAAAGGACAGCTTCAAACCCGCGAAATAACAGGAGAGGAAACCGCTTATGGCTGAGAAACTGTATACGATTCCGGTTAATGATGCTTTTGACGAGCATTCCGAATGTCCGATCTGCTCTATGTATAAGAAGCTCGAGGACGATTCCATCGATTTCATGATGGGGCCTTCCTACATGGAGGACGATATCCGGATGGAAACCGACCGTCTCGGTTTCTGCAAGCCGCATATGCTGATGCTTTCGAAGCAGGAAAACCGGCTGGGTCTCGCGCTGATCTTAAAGACCCATCTGGACCGGCAGAAAAAGGAAGCGCTTCAGCTTGTCGACAAGCCGGTGAAAAAAGGCGGGCTCTTTAAGAAAGCCGAAGAGCCGGAAATCGTACGCTGGGCGCGGGAGAAGACGAAATCCTGCTATATCTGCGACCGTATTGACCGTATGTTCCGCCATTACCTGGATACTGTCCTCCGGCTTTATCAGAAGGACAGCGAATTCAGGACCAAATATGCAGAGTGCAAGGGCTTCTGCCAGGAGCATTTCGGACTTCTCATCGAAAAGGCACAGGAAGTTTTAAAGGAACAGGAACTGCAGAGCTTTGTCACGCTGACAGCAAAGCTCTATACAGATAACCTTCAGCGTCTTTCAGACGATCTGGACTGGTTTACGGACAAGTTCGATTATCGTTACCGGGACGCTCCATGGAAAAACTCGCGCGATGCGATCGAGCGGGCGGTAACAAAAACCAATGGTATTTTACAGGAGGACAAGAAAAAATGAAAAAGTTTTTTAAGGAATTCAAAGAATTCGCGCTGAAAGGCAATGTAATGGATCTTGCCATCGGCATGATTATCGGCGCTGCCTTCACTGCGATCGTAACCAGTCTCGTAAACGATGTGATTATGCCGCTTCTGTCGCTGATCACCGCAGGTTATCTGGATTTTTCCCATATCGTCTGGAAAATCAATAACGTCGAGATTAACTTCGGTACGCTTCTTACCGCAGTTGTTACCTTCATCTGCATCGCGCTCGTGCTTTTCCTTCTGATCAAGCTGATTAAGAAGGCGGAAAGCCTCAGAAAGAAAGAAGAGGAAGCAGCTCCGACCACGAAGAAGTGCCCCTACTGCATGTCTGAGATTCCGATCGAAGCGACCCGCTGCCCTCACTGCACGAGCGAGCTTCCGGAAGAAAAGAAGGCCTGAGATTAAGAGATATTCTCTTTTCACATATTTTTCTCAGATTATTCACATTTTTACCGTATGATGTCAGCGACGGAAAAAAACAGGTACGTTTATTCAGGAAAGGAGAGCTTTATGGGTAAATTTTCAGGATTTGTTTTCAGCGGTATTGCACTCGGTGCGGCAGCTGCTGCAGCATATACCTTCGTTAAAAAGTATAATTCCATCGAGCCCCGCCGTGCTGCACAGCCTGCCGAAGGCGAAGCTGCAAATAGAAGCTATTCGACTCTCGATACCGACCGGATGGCGGAAGCGGCAAAGCTGACCGTAGAGAGCTTCAAGACGAGCGGCCAGAAGGCCTGGGGCGTGGCAAAGGATTCCGCGAAGGCTGTCGGAAGCATTGTCAAAGAGAATTACGGCGAAGAGTTCAACGAGCGGAAGGAAAAAGCCGCTGAAAAGTTCAGCCAGACCAAAGAAAAAGCTGCGGAGAAATTCGGAGAGGCTAAGGAAATGGCCGCCGACAAATTCGGAGCTGTGAAGGAAAAAGCCGCGGAAAAATTCGACGAAACGAAAGAACAGCTGAAAGGAAAAATCGACGATCTGAGGGAAGAGAATCCTGCGGTATTTGAGAAAGTCGACAAGGCAAAGGAAACTGTTCGCGGTGCTTTCGATAATGCGAAGGAGAAGGTGGAAGAGGTCATCTCGAATGCCAGAGAGCAGGTGTCGGATGCCGTCGTGAACGCGAAGGAAGAAGCAGAGGAAGCCGAAGAGGCAGTCTCTGAGAGCGCTAGCGAAGCCGAAGATACTGTCTGTGAGGCTGCAGAGGAAGCCGAAGATCACTACACTTCCCTTGAAGAAGAAGTCGGTAAGAGCGAAGCTTTCGAAAATGTGGAAAAGGCTGCGGACGACTTTATCCAGAACATCTGATCATAAAAGTCTTCGCTTCCTTTTACGATAGTGAAGCATTGGTCATCCCCGGAAGCGGTATGAAAGCTGCATTCCGGGGTTTGACGTTTTCACGGATTTCATATATAATGTTCTAAATCCTGACTTTTTGGTTAACGGGAGTCAATTTATGAAAAACATTTTGAAGCCCCGCCTGATCATACTGCTTCCGGTGATCCTGTCACTGCTTCTTTCTGCGCCGCTTTATTCATTTGCGGCGGAAGACGGGAGCAGTGCTCCCGCAGTCTATTCGATTACAGTTGTAAACGGGTATGCAGTAGATGCGGCGGGAAATACTATTACCGAAGCCGCGCCCGGAACGCAGTTTCTGGTCCGCTTTGACGAGACTTCCCTTCCGGACGAATATCATGCGCTGAAATCCTGGACTGCGAACGTTCCGGAGGTGGATGCGGATATCAGCACACGGGGAAATACCGGCTTTATTCAGATCATCATGCCGGGATCCCCGCTGACAATCACCGCAATTATCGGCGACAATGAGGAAGCGCTTGCTTCTTCTTCGGCGGCCGCCTCTGTGGAAGAGTCCCGGTCGATTGCCGAATCCGTAAGCATTTCCGAATCCGAGAGCATCCGGGAATCCGAATCGATTCAGCGCTCCGAAGAGGAATCCAGCCGCATAGCCGAGCTTGAAGAACGATCGAGGGAAGCAAGTATCGCACAGTCCGAAAAAGAAGCCGCCAGGATCGAAGTGGACGGCTACCGGATTTATAAGTATCTGAACAATGTGCAGACCCCCGCAGGCTTCACGCGCGCAAATGACGTCCGGACCTTCGAGGAAACCATCGAATGCTTCTACAGCTCGGCTTACCGGCTGTACGTATATTACGCCGACAAGGATGATACGGAAGGCTATGTCGTGTACGATAAGCTGCACGAGTCGATGTTTCCCTTTGTGTCCTTCAGCGGCAGCGACGGCGAAAAATATATCGTTTCTTCTCCGGACAGGCAGTCCGACCTTCCAAAAGAAGTGCTTGGGGATACGCGCGTAAACCTCAGTATTCCCGGCTCCGGTTCCTCCGCGGTGGTTCCCGGATGGAACGTAGAGGACGCATCGCACGATCTTTATCCGCTGATTTACCTTATCGGAGACGACGGATCCCGGAGCTTTTTCGCGTACCAGGATGATAACGGGTCCATTTCTCTGACACCGTGGGCCGATTTTAAGGAATCGCTTACGGAATCGGAAACCGAGAGTGAAAGCACCGTGGAAAGCACGGAAGAGACAAGCGAAAGCCAGACGATCAGTGTGACCCCCGAGACAGCCTCGACAGAGCCCGAAAGACAGGAATCGCTTCTCGGGAACTATGTCATCTGGATTGTGATTGCGGTCCTGATTGTCGCGCTCCTTGTCGCTGCTATTATTATTGTGGTGCAGATGAGCCGGAAGCAGGACGAAGAAGAGCGTGAGATTGACTTTGAAGAAATACCCGAGGACGACGAACTGCTTGTCCAGGATGAGTATATGGATCAGGACCGTTTCGATACGGCCTATACGCAGGAAGATAACGACTTAAGGCCCTTTGATATCAGCTTTGAAGATGCCTTCCCCGATGAAATCGGCTACAAAAAGCCTTCCGCGGACCTTCAGGAGGACAGTGTGGATTCATTTGAACGGCCGAAAGATCCTTCAGCTGGCTTCCGGGGCGAAATCGATGAATGGACGGAGCCGGTTCAGGGAGAAGTGGTCGATCCTGTCCCGGAAGGGACGCTTCCGGAAGATTTTTCGGAGGATGATTACGAGGAGGTCCGCGTCCGTGTCCGCCATACCGAGATCAAGGATACGGAGGTCTATGTGCGAAGAAAAGCCGGGCCAAAGAACCGCAGGGAGAACAGCAACCCGGAAAACGCGAAGAAAGAGATGCCTGCGATTTATGACGAAGTCCTTCAGGAGGATTTTGAAGTCGTGGATTTCAATGATAAAAAGAATCGATAACGGAGTATGGAATGCTTTGTGAAAAATGTCATGAAAAAGAAGCCACGGTAAGAATTACCCGAATTCACAACGGAAATTCCGAGAGCCATAACCTCTGTCAGGACTGCGCGAATTCCTTCCGCGCGGATGACCCGGAGGCCCAGGACCTGTCGAAAGCGATCTTCAAGCTGCTTGCGGATGCGCTGATGAAGCACATGGGACAGAATACCGGCCGGGAAGAGAACGAACGCGCGAAAAAAATCGCCTGTCCGAACTGTAAAAAGACCTACGGAGAAATTCTGGAGGACGGCGTGTTCGGCTGCCCGGACTGCTATGAGTCCTTCGAACCCTATATCCGGCCGATGATTCTGAAGATGCAGGGTGCGGATACGCATACGGGAAAGAAGGCCGGTTCTCACAGGAAAAAGACTGCAAAAATCCTGAATGTCGCTGAGGAAAAGCTGAGTCCGAAGGAAGAACTGTCCGTTCTTTCCGACCGCCTGAAAATCGCGGTTTCCGAAGAAAACTATGAAGAGGCTGCGCGGCTTCGTGACGAGATAAAGAAGCTGAAAGAGGAACACCATGGATGAACGCTGGTACCACCGACATGGTGAAAATGATGATATTATCCAGGTAAGCAGAATCCGGCTTCTGAGGAATTTTAAGAAGTGGTTTTTCCCGGGACGTATGGACGAAGGCATGAGACAGGAGCTTTTGTCCGCCGTCGACTCAAAGCTTCCCAGACTTTCTGAAATTCTCGGGAAAGGAATACAGAAGCTTGAAACCGACAAACTCCGGGAAGCGGAGAAAATGACGCTTCAGGAAAGACTCCTGATCAATAAAGCCACGCTGGAGCAGACAGAAAAAGCCGTCGTCTATGCAACGACCGACGAAGCTTTTTCCATGACTGTCGGGGGAACGGATCATCTGCGCCTCCTGCTCTCGGAGCATGGTCAGGGACTTTATCCTTTGTATGACTGCCTGGATGAGGTGGACACGTACATCGACAGCCGGATTCCCTTCGCCTACAGTAAACAGTTCGGCTATAAGACTGCGTCCATCGACAGTGTGGGCACCGGGATGCGCGCCTATTATGTAATGCATCTGCCGCTTCTTTCCGAAAGCCGGAGCTTCCAGGCGCTTTCCCAGGAGATGATCAAGTTCGGCGTCGTGATGAAGGAAGCCTGGATTTCCGGCGCAAAGAAAATCGGCGGTCTGTACGTTCTCTACAACCAGCGGACGCTCGGCCTTCAGGAAAAGGAACTTATGGATATCCTGACGAACGTCGCCAACCGCCTGATGGGAGAGGAAAGAGAGCTACGCGAAAAATACAAGCAGGTTTTTCTGGAGGACCGTGTTTACCGCTCCTACGGGATTCTGAAGTTCGCAAGGCAGCTGGATTTTCCGGAAGGCTGCCGGCACCTGTCGAATCTCCTTCTGGGGGCTTCTACGGGGCTTCTCTCGGTCGATGAGGATCTGTCGATTTATGAACTGATGCTGGGTATTTTCCCCGGCAATCTGCAGTTCTTCTATAAAGTTTCGGCGGATGACTCCCAAATCCGCATCCTCCGGGCCGAATATGTGCAGGAGTTTCTTGATAAAATTACAATTGCGTGAAAAAGCGCATAAGAAGGAGCAAAAACAGCTTTTATGATCAATCGTTTTACCGAAACTGCCAAAAAAGCGCTTAATCTCTCAAAAAAAGCCGCAGAAGAGCTGAACGCGGGTTCCGTCGGTTCGGAGCACCTGCTTCTGGGACTTACAAGGATCTCGGAAGGCCTGGCTTACGAAGTCCTTTCAGCCAACGGTATTTTTGCACAGGACATTTATGACCTGATCACCAAATACCTCGTACAGGATTATAATGTGGCGGAGTTTTCCGGCTATGAGTACACCCCCAGATCAGCGCAGATTCTCAATGAATCCGTAGAGAAGGCACGGCTGTACAAGTCCGCGCTTGTCGGCACGGAGCATATTCTGATGGCCATCCTGACCTTTCCGAACTGCTCTGCCTGCAAGCTTCTGACAGCCTTCAATATTTCTCTCGAGCGTCTGCATATCGATCTGGTGACTTCGATCCAGGAAGGCTCCGGCAGGTCTGTAAATAACGCAAAAGGACAGCCGACAAGAAGACAGGCAAAAACCAATACGCCCACGCTTGATCAGTACAGCCGGGATCTGACCGCACAGGCTGCGGACGGGCTTCTGGATCCTGTGATCGGACGCGAAAACGAAATCCAGCGGATTATTCAGATTCTGTCCCGCCGGACAAAGAATAATCCCTGCCTGATCGGCGAACCCGGCGTCGGCAAAACCGCGGTCGTCGAGGGCCTTGCGAACCGGATCGCCGACGGAAGCGTTCCGGATATCATGAAGGATAAGCGCCTCCTGACGCTGGACCTGTCGGGCATGGTCGCAGGCTCGAAATACCGCGGTGAATTCGAAGAGCGGATCAAGAACGTTATTGCCGAAGCCGCATCGGATAAATCCATCATTCTGTTCATCGATGAAATTCATACCATTATCGGTGCAGGCGGCGCCGAGGGTGCGCTTGATGCTGCCAATATCATCAAGCCTTCTCTCGCGCGCGGGGAGATCCAGCTGATCGGCGCTACGACAATCTCCGAATACCGCAAGCACATCGAGAAGGATGCGGCGCTGGAGAGAAGATTCCAGCCGGTTACCGTAGAGGAGCCGACGGAAGATGAATCCATCGATATCCTGAAAGGCCTCAGAAAGGCCTATGAGGACCATCACCGGGTCGTAATCACGGATGATGCGATCACTGCCGCCGTCAAGCTTTCCGCACGCTACATTTCCGACCGTTTTCTGCCGGACAAGGCGATCGACTTAATTGACGAAGCTTCGAGTAAGGTACGCCTTTCCACCTATATTCAGCCGAAGAAGCTGAAGACGATTTCCGAGGAAATCAAGGCGCTTGAAAAGGAAAAGGAAGAAGCCGTCTTCAGGCAGGAATTTGAGATCGCGGGCGATATTAAGAGAAAGCAGGATAAGCTTCGCGCACGGATGGAGAAGGCAAAGGAAGCCTGGGAGAAAGAACAGAATGAATCCCGTCCGTCCGTAACGGAGGAAGAAGTGGCGGACGTCGTCAGCGGCTGGACAAAAATCCCCGTGAAGTCTCTGAAGGAGACGGAGGCGAACCGCCTGAAAAACATGGAGAAAACACTCCACAAACGGGTCGTATCGCAGGATGAGGCAGTCAGTGCCATCAGTAAGGCGATCCGGCGCGGACGTGTCGGCCTGAAGGACCCGAAGCGCCCGATCGGCTCCTTCCTTTTCCTCGGTCCGACCGGTGTCGGCAAGACAGAGCTTTCCAAAGCGCTTGCAGAGGCCATGTTCGGCTCCGAAAGCGCTATGATCCGTGTCGATATGTCCGAGTACATGGAGAAGCATTCCGTCAGCAAGCTGATCGGATCGCCCCCGGGCTATGTGGGCTTCGAAGAAGGCGGACAGCTCTCGGAGAAGGTGCGCCGGAATCCTTATTCGGTACTGCTTTTCGATGAGATCGAAAAAGCGCATCCGGACGTTTTCAACATCCTTCTGCAGGTGCTCGACGACGGCCAGATTACGGATTCCCAGGGCAGGAAGATCGATTTCAAGAATACGGTCATTATTATGACTTCCAACTGCGGCGCTGAAAATATTATCACGCCGAAGGTGCTGGGCTTCGGATCGAAACATGATGACGAGGCGGATTACAAAGTGATGAAGGACCGTGTTCTGGAAGCCGTGCGGCGGACGTTCCGGCCGGAGTTCCTGAACCGTATTGACGAGATCATCGTGTTCCATCCGCTGAACAAGGACAACATGAAGGAGATCGTCAACATCATGCTGAAGGATCTTCAGAAGCGTTCCAGGACGCAGATGAACTTAAATCTCCGTTTCCAGCCGGCAGCGAAGGAGCTGCTGATTGAGAAAGGCTATGATCCGAAGTACGGCGCCCGTCCCTTAAAGCGCGTAATTCAGAACCTTCTGGAGGACGAGCTTGCGGAAAAGATTCTGGACGGAACCTTTGCCTCCGGCGATACGGTCAATGTAGGCAAGGTCAAAGACAAGCTCAGCTTTCACAAGGGAGCATAAGATCAGATGGCAAAGAAAAGCACAGTCTTTTTCTGCAAGGAATGCGGATACGAAAGCAGCAAGTGGATGGGACAGTGCCCCGGATGCCGCGCATGGAACAGTTTTGTCGAAGAACCGGTCCGTGTGAAGGCTGCAGGGCCTGTCCGCGATTCCGGCGGCCTTCGCCGTACGTCTGCGACTTCCCTTAAGGATGTGCCCGCGGCAGATCATTACCGGGTGTCTTCGGGAATGGAGGAACTTGACCGGGTGCTCGGCGGCGGAATCGTCCCGGGGTCTTTGGTGCTTCTTGGCGGCGATCCCGGAATCGGGAAATCCACAATCCTTCTGCAGGTCTGCCGCTATTTAAGCGCGAACGGAACGAAGGTTCTCTATGTCTCCGGAGAAGAAAGCCTGCAGCAGATCCGTCTTCGTGCGGACCGGATGGGCGATTTTAAGGGCGATGTGCGGATGGCATCCGAAACAAGCCTTGATGTGATCGAAGAACTGATTGCTGCCGAAAAGCCGGATTTCTGTGTCATCGACTCCATTCAGACGGTGTTCAGGGAGGATGTCTCTTCGGCTCCGGGGTCGGTTTCCCAGGTCAGGGAATGCACGAATATCCTGATGCAGACCGCAAAGCAGCAGAATATCACGATTTTCCTTGTCGGACATGTGACAAAGGAAGGAATGGTGGCAGGCCCGAGAGTGCTGGAGCATATGGTCGATACGGTGCTGTATTTTGAAGGCGACCGGTCGGCGGCTTACCGGCTCCTTCGCGCTGTTAAAAACCGTTTCGGCGCGACCAATGAGGTCGGCGTCTTTGAAATGGCTGAAGAGGGCTTAAGAGAGGTCCCGAATCCTTCCGATTATATGCTGAGCGGCCGGCCGCTCGGCATGTCGGGATCGGCGGTCACCTGTGTTATGGAGGGGACGCGGCCGATGCTCCTTGAAATACAGGCGCTTGTCGCGCGCACCGCATTCGGTCTTCCCAGAAGAACCGCTGTCGGAATCGACTACAACCGCCTGAACCTTCTGATTGCAGTTATTGAAAAGCGCGCCGGTATCTCTCTTGGCGAATACGACGTATATGTCAATATTACCGGCGGAATGCGCGTTACGGAGCCCTCGATCGATCTGGCAGTAGTCTTTTCCGTGATTTCGGGATACTATGACATTCCGGTCGGGGATCAGGACATTGCTTTCGGCGAGATCGGTCTTACCGGCGAGATCCGCGGCGTCTCCGGCACAGAGACGCGGGTGAGGGAAGCGGTAAAGCTCGGCTATACACGGATCATCCTGCCGGAAAGCTCGGCACTGCGCCTTTCGAAAGATCTGCGCCAGTACTGTGTTCCCGTACGTAATATCCGGGATCTCTCCCGGATTTTATCTAAAAAGCAGCCCGGATGACGGTAGGTCTTCGGACTGCTTTTTGTAACCTGAGAGTGAGAAAAAACGACATACGCCCGGCGTACGGAGATTTGTTCAATATGATGCGAGGTAGAAGTGAATGAAACATCTTCCCCGGAAACTCAGACTCGTAGTTTTGCTCCTGGCAGCGCTTATTTTGCTGTCCGGCTGTTTTTCGCGTACCGACAGGACGCCTTCTTCTAAGCCGCATCCGGATGCTTCCGAAGCCGTTTCATCCGCTGACGAAGCTTCCGCTTCGGCGCGTTCAGGTGAAGACGAGGCAGGAAGCGGGGAAGCAGCAGAAAGCGGGAGCAGTGAGAACACAGAAACCGGAAACGGGGAATCAGAAGGGACCGGGAGCACGGAAGATGCAGGTACTTCTTCGGAGTCCTCCGAACCGGGCGAAGAGCTTCCGGAGACTTCCGGTGAGTATTCACGCGCCCTTGCCAGGAAAAACCAGGACTTCAACCCGGATGATGCAAAAATTATTCCGGGAGACCTGGCTGTCCAGAAAAAGAAGGACTGGACCGTCATGGTTTATATGATCGGGTCCAACCTGGAGAGTGCTCTGGGGGCCGCCAGCCGCGATATCGATGAAATGACGGACTCCGGACTGGACGATAAAAAAGGCAGCCTTCTTCTGTATACCGGCGGATCGACGCGCTGGCAGTCGGATGTTCCCTGTGACAGAAACACGGTGCTGGACCTTGGCCGTACGGAAGACAAGAGAATCGTCGCGTCCACCGAGAAGAATGCGGATATGGGCGCTGCGGGTACCCTTTCGGCTTTTGTGAATTTCTGTACGAAATACTATCCGGCAAAGCATTATGCCCTGATTTTCTGGGATCACGGCGGCGGGCCTTTATGGGGCTACGGTTCGGATGAACTCTACCAGGGAGACGGGCTTCTCCTTTCGGAGCTTCGCGCTGCGATGCAGAATACCGTGTTTTACGGAGGCACGAAGCTGGACCTGGTGGGCTTTGACGCCTGCATGATGGGCAATATCGAAACCATGACCGTTTTCTCGGATTTCGCTGAAGTTTTTGTCGCCTCCGAAGAAATGGAGCCTTCGGACGGATGGGACTATCATTTCCTTTCGGAGCTGAAGAAGGCAGAAGACGGCAGTGCTCTTGGCAGCAGCATTGTCCGTTCTTTCCGGGAGCATTACGAAAACCGGCTGTCGGACATCTACCGTCCGGACCTGACGCTTTCCTGTACGGATCTTTCGAAATGCAGGGAGCTTCAGCGCCTGATTTCGGAAGCGGCAAATCATATGACAGGACAGCTTGTCCGGGACGGATTCCCGGAGATTGCAGCCCTGAGGTCCGAAGTGCGAAGCTTCGGGTCGGTAACGGATTCCTCGGGTGGCAGTGCCTATTACTATGATCTTGTGGACCTTCGGGGACTGATCGGGAGCATTCCCGGGCTCGGAAGGGACAGGATCAGGAAAGCCGAGGAATGCTTCTCTCAGGCAGTCATCGAGAACTACAGCAACCTGGAGGATGCGCACGGAATATCCATCTATTTCCCTTCCGTAAACCGCAGCCAGTATTATGAGATGCGGGAAGTATACGACACCCTCGGTATCAATGCCGAATACAGCGGTTTTCTTTCCGGCATCAGCAGCAAATGGCAGGCGGCATCCAGAAAAGACTGGAGCTTCGAAGCGCTTCAGGCGTCAGGGGACGAATACATTCTGAAGCTCAGCCCTGAGCAGCAGGAAGAACTTGTTTCAGCGAAATATACCATCCTGCAGAAGTGCCAAGACGGCGAATATACCCCGGTCATGTCCGGCTGCAGAATTTCTTTAGACAAGGATGGGACGCTCCGGCTTCCAAAAGACCCGGAGCTTGTGTGCCTGGAGACGGACAGCCGCAGGGTTGTCTGGCCGGTATCGGAGACAGAAGCCACGAGACGCAGACGTGTGCTGAAAACACAGTACACCTCGCTTCTTTCGGGCGGGATCCGAAAACAGGAGCGCAGTATTTCGGAGATGAAGGAAATAACCGCGACGCTTGTCTATGATATCAAATCCCGGGGACTCAGCCTTCAGGGCATCAGCGGGAGCGCCTCCAGAATTGATTCCTCCGGCCGTGAAAGCGTGCCTTTCTGGGAGTACGATTCGATTCTGTATGACAGTGTCCGCCTGGTTCCGGCCTGGGGATCGGAAGGACAGCTCCTTTCCGTCAGTGAATGGCGCAGGAGCAGCATGGAAGAATCCGTGATGTGTTCGATTCTGGACATGCTGAATTTTACGATGGTCCGGGCTTCAAAGCTTACGGAAGAACTGTATTATCTTGTTACCTTTGAGGATGCGAACGGCCTTTTGTACGTCACGGATCCGTCTGCGATTCTTCCGGACAGAACATTTGAAATCGTAAATGAGCCGACGGAACTTGGCGTCCTGACTTATGCGCTTTATCCGGACAGCGCCGTGCTTCTTTCCTACAGCGGGACGGACCGCGAAATCATTCTTCCGGAGGAAGTGAACGGCAAGAGTCTTCTTGAAATCTGCGACGGCGCTTTCTCAGGCAGGGTTCTGTACAGTGACAGCGGCTTCACGCCCGTGGAAAAAGTGACTCTTCCGGAAGGGCTCTCTGAGATCGGAGGAGAGGCTTTCCTGAACTGTACCGCACTTCGTGACATCAATTTTCCGGAGAGTCTTGTAAAGATCGGGGAGCGTGCTTTCGGAAACTGTGCGCTTTCGGACCGGCTGGTCCTTCCGGACAGCATCGAGTACATCGGCGCCTATGCTTTTTACGGATGCGCAAATATAAAAAATGCAGTGCTTCCCGCAAATGTCTCCCTGATCGCAAACGGAGCCTTTGCCTGCTGTCCGAATCTTGAGATCTTCTCGATCAGTGATGAGAATCCGTATTATTGTACCGATAACGGAATCCTGTATTCGAAAAAACGAGAGATCCTGATTGCCTGCCCGGCGAAGATGAGCGGCGGCCTGATTCTTGAGGAAAGCGTCGGATATATCTCTTCGGAAGCCTTCTCCCTGTCAGAGCTGTATGAGATCAAGCTCCCGAAAGGCCTCCAGATGATCGGGAATTATGCCTTTTTCGGAGCGAACAGCCTGAAGATGCCGGATCTTCCGGACAGCCTGGAAAATGTCGGGAAATATGCTTTTTCCGCGCCAGAAGAAAGCGTTCCGGAGCCCGGGCTCTATGAAGAGCCTGCCGTGATTTATATTCCTGCGAAGCTTACCCTGATCTGTACCGGTGCATTTACAGGCTTTCCTGTCAGAACCTTTGACGTGCATCCGAAGAACCCGTATTATTCGGACAGGGCAGGCGCACTCACAAATAAAGCCGGTGATTCCCTGATTGAATTCGAGGGAACACCGTTTAATACCTATATCGTGCCGGAAGGGATCCGGGATCTGGACCTCTCTATTCTGGAAGAACTCAGCGTCATGACTCCCGGACGGTTCTATTCGGTGCAGGTGTATCTTCCCGACAGTCTGATCCGGGTGCACGGAGAATGCAGCCAAAAAGACCGCTGCGTGATTCACGCAAGGGAAGGCTCCTATGCGGAAATGTATGCGAAAGCAGAAGGAATAGAACTGTCATATGATATGGAGCCGATCCGTTCGGAGACGACGGTTTATACCGGCGCGGGCGAAGTTCACTACTATCTGACAGATACACATGCAGTGCTCTATGCCTATACCGGAGAGGACAGAACACTCGGGCTTCCGGAAAAGGTATCGGGACTGCCGCTGACAGTCATCGGCGACGGGATCCGAAGCATCGGTGCAAACGGGGCGGAGGAGCTTGACAGCATAACGCTCCCGGGCACAGTAGAAGTCATTTCGCCGCATGCCTTCAGTTTTATGGGCGAACTGGACCTTGAGCTTCCTGACAGTATCCGCGAAATCGGAAACGAAGCGTTTTTCTA
>CAMVNR010000004.1 GCA_947168905.1 uncultured Lachnospiraceae bacterium
TGGAGGGAATAAGTATCCGATATCAGGATCGGGAGGCGAGAAACGGAGGCGGGACAGAGCCGCACGTAAGCCATGTATTATCAAGCAGGCTGTCGAGTCGTCCGATGGGGTGGAGCGACAAGACCTTGAAGCACCTGGTGCCGATACTGGCGTCGAGAAGTGGAGTGCAGCTTATAGAGAAAGCGGCGGACAAAACGATACCCGAGATTGTGTTAAGCGCGGCGAAAGTCATGACGGGGAGGAAACTCCCGAATCTAAGGAGAGCCCCGGCGATCGTAGCACCGGATAGCCGGTATAGGACAGAAGTGATCAATAACGGACAGCTGAACCAGCTGTACCGGACAATCAGAGGTTTGAGCAGGTAATCACAAAAATCCTACAACAACTTGACACCGACTCATAGAAGATAATATCTTGCATTATTCCAGAACTATGTTATAATAAATCCAAAGTGCAGCAAAAAAATCTGCTGTAATCACGGCTGTCAAAATCGGATTTGTTCGGTGCTCGTTTCTTGTTTATGCTTACAGGTTTCATCCGGATAGGAAGTTCCGGAGATTCCTGTAATCTTCAGGAAATCTGCAGCATCTGGATCTCGGTTTCGAAAAAAATCAAACGAGAGGAGAAACGAAGCAAAGTATGGAAAAATTCAAAAATTTCAAACTCGCGTCCCTGGTCTATGCCTACTATCTTGACGGCAAAACCGAAGAACAGCTTCAGGCGGACATCGACTTCTATCAGACCTATATGCCCCTCAACAAGGCGTATATCGAGAATCACCGTGGCCTGGTGGAAATCCCGGATGAGCAGCTTCAGATGGTAAAGCGCGTATTCCAGCGCAATGGTATCGAGACCTCCGGCTGCATTACAACGACACAGCTTGTCGGCGAAAGAAAGCCCTCGATCTTTGATACTCCCTGCTTCACGGATCCCGCGCACCGCGCAAAGCTTGTGGAATGCGTTGAGACCGCTGCAAGGAACTTCGATGAAATCATTTTCGACGACTACTTCTTCTCTGCCTGCCGCTGCGAAATGTGCATCAAGGCAAAGGGCAAAATGAGCTGGAAAGAATACAAGCTGAAAGCAGCCAAGGAAGTCTCCCAGCTGGTAGTCGATGCCGCGAAGAAGGTCAACCCGAAGGTCAATTTCATCATTAAATATCCGAACTGGTATGAATCTTATCAGGAATGCGGCTACAATCCGAAGGATCAGGCTGAAATCTTCGACATGATCTACACCGGCACCGAGTCCCGCAACTCGAACTACAGCGGCCAGCATCTGCAGCGCTATCTTTCGTACTCGCTGATCCGCTGGCTCGAGAATGTCGCTCCGGGCAGAAACGGCGGCGGCTGGATCGACCTCGGCGGTTCCCAGGGCAACCTTTCCGTGCTTCTTGAGCAGGCGGAACTCACCTACTTCGCAAAAGCGCGCGAACTGATGCTCTTCAACTTCCAGTCTTATCTGCATCATCCGTCGGCTGGCGCTCTGGGCATCGACCTGCAGCGTGTAGACAAGATCATGGGCATGGTCGGCAATCCGATCGGTATCTCGACCTACGAGCCGTATGATTCCGACGGTGAAGACCAGCTGATCAACTACATCGGCCAGATGGGTATTCCGCTTGAGCCGGTTCCGTATTTCGATGACAAGGCTGACACGATCTTCCTGACACAGAATTCCGCTGAGGATCCGGACGTTGTCGAAAAGCTGAAAGCATTCGTTGAAAAAGGCGGCTGCGCGATCGTTACCTCCGGATTCATGGAGAAGACCATCGACAAGGGCTTCTCGGATATGACCTCTGTCCGTCCGACCAACCGCAAGGTGACCGGCACCAAGTATCAGTGCTGCAACCTGTATCATGGCACGCATGATTTCGCGATCAGCGACGAGCCCGCAACCTTCACCAAGATGGAGCACAAGAACAACGCGACCTGGTATGATGTACTGCTTCACCTGAATGACAACTCGACCGCAATCCTGACAGACGACGATTACGGCAAGGGCATCGTGAATATTCTGAATATTCCGGATAACTTCGGCGACCTTTACAAGCTCCCGAGGGAAGTTCAGACCCAGATCGCTCAGGACTTCGCACGGAAGGGCAAGGTTTATCTGTCGGCGAAGCCGCAGTTCAACTTCTTCCTGTATGACAACGATACTTTCGGCGTCTACAACCACTCCGAGTACAAGACCCCGATCGAAATCATCATCCGCAGCGATGAATACATCGGCTTCGAAAACATCGAGAACGGCATGCGCATCACCGAGCCAGTCCGCGTTATTGCACCGCCGCGCCGTCACGGTGATTCGGCAAGCTCACGCGTGGAACCGACCGAGAGAGTCTACAACCTTCCGATGTGGGGCGGCGGATACGCATTCTTCCGTCTCTTAAAGAAGGGCGAATAATCCCGGCGAAACTCGCCTGCGAAAAGGCGGAACTCGCCTGCGAGATGGGTGTGTTTCCTTCGTCATAACTCCGAATACTCCTCAGGAAACACCCCATTACCCTCGGCTCGGGGCTGTTTCTCCGGAAACGGGCCTCACTCCGAATGGTTAAGGGTTTTCAGCGTCTGTCTCCTGCAGACAGACGCTGTTTTACTGTTTACATAAAGAGGTATTTGTATGAATTACGATGTGATTATTATCGGCGCCGGTCCCGGCGGAATTTTCAGCGCCTACGAGCTTCTCGAAAAAGCACCTGAGCTTTCGATCGCGGTCTTCGAATCGGGACATCCCCTTTCGAAGCGCCGCTGCCCGATTGACGGCGACAAGATTAAATCCTGCATCAACTGCAAAACCTGCTCAATTATGAGCGGTTTCGGCGGCGCAGGCGCATTTTCCGACGGAAAGTACAACATTACCAACGATTTCGGCGGAACGCTGTATGAATATATCGGCAAAGAAAAGGCGCTGTCGCTGATGCATTATGTCGATGAGATCAACCTGAAATACGGCGGAGAAGGCACGAAGCTGTACTCGACTGCCGGCTCGCGCTTCAAACGGGAGTGCATTCAGCACGATCTGCATCTTCTGGACGCCTCGGTCCGGCATCTGGGCACCGATATTAATTACGTCGTCCTGCAGAATCTCTATGAAAAGCTGAAAGACCAGGTGGAGTTCTTCTTTGATACGCCTGTAGAACATATCCATGTGCAGCAGGAGGGATACGAGATCGTCAGCGATGCGGGGGTCTTCACCTGCCGTTACTGTGTTGTCTCGGTCGGCCGCTCCGGCTCCAAATGGATGGAACAGGTCTGCAAGGATCTCTCGATTCCGACAAAGTCCAACCGTGTCGATCTCGGGGTCCGCGTCGAGCTTCCCGCAGAAGTCTTCTCACATCTGACGGACGAACTGTATGAGAGCAAAATTGTTTACCGCACGCAGAAGTATGGTGACCTTGTCCGCACCTTCTGTATGAATCCGAAAGGCGCCGTCGTCAACGAGAACACCAACGGGATCATTACCGTCAACGGCCACAGCTACGAGGATCCGGAAAAGCAGACGCAGAATACGAATTTCGCACTTCTTGTCGCCAAGCACTTTTCCGAGCCCTTCAAGGATTCCAACGGATACGGCGAATCGATTGCCCGGCTTTCCAACATGCTCGGCGGCGGCGTGATTGTGCAGCGATTCGGCGACCTGATCCGCGGCCGGCGCTCCAACCACGACCGGATCGAAGGCGCGTTCATCACTCCAACCTTAAAAGCGACGCCCGGAGACCTCTCGCTGGTCCTTCCGAAGCGCATTCTCGACGGTATCATTGAAATGATTTATGCACTCGACAAGATCGCGCCCGGAACCGCCAACGACGATACGCTTCTCTACGGCGTCGAAGTCAAGTTCTACAACATGGAAGTTGCGGTTGACGAGCACCTGGAATCCTGTTATCCCGGCCTCTACATCATCGGCGACGGCTCCGGAATCACACACTCCCTGTCGCACGCCTCCGCAAGCGGCATTCATGTGGCAAGGAGAATTGCAAAGCTCACATAATACTGCTCATAAAGCGCTGCTGACATGTCTCGGCGCTGCAAGCGGTGTGTTTCATTCCGGACATGACTATCGCCGCAGGACTATTCATCCTCTCTTCGTTCACCCGGATGATCCGCTGCGGGTCCGCCGGTTTTATCTGCGCAAAGAGCTGCAGGAGGCATGAGATGACGAGTAATATTCCATTGACACTGGCGGTCGATATGCACGGCTGTCCGAATCGGTGCCTGCACTGCTGGCTTTCTCATATGCCGAACCGGGTTATGGAGCCCAGCGCGGACGAATGGATCGTCGGCCTGTTCAAGCCTTATTTTAAGAAGATCGAATATTTCAGCTGGCTTCGTGAACCGGACTTTTGCCGGAATTACCGGGAGCGCTGGGAGAGGGATAAAATTCTTTCCGTGAATGCCGTCCCGCCCCGTTTCGAGCTGGGCAGTTTCTGGCGTCTTGTCCGTGATCCGGACTATGCAGCCTTCCTGAAAGAAGTCGGCGTTAACTGTGTACAGCTGACATTCTTTGGCATGGAAGAAACCACCGACCGCTACGTGGGACGTAAAGGCGCTTTTCGGGAGCTTTTGGACGCGACAGAAATACTGCTTGCCCATGAGATCAGTCCCAGATGGCAGGCATTCATCAATGAAGAAAATGCAATAGAACTCACCAAACTCCTCCGGCTGTCTGAAGAAATGGCGCTTCCCAGCCGCTGTGAAGCTTTCGGCGGCGTTTTTCGCTTTTTTGTTCACCCCGGCACCTGTGACGGAGAAAACCGGAAGCTGTATTCGATCCGCATCAATAAGGACCATATTCCAAAAGAGCTGATTCCACATTTCCTGAACTACGAAGAACTGCGTCCGGAGCGGGAATGGTGTGCAGAATGGAAAAATGAACCTTCTCATGTGGTTCCGCACAACAGCGGCAGTATTGTTCTCTATGTGGCAAACAATTATGACCTGTTTTTCAATTTTACCCATATGCGTCCGGAATGGAGGATCGGAAACCTGAAGACGGATCCGATAGAAGAGCTAATACGCAGGGTTTCGGAAGAAGATATTCCGGCACTGAGAGAGGCCCGGATTATCACACTCGGCGAATTGGTCAACAAATACGGAGATCCTTCTTCTGAAAAAGCTTTTGAAAAAGAGGATCTTCAGATGTATCTTCTGAATACCCATTTGGAGAAATTGAATGAGAACCGAGCATGAAGTACTGCAAAATGTTTTGACTGCGGCTGAAAAAGACGAAAGGATAAGGGCTGTCATCAGGACCAATCTGCTTCCCAGAAGAAAGTATGATTACTATAACTTTATTTTTGTGGTTACGGATGTCGATCCGTTTGACGGCGATGTGTTTGAGAATTGTTTCGGGGAGCGCATTCTACTGTACCGCGGCGACAGAAATTATCCCGAGCTTTTTCCGAACAATACTAAAGCCCATCTGATGGTATTTCGTGACGGTATCACTATCGCCGTAAATATCATGGACAGAAATTCCTTTCTCGAAAGATACAACGGAGAACCGAATCATGAAAATGTCTGGATCGGCGATACCTATTTGAAACTCCTGGATAAAGACAGTATGCTTCCTGAGATCGAACGATTGGATGAAAAGCAGACGTGGTTCTCAGAAAGGCCATCGGAAGCAAGGTTTATCGAAACCTGCAATGAGTTTTGGTGGGTTATGAAGACATTTGCTGAATATACGTTAAGAAAAGAGCTGCCTTCCGCCATGTTTTACCTGAACATCGCGGTCCGGGATCTTTTGAACCAAATGATCCGCTGGCACCTTTTCCTCCGTGAAGGAAGCCCGGTTGACATGGGCATCCTTGACTGCAATATTGAGAAACTGCTGGAAGAAGACCTGTTTCTGCTGTATAAAAAAACATATCCGCAGGCGGATTATGAAAAGATTTGGGAGGCATTTGACGCTGCAGCGAAGCTTTGGCATATGCTCGGAAACGACATTGCGTCACGATGCTGTTATTCATATCCCATAGAGACAGAAAAAAACATGCTGAACCTTATAAGGAATCTTTCATGATATTCTGGTGTGCTGAGCGGTCGTGCAGCGGCTTTTTTTGAATATAAAAGCCCGGCAGAACACAATAATAACCTCGAAAAAATATCTTAAAAGGAGAAAAATATGGCCATGAAAATTCCTCCGGTATCGGAGATTGCAAAAGACACTTACGTCATCAATGAGTTCGGTCTGACGGCTATGTATCTTCTCGTCGGCTCCGAAAAGGCTCTGCTTCTGGACACGGGCTGCGGGCTCACAGACCTTCCGGCGCTTCTTGAAAAGCTCACGGACAAGCCGGTCATGGTCGCGCTGACACACGGACACCTGGATCACGTGGGCGGAATCGGACAGTTTGACGAGATTTATCTCCATCCCGCAGACTTTGAGATGGCATCTGTCTGCAATACGGAAAGAATGCGCGGCTACGTCGAAAATCTCGGCAAAATGGGCAGCTATGAAGCCTTCGGGATTTCTCCGGAGATGATCATCGAGACCGGAAAGCTTCCGGAGATGAAGCCGCTTCAGGACGGAGACATCATCGACCTCGGCGGAAGGACAGTGCAGGTTATCCATGTACCGGGGCACACCCCGGGCGGCCTCTGCTTTCTCGATGAATCGGTCCGGATCCTTTTCTCCGGAGATGCCTGCAACACGAACCTTCTCGCGCAGAATTCCCCGGTTTCGGAAACACGGCGCGCGCTTCAGTATCTCGAGACCTTCGCCGGCCGATATGACCGGATGTGGAACGGACATGTCGGATACGCCGGCAATTTCCTGACCTGCTGCCAGCCGAAAACCACGCTCTCAGATCTCCTGACGATCTGCGATAAGATTCTGGACGGCACCGCAGTGCCGAAGGAATTCCCCTTCCTCGGCAGGACAATGTGCGCTTATGAGTACGGCGTCTCCAGGATTTCCTATAATCCGGAAAATCTGTAAAGGAATCAACTTCCATGCAAAGAACTGAACCTGCGATTTTTACCAATATGTGCATGATCGAAAACGACCGGGGAGAAGTGCTTGTCGAAAACCGTGTCGATCCCAGCTGGAAAGGGCTTACCTTTCCGGGCGGTCATGTTGAACATGATGAGTCTTTTGTCCGTTCCGCCATCCGGGAGGTTTTCGAAGAAACCGGCCTCACGATTACAAATCTGAAACTCTGCGGTATCCGCCAGTGGACGAGTCCGGAGGAAGGCTTTCGCTATTTCGTCGTCCTCTACAAAACCAACTGCTTTCAGGGGGAGCTTCACGGATCCGAAGAGGGGGAAGTGTTCTGGATCAAAAAAGACGAACTGAAAAGCCGTCCGGACGTCGTTCCGAACTTCCATGAGATTTTCAGCATTTTCGAAAATGAAGAACTCTCGGAAAACCACAGCTTCCGTGATGCACACGGAAACTGGGTCTATGAGAATCTGTAAAACACAAACAATCATCCTGAAAAAAGTCCCGAGAAGACGCAGTGCGAACCTCACGGGACTTTTCTGAATTTATCGTTATACAATATTATTAGTATATATTTCGGTAATCTTTCATTGACATATCACGCCTGCAGTGATATACTCTCAGAAAAAGAACTGCCTTCTTCGGAATTTTTCCAAACCAGGTCGGAAGCTTTCCATATCGTAAATAAAACGGCTTCCAAAAAAAAACCCGCCCGTACCCGGGGAAAGAAAAATACGGCCGGAGAGTTCTGGAAAACAACAAGTACGAATCGATCGGGAGGAAAAACTCGATGAATCATAAAAAACTCTCTGTTTTTTTAATTGCGCTGAATATTCTCGGCATTTGCTGTCTTATCTATTTCGCGATCCCGCTCATCCTGAATGACTCTGCAGTACCGAACCCGGACGCAATGCTTCCGTTGGAGCGCTGGGACGGAGGAGGGGCGGCACTCACGCTCGGACTCCTTCCTCTTACAGCAGTCAATATTCTGGGCGTAATCTTTATTGCCAGAGGCCAGCTGAAAAAGTCTGTCCGGGCACTCTTCATGCTGCCGTCCGTCCTTTGCACGCTTCTTGTTGTCTATTATATGCTGCTGTCCTTCAACGTCATCCCCGGGTTTTTCCCGAAAATACCTGTTGCCAAAGTCGCACTTCTCGATCATGAAACACAGGCTGAAAGCTGCTGCCTGGTTTACGATGACGGTAAATATCTGACAATTGACGAATTTGAATGCGATCCGATACAAATCTATACCGCCGACGATTCCTGCTTCGAGTCTTATATCGATGATGATACTGTCCGAAACCGCCTGAACCACATTCAACTGACGGATGAAAGCGGCGCGCCTGTCGAAGCTGACGAAAAGATCAGGAGTCTGATGAACTGCGCCGCCCGCGAACTCGAACACGATCTCTGGCTTTTTCAGATCATCCGCGACGGAAAGGATGATTTTGTCTTCGTCAAACTGAATGTCAACTGGTCCGACCCCTGCGATCTGTACCGCTACGATCCCGGAAAAGATACCCTCGTCCATCTCTGTCGCTGGCAAAATGCAGACTTTAAAGGTATCCGCGTCCTTCAGGAGTGGGAGGAAAGTGATTAATGAATGAATTACAGGTCCTGGTTGCACTTGCCATCCTCAGTCCCGGTATTACTGTTCTTGAAGGGATCTTCGCAGTCAGAGTCATCCGCAAAAAAAAGCTTCCGAAAGGGGTTCTGATCGTCGACGCCCTCGGCTATCTGGCACTGTACTTTGGACTCAAATGCGCTCTGTCGGATCTCCCGATGGTCGATGCGGACTGGTATGTCCAGATTTCCTCCAATGAAGCCCACACCTTCCTAGCGACAGAGCACCGCCTGACGGTTTTCGTTCTGATTGTCTTCGGCGCCGCCTGCCTCATTTTCCTGACGCTTGTGTCCGTGAAAAAGCTGCCTCCCCTTGTAAAAGTTCTCACGCTTTCGGGTGTTTATGCGGGAACCTTCCTGCAGCTCATGATCATCCTGCAGCTTTTCAGACTGCCGCTTGTCAAGGATGCGCATCCGGCGACAAACAGTTACGGACCGGAGGTGCTCTTCTTTGAGTTTCCCTGGATTTTTCTCTCTGCGCTGACCATCTTCCTGATCGCAGCCCGGACAAGTTTCCATGTAGTCAGGGCCTCCGGCGAGTTTCCGGAGCCTTCGCTTCCCAGGGAAGAAAGTACGGCTGCGTCCCGGGAGAAGCTGCCGCGCCTAAGAAGCTTCCTCGCGAAGAGCAGCCGCTGGCCGCTTCTTGCGCTCATCCTTAGCTTTCCGCTGATCGGCATTATCTCCATGATCCTGATGCTCTTCGGACAGTCGCCGGCCGCCGTCATTAAGGCCTTCACTGAAACTGCTGACTGGAGCTTTTCGACAAAGATTCCTCCGCAGTCCCTTTTCTATGACGAGCATTACCTCTGCACCGTCGCGGCGGGCGGACATAAAAAAATCGTGAAACCGCTTCGTATGGGCATCCGCCATGGCCATCCGGTTGTTGTCAACCGCCAGCTTCAGGTTGCTAACGCATTTGAACTGCTCCTGGAGGAACACACGCCGCGCTTCCACAAAGCCGTCCGCAGCTTTTACGACCGCTTCGGCTTCCCCTTTGCGCGGCTCATTCACACAAAGACCGGGGCAGATATCATTTATTTTGTCATGAAGCCCCTCGAATGGATTTTCCTTATTTTTCTGTATCTCGCAGACGTACATCCGGAAGACCGTATCGCGATGCAGTACACCGGAAAGAAGAAGGAGGATCTGCTGTGAAGCAACGGAACCTTTATACTATTCTCGCATTTGCCGCGTTCCTGACGATCCTTATTGTCCTGCGTTTTTTCTATGCCAGACAGAATCAGAAAGAACTTTGCCGGGATACCGGGATCCTTTCACAGTTTTCTGACAACCCGGAAGCTGCGGAGTTTGTCTTCCTCAACCACTATTACTGTCTCCCTTGTCCGCTTTCGAAATTCATCGAAAACGGCTTTTCGCCGGCCGATGAGGCAAACCTTTCCATTCTCGAAGAATCAAGGCTGAAAACAGGAGAGTACCAGCATGTCCGGCTGGATTTCGGTGCCGCAAGCAGCCTCGGACTCATTGTTTATCAGCCGGACCAGACATCGGTTTCGCTGAAGGATGCGCTGGTCTATTCTGCGGAGTTAACCGTCTCCTTTCAGGACAGGGACAGCCTGCCCTCGGACTGCTTTGTCACAAAATACGGCATTACCGGACAGACCGGAAGAAAAACGATCCGGAAGCTTTTTCTGGACGATGCCTTCTATCGGAAAGATGATTTTTATCACTATCTTAACGCAGATCATCCCGACTATAATGAAATGCGTTACGACTCCGAATTCCCGACGGCTCCCCTTTTCTATTTGAAATACAAAGACACCACGCCTGAGGGCTGGAACCGGATCCGACTGTCGCATGCGGGTTATGCCTTTCATGTCCAGGGACTTTACAATTCTTTCGAATACGATCACAATTCCAATAAAACAAGCCTGCCGGTCTGCATTCTGACAAGTGCAGACATGTTTCCCGCAGCAGATTTTACAGAAAATATCAGGACCTATGCCAAATCACTCGGCACAAAAGAGCCTTTTCAGATAACGGATCTTCTATGCACAACACTTCCGGACAATCCGGACAGCAAGAATACAAACTTGCGGACCATTTACGAAGTGACCGAAAGCAGCGGTTTTCGCTATCATATTTTCGAAAACCGCAGTATCAACAGTTCGGGGGTTTCTCGGGACCGGAAGTATACGTTCCCGGATCTTTTATTCAATGACCGCCGCGACAGACTGCTTCAGTTCTGCTTTATGCAGTACCCCGGCAAAAAAGACCTTATTGTGATCGAAAAATCAGAAGCATACTCCACTTCTCTAAGTATCAGCGCTTTCTACCGAAACCGGGCAGAACTGACGGCGGCTGCTGATGAAATTACAGCCTTTTTCGAATACCTGAAACTACAGACGGATTACGCTTACTCTGCCTTTATCCGTTATAATGATCCTTTTGTACGGAAATACGGCTGCCAGCTGATTACGCTCGCAGATACGGAACTTAAAACGTACCTAGATGAAGATCTGTACGAAAAAAGTCTTCAGAATTACCTTGCATTCTGTCTCGCCTTCCGGCGAACGGAGCTGTACGATGAATTCACTCAGGCGGAGATTGAGGCGGCGAAGTCCGCCTATGAAGCGCCGCACTCAGATCTTCAGGACTTTTACGCAGCACCGGATTCAGGCTATTCTCTCCCTGCTGTCTACGAAATTGCAGAAAAGCTTGGTTATTCACCGAAAGGAACTCCGGAGCACTTTATCTTTACCGGCATAAATTCCGAGGGGAAGCCGGTAATTGTGGAACTGTCCTATGACTTTATTCGTACCGCCGACAATGAACTGCAGGGCGGCTATGAAGGCTATTATTTTATTGACCAGGAAGAGCATCTTTACTATCAGAATTTCTGTCTGTCCTTCCATGTCCTCAAAGAAGTCTTCCCGGAACTCAGAGAAGAATGAAGTCCCGGAAATTCCTTTCCGGGACTTGTTTCAAGATGTATTAAGAGAAAACGCCTTACTTTAAGCAGGGCGGGGCAGTTCAAAGCGGTGATTTCTGAGGCTTCCCCGCCTTTCTGGGATACTTTGCAGGCGTGTTTCTGACTTTCTTAATCAGAATGATACTCCGCGGATCGCCGGACTTCGGAAGCTGGAAATGCAGGATTTTTTCAACCCTCCCGCCGAGAATCTGAAGTGCATTCCCGGCGCGGTCCAGCTCCTCCTCCGGATTTCCTGACTTATAGGCAGCAAAGATCCCGCCGACCCGCAAATACGGGAGACAGTACTCGAGAAGAACGGACAGATCTGAAACAGCACGCGAAACTGTAAGGTCAAAATATTCCCGAAGACACTGAGTCTCCCTTTCAGGAAAGCCCTTTGGAAGCGGAAAAGAAACGCCTTCCTCAGCACGCCCGTGCACGGCGCATACATTCGGAAGCTTCAGCTTTCCGATCAGCTCCTCCAGAAAACCGATTCTTTTCTGAAGCGCATCCAGAAGATACGAAGTGCAGTCCGGACACACAATCGATAAGGGAAGCCCGGGGAATCCGGCGCCGGTACCGACATCGATCAGGAACGGATTTTCCGGAAGTCCCAGCTCCCGGAGTGCTGTGAGAAAAGTCGGAGAGAAGAGGATCGAAGAATCCGCGAAATGTTTAATGACGACATCTTCGTAATCTGTGATCGCAGTCAGATTCATCACCTCGTTTTTTTCTGTCAGGAACTCATAATACAGCATGAACTGCCTGATCTGTGTTTCTGAAAGCGCAATATTGATTTCCCGGAAGCATTCCGAAAGGAAACCGGCTTTGATCGAATCTTCCATCAGATTTACCACCTCAATCCTGTATTTTTACAATAAAGCATTATTTTTTCCGCGACAGCCACACTAAAAGCACCGAAATATCCGCAGGCGACACTCCGCCGATTCGTCCTGCCTGTCCGATCGATTCCGGCTGCAGGCGCTGCAGCTTTTCTCTGGCTTCGATCCGAAGTCCCGGAACAGCCGAGTAATCGTAATCCGGCGGCAGCTTTTTTTGTTCAAGCTTCTTAAACTGTTCAACCTGCTGTTTCTGCCGTTCAATATAGCCCGCGTATTTCACCTGAATATTCACCTGCTCGCGAAGACGCTCCGACAGATTTTCCGGTCTTGACGGATCGATGGCCGCCAGACTCTCATAATCCAGTTCCGGCCGACGCACAAGTTCCGCAAGTGTTGCCCCGGATTTCAGTTCGCTTGTGCCGTGTTCGCGAAGGAAGGCCTGCACCTCTTCAGTCTCGCCCACAAAGGTGTTCTCCAGGCGCTTAATCTCCTGTTCCAAGGCATCTCTGTACGCGCAAAATTTCAGATACCGCTCCTCGGAAATCAGCCCGATCTCATGCCCGATTTCAGTAAGCCGAAGATCTGCATTATCCTGCCTTAGAAGCAGGCGGTATTCGGCCCGGGAGGTCATCATCCGGTAAGGCTCGTGATTTTCTTTCGTCACAAGATCGTCGATCAGTACACCGATATAAGCTTCGGAACGATCAAGAACCAGTTCTTCCTTTCCCTGAAGGTGCCTGGAGGCATTGATTCCCGCGATCAGTCCCTGCGCGGCAGCCTCCTCATAACCGGAGCTTCCGTTAAACTGTCCCGCAGCATACAATCCGCTGATTTTCTTGAATTCCAGCGTCGGGCGAAGCTGATTCGCATCAATACAGTCGTACTCGATCGCGTAGGCATTCCGGACTATTTTCGCATGTTCCAGCCCCGGAACCGTACGGTACATCCTGATCTGGACATCCTCCGGCAGGGAGGAGGACATTCCGTCAATATACATTTCGTGGGTATACAGCCCTTCCGGTTCAACAAAAACCTGATGGCGGTCCTTATCCCGGAATCGCATGACCTTGTCCTCTATCGAAGGACAGTAGCGCGGTCCGGTTCCTTTGATATTTCCGGAGAAGAGCGGAGAGCGGTCGATATTTTCACGAATAATCGCATGCGTTTCTTCATTCGTATAGGTCAGCCAGCAGGAAACCTGCTCTTTCTGGATGCTTTCAGGGTCAGTTTCAAATGAGAACGGGACGATCCTCAGGTCGCCCTTCTGCTCGCTCATCTTGGAATAATCAATAGTAGAGCCGTCCATTCTCGCCGGCGTTCCGGTTTTATAACGGCGAAGTTCGATCCCGCAGTCCAGAAGGGACTGCGACAGGAGGTTTGCGGCTTTCAGGCCGTTCGGCCCGGTATATTCACTGACATCACCTGTAATGCAGCGTGCCTTTAAATAAACGCCGGTCGTCAGAATGACTGCCTTCGCACGGATAATCATCCCGGTCACGGTTTTCACACCGCATGTTTTTCCCTCTTCAACAATCAGTTCCGACACCTCCGACTGACGGATTGTCAGATTTTCCTGTGCCTCGAGTGTCCTTCGCATTTCTCTTGAATACCACTGTTTGTCTGCCTGTGCTCTGAGAGAATGCACTGCCGGACCCTTGCTCAGGTTCAGCATTTTCGACTGGATGAATGTTTTGTCGATATTTTTGCCCATTTCTCCGCCAAGAGCATCCAGTTCGCGCACAAGATGACCTTTTGAACTGCCGCCGATATTGGGGTTACACGGCATGAGCGCAATAGAATCAACGCTCACTGTAAACATGATCACGCTGTTTCCAAGGCGGGCTCCCGCAAGCGCAGCTTCGCAGCCCGCATGTCCTGCGCCGACAACAACAATATCATAATTTTCCTCAATAATCATGAATTACCCTCTTGTGATAAACGACGCTTTCGCTCCTATTCTTCGAATCCTCGCTGTCCGTTACACTCTAATAGAATAATCCCAACAGAAAAACGTGCAAGCACGTTTTCTGCTGTTATTATTCTATTCTCGTCGTTTATCGCTCACTTCCCCATACAGAATTTTTCAAATACACGGTCAATAACATCATCAGCAACTTCTTCGCCGATAATGCTCCCAAGTGCGCGGTAGGCGTTCATCAGGTCGATGGCCAGAAAATCTTCGGAAAGCCCGTTTTCCGCACCGAAAAGTGCTGCTCCGAGAGATTCTGACGCCTGAACAAGAAGCGCTTTCTGGCGGGCGCTTGTCACCGTCACCTCATCATTGTACAGCAGTTTTTCCGAATCATACAATGACTCAATCATTGCTTCCAGTTCCGGAAGACCTTCCCTGTTTCTCGCGGAAAAGGGCAGTACATGAACCCGCTCGTTTTCCCGGTACAGCTGTTCCGTCTCCCGTACACGGTCCTTACGGACATCGAAGCCTTCCGAAACTTCTTTTTCGGAAAGAAGATCCGTTTTATTCATCAGGAGAATTACTTCCTGATTCTGACAGGACTGAAGGTTTCTCATATCCTCTTCAGTCATCCCCTCTGAAGCGTCGACAACATAAAGCACCAGATCCGCCTCTTTCATAGCTTCCCGCGCGCGGTCGACACCGATTTTCTCAACGGGCTCCGAGGTTTCCCGGATTCCTGCCGTATCCATCAGCACCAGGCTGATTCCTTTCAGCCGTATCTGTTCCGTTAAGACATCTCTTGTCGTTCCGGCGATTTCTGTGACAATCGCCCGCTCATAACCGGAAAGAACATTCAGAAGAGAAGATTTTCCCGCGTTCGGCCGCCCGGCAATGACGGTTTTTACGCCTTCGGCGAGAATGCTTCCGATTTCCGACCTTTCAATCAACCTCCGGATTTCCTCCAGAACCGGGGAAAGCTTTTCTAAAAGAACTTCTCCGTAGTTCTCAAGATCATAGTGTTCCGGATCGTCAAGAGCGGCTTCAATAAAGGACATTTCATCTAGAATCTTTTCTCTCAGCTCCCGGATTTTCCCGGAAACCTCGCCTTTCAGCTGTTTTACCGAAGCCTTGAGCGCAAAATCATTCTGTGCATTAATCACGCCGATCACGGCTTCTGCTTTGGAAAGATCCATCTTTCCGTTCAGGAAAGCTCTTTTTGTAAATTCTCCGGGCTCTGCGGGGGATGCTCCCTTTCTGATCAGAAGCTCCAGCACGCGTTTAGCAGCAAGCACTCCGCCGTGACAGTTGATTTCCACCACGTCTTCGCCCGTATATGTATGCGGTGCGAGCATGACAGATACCAGTACTTCGTCGAGCGTTTCACTGCCTTCCGTAATAAAGCCGTAATGAAGTGTATGGCTTTTTGCACGGAAAAGCTTCCTTTTCCCGGATTTTGTCCTGAATATCTCATCGGCAATCCGAATCGCCTGACTGCCGCTCATACGTACAATGATGATTCCCGAAGGCTGCAGTCCGGAAGAAATTGCCGCAATTGTCTTTTCCATAAATTTCCTCAGAAAAAAGTCTAATTCATATTTTAAAAGGACAGGATGTGAATGTTTCTGTCCAAGAGATTTCACAACCTGTCCTTTTTTAGAATATCTGAATACGTTTTACCGTTCTTCGCCGTTGCGGTTTCTCTTATAAAAAACAACAACATGGCGGTAAGGTTCTTCCCCCTCTGAGCGGGTCATGACGAAATTGTCCGACTGCAGTGCCGAGTGGATGATTCTTCTTTCATAAGGATTCATCGGCTCCAGAGCAACACTGCGGCGGGTTCTCTTAACCTTATAGGCAATATTCTTTGCCAGGCTCTCCAGGGTTTCCTTTCTGCGCTCACGATAGTTTTCGGTATCCAGCTTAACGCGGATATAGTGTTCTCCGGAGCGGTTTACAACCAGACTGGTCAGATACTGCAGAGAATCCAGGGTCTGGCCGCGCTTTCCGATGAGGACGCCCATTTCATCGCCTTCAAGATTCATTTCCAGCGCGTTGTCCTCTTCGTTATAGCTGTATTCGATGTTGACCTTCAGATCCATTTTCTCGAATACATCCAGGAGGAACTGCCGGCCTTCCTCAAAATGAGCAGTATCATTTTCGGTTGTCTTTGTCTTTTCCTCGGCTTTTTCCTCAGGACTTGTTTTTGCTTCCTTGACCGTTTCAGCCTTTATTTCCGGCTTTTTTTCTTCAGCTTTCTTTTCCGGTACGTTTTTTGCAGCATTCTTCACAGCCGCTGTTTCTTCGTCGTCTTCCGTAATTTCCCAGGCTTCGATGATCGCCTGACGGGAACCGATTCCGAGGAAACCCTTCGCACCTTTATCAATTACTTCATAACCCAGCTTGCTGCTCGGGATCTGAAGCTGCAGCGTCGCTTCCGTGATTGCATCATCGACGGAGGCTGCCATAAAAGTTTTACGTTCTGACATCGTTATAAACTCCTTTACTGCTCTTTCTCTTTTGTTTCCGCCGGTTTTTCGGTTTTTTCAGACTTTGGTTTTTTTCCGGACTTCAGTTCACGCTGTCTTTCTTCATACTGTTCAACCATATAAACCTTGGAAGCAAGAGATCCCGGCTTTCCCCGGCTGGAGCTTTCGTAATAGCTGCTCGACTGTTTTGCGCGTTCTGCAAGCTCCTTTTTATTCTTTTCTTCTTCCTCACGCTCTTCTTCGAGATTCCGAACCGTAGCGGTCACGTTGGTGACTTTTTTCGGCGGAAGTCCCTTCTTTGCGCGCTTGACATTCATTCTTTCAATGTTCTTTGCGACCATATCATTCAGATCGACCTTATCCATATAACGGTTCACGATCAGCTGAATGATTACCTGAATTCCGGAACTTGCGACCCAGTAAAGTCCGAGACCTGCGGAGAACATAAAAGTCATAACAACCGACAGAATCGGGAACATGATATTCATCGTGTTCATCATGCTCTGCTGCTGATCCTGCGTATTCTTCTTTACGTTTCCGTTGCCCTTCTGCATCAGCCAGCTTGACAGCCACTGAAGACCGCCGGCCAGAATCGGAATAAAGATTGCCGGCCAAAGCTGCTGCATCGGAGTCATTGTCAGGTTGATCCCGAGGAATGTGTTGACGCCGTTGATCTTATCCGCAACCGCCGCGTAGGAATCCGTCAGCTGGCTGTTATTGAAGATATTCAGAAACTGCGTCCATTCTTCCGGTGTGAAATTGTACATCATGTCGATGATGTACTTGGATTCCGTGAGCGTTGCCTGCTTACGCATGATGCTGTTGCTGTTGAACAGCGTCATAAGCGCTTCATTCGTCTCATAACCGGAAATTCCCATCAGTGTCGTAGCAACGCCTTCAAAATACTCACGAAGTTTGGTAATGTATCCGGGCATATGATAAATAACCTGATACAATGCAAACAGAATCGGCATCTGTAAAAGCGTCTGAAGACATCCGCCCGTAGCGGATGTTCCGTACTTGGCGTAAATTTCCTTTGTTTCCTGCTGCTGTGCCATCACAGAAGCGTTGTCGGTTTTTCCTTTGTACTTTGCCTGGACTTTCTGCAGTTCGGGAGCCATAACGGACTGCAGTTTGGAATATTTCTGCTGCCTGATTGAGAGAGGAATCATTAATGCCTTGATAATCAGTGTAAACAGAATGATCGCAAGACCGATATTCGGAAGTCCGATAAAATTCAGACCTTCAAAAATCCAGTTCATCAGGTGACCGAGCACCCAGGCAATGGGCCCGATCAGAAACCAGTTACTTTGCGTAGCTGTTATAAAGCTCATTCCTTCCTCCTTATCCGCCCCTGATCTTTTCTATCAGGAGGGCATGCGCGTATTTACGGAACCGGGTCGTATCCGCAGTTCGGGTTAAACGGATTACAGCGCAGAATTCTCTTTACTGCCAGCCATCCTCCCCGAAGCACCCCGTATTTTTCCAGTGCTTCAATCGCATACTGTGAACAGGTCGGGATAAATCTACAGTGGGTGTAGCGTTTCATTGGTGATAAATATTTCTGGTAAAAACGAATCCATCCGATCAGTACGTTTTTCATCACTTCACCCGCTTCAGTTCTTTAATTAATTTTGATAAACAGACAGTCTCTTCAACAGGCCGATAAGAGACTTCTCTATTACAGTAAATCCCTGGTTCTTTGCATTGTTACGCGCTAATACTATGATATCTCTGTCTTTACGAATGTGATCCCTGTTTAAACGATACGCTTCCCGCACGAGCCGGCGGAAGCGGTGGCGGACAACTGAATTGCCCACCTTTTTGCTGCAGACGATACCGATTTTCCCGGATCCTTCTGCCTGATAAACGACAAGATACGAATCGGCACAGGAAATATGCTTCCCGTATACCGCATCAAATTCTTCCTTTGTACGCAGGGAATCTATATTTCTCATGCACTCAACGCTCCTGTTGCAAAAAGCCACTCAAGGAGTGGCTTATTGAACTGTTAAAACTTTTCTGCCTTTTGCGCGGCGGGCGGAAAGAACTTTTCTGCCGCCTGCGGTCTGCATTCTTGCTCTGAAGCCGTGAACTCTCTTATGAGATTTCTTTTTCGGCTGGAATGTCATTTTCATATACAAAATCCTCCTGTAGGTTTTTTTCTGATTTCATGTTTTCGTAAGAAGAGACACCGTATCAGATTATATTAAAGAAATCCAGTAAAGTCAAGGGTTTTTTCATGTTTTCAGAGGCTGTTTTAAGTGGAAAAACAGATGTTTTTTTGTTGATTTTGTTGATAAAATTTACTCCATTTTGTTAAAAAAATGATCTGTACCCCATTTTTCCACATACTTATCAACTTTCGTTATTTATTGCTAACCAGTTTTCAACAAAATGTTAAAAACCTGTTGAAAACACGTTATTATTTACATTCATTATTTTTATTTTTACAGTAAAATAAAGAAATTCCGAGGTGATTTAAGATCATCTGTTCGTTTCCTTTAAAGTGAATATTCAGCCTGTTTTCACCTGTTTTCCTGCCTGAACAGCATCATATAAACAATACGAACAAAACACTTATTCACATTATCAACATGTTTTTCCACCTGAAATATGAAAAAACCCCATTATTTTCTTTACTTTATCTGATTTTTACGATATAATTATTACGGTGGAATTTGCCCTTTTTTTCGGGCCTTTACCCTCAATGATTTCTTTTATTCCTGAAAGGTTGAACTCATGCTTGAAAAGATCAGAGAAAACTGGCAGCTCATCAAAGAGAGCATTCGAGACGAATACGAGATTACGAATGTGCCCTATTCCACATGGATTGAGCCTCTTCAGATTTATAATGTAAAAGAAAACACCGCTTATATTGTATTTCCGGACAGCAAGGATGATTTCGCCCTGAAATACATCAGCAAGAAATACCGGCTGTTCTTTCAGGCCATGATTGAGGAAATCACCGGATATCATCTCTCTGTTGCTTTTATCAGCGAGCCTGCCGAAAATCCGGGCGTTATTTTCGCACGCGAAGAGAAAAGACCTTCCGCGGATCCTTACAGAAGCGCTGTTGAAAACGCGAAGCTGAATCCCCGCTATACCTTTGACACCTTCGTCGTCGGCGCAAATAATAAATTTGCACACGCCGCATCTCTTTCCGTAGCGGAGTCTCCCGGAAAAGAATATAATCCCCTGTTTATCTACGGTGGGCCGGGGCTCGGGAAAACGCACCTGATGCAGGCGATCGCTCATTTTATTCTTCAGAATAAACCATCCACGCGTATTATCTATGCTACTTCTGAAGTTTTCACAAATGAAGTAATTGATTCAATCAGGAACAAAAATCCCGGCGAGTTCCGCAATAAATACAGAAATATCGATGTTATTCTGATTGATGACATTCAGTTTATTATAGGTAAAGAATCCACACAGGAAGAATTCTTCCATACCTTCAATTTCCTTTACGAAAACGGAAAGCAGATTATTTTAAGTTCAGATCAGCCGCCGAAAAATTTCACTACACTGGATGAACGCCTTCGTTCCAGATTTGAAATGGGCCTCTCCGTGGATATTTCCGCACCGGATTATGAAACCCGTATGGCAATTCTCAGAAAAAAAGAAGAGCTTGAGGGCTATACGATCGACAATGAGATTCTGAAATATATCGCTTCCAATATTAAAACAAACATCCGTGAACTTGAAGGAGCTCTCACCAAGATGGTTGCATATTCCAAGCTTCATCCGCAGTCCACGCTGACACTGGAGGTTGCAAGGGAGAATCTGAAGGATATTATCAGTCCGGACAGCCAGGAAAAAATAACGCCGGAGCATATTATCCAGGTTGTAGCCGATCATTACGGACTCCGCCCGGAAGACATTAAATCCCAGCGGAGGACCAAGGAAGTGGTGCTCCCAAGACAGATTGCCATGTACCTGATTCGGATTATGAACGACATTTCCTTAAAGGATGTCGGACGGATCCTCGGCAACAGAGACCATGCTACAATTATCCACGGATATGAAAAAATCATCAACGAAATGAACACGAACCCGGATCTCGCGGGCAATATCGAAGTAATCAAGAAGAAGCTGATGCTGTAGGGATTTGTGGAATCCGTGAAATCTTCATAACGGTATTCACAGCGTTTTTCAGAGTGTTTTTTCAAGAGAATTCCAGTAAAAAAACGCTGTTTTCACCTTTCCACATCCCCTACGAATACTACTACTGAATTATATACTATTTATCTATCTAAAAAGGAGCGCTTCCAACATGAAGGTAAGATGTTCAAAAGACAGTCTGCAGAAAGCAATCGCAAGTGTCTCAAGAGCCGTGCCCGTACGCACCACAATGGAAATATTGAAATGCATTCTTCTTCAGGCGGAAGATCAGGAATGCAAGCTGACGGCGAATGATACCGCTCTCGGAATCGAGACCAGAATCGACGCTGAGGTCGAGGAACCGGGAATCGCTGCTATCGACGCAGGGCTTTTTGCTTCCATCATCAGAAAATTTCCGGATTCGGATGTTGTGATCTCCACATCCAGGGATGAATCCATTGATATTAAATGCGAAAACGCGTCTTTCCATATCAGCGGAAGGGGAACGGACGATTTTATCTATCTGCCGACGGTAGAAGCAAAGGAAAGTATTATTATTTCCCAGTTCACCATCCGTGAAATGATCGGCCAGGTCATTTTCTCTGTGGCGGACTCCGATGCAAACGCTGCAATGTCCGGTGTATATATGGAAATTCTCGGAGACAGAATCCGTATGACGACACTGGACGGACACCGGATCAGTATCCGTGTCAGCGAGCTTCGGGATATCTCTTCGCCGGTATCCACGATCGTTCCGTCAAAAACCCTTTCCGACCTTCAGAAAATTGTTTCCGGAGACGCGGACAAGGATATGAGAATCTCTTTCGCGAAGAATCATATCGTTTTCGATTATGACAGAACGCGGATGGTTTCAAGAGTGATCGACGGAGAATATTTTAAGGTGGAATCCATGATCCGGGATGCATATGAGACGCATCTTAAGATCAATAAGAGAGATTTCCTGAACTGTCTGGACAGATCGACACTTCTTGTCAATGAAAGCGATAAGAAGCCGGTTATCCTGAATATCACGGATGAAGAAATGAGCATCCGGTTAAAGTCCGCGATCGGCTCCATGAATGAGACGATTCCGATAGAGAAAGAAGGAAAGGATATTAAGATCGCCTTCAATCCAAAGCTTCTTCTGGACGCTCTTCGTGTAATAGACGATGAAGAAATCGATCTTTTCATGGTGAAATACAATTATCCCTGTATTATCAAAGACGAAAAGGGAAGCTATACCTATGTGGTTCTTCCCGTCAACTTTATTGAGGATTAAATATGGTTCTGCATCTGATCGGAGAATATATTAAACTCGGCCAGGCCCTGAAGGCTGCCAATCTTGTTGAGATGGGATCTGACGCGAAAATGGTCATTCAAAACGGTGAAGTTTTTGTCAACGGAGAACAGGAACTGCGCCGCGGAAGAAAACTGGTGGTTGGAGACGTCGTTGAATATAACGGCGATTCCGTGGAAATTGTGAAGTGACATGATCATCAAATCCATTGATCTTCTGGATTTCAGAAACTACGAAGAGCTTCATCTGGATTTTGAAAAGGGAATAACGATCTTAAACGGTGAGAACGCGCAGGGAAAGACGAATCTTCTGGAAGCTGTTTTCCTGACTTTTACCTGTCGTTCCCACCGCGGTTCAAAAGACCGGGAGATGATCCGTTTCAATCGGGAAGAGGCGCATATCAAGATGCTCGTCCGGAAAGAAGACCGGGAAATCCGCATCGATCTGCACTTAAAAAAAGATAAAAACCGCGGCATTGCCGTCAACGGTGTGCCGATCAGAAAAACCAGAGATTATCTCGGGCTTGTCAACTGTGTGCTTTTTTCGCCGGAAGATCTCCAGATTGTGAAGGAAGGACCGGCGGAAAGAAGGAAATTCATCGATGCGGAACTCTGCCAGCTGGATAAAATTTACCTGAATTCCTGCACACAGTACAAGAAGACGCTTGAACAGAGAAATCAGCTGTTAAAAGACATCTCATATATGCCGGAGCTTCTGGATACGCTTGACGTCTGGGATGAACAGCTGGTGAAATACGGCAGGGAAGTGATTCAGAAAAGGGAAGAGTTTATCGCGGAGCTTTCCGAGATAACGGGTCCGATTCATGAAAAACTCTCCGGCAAACGGGAATCACTGATTCTCGGCTACGATAAAAATATCGGAGCGGACGAATTTGCAGAAGAACTGAGAAAGAGCCGCGATAAGGATCTGAAAAATAAAACGACCGGCATCGGTCCTCACAGGGATGATATCAGCTTTATTTTAAAAACCGCGAATGAGGGAGAAGAAAATCTGGATGCCAGAATCTACGGCTCCCAGGGGCAGCAAAGAACCTGTGCGCTTTCGGTTAAGATGGCGGAAATCCGCCTGGTAGAGAAAAAAACAAATGATCAGCCGGTACTTCTGCTGGACGACGTGCTGTCGGAACTGGATTCGTTAAGACAGCAGTATCTTCTGCAGAGTATCAGCAATATACAGACCTTCATCACCTGTACGGGGCTGGATGAATTTGTCAGCCATCCTTTCGAAGAGTGCAGAGTGTATGATGTAGAAAAGGGAAGGATCAGAAAACATGGCGAATGAACATGAATATGATGCGAGTCAGATACAGATTCTGGAAGGACTGGAGGCGGTCCGCCGCCGTCCGGGTATGTATATCGGGTCGACTTCGATCCGCGGACTGCATCATCTGGTATATGAAATTGTAGATAATTCTGTCGATGAAGCCCTTGCCGGCGTGTGCGATCACATTGTCGTTGTATTGAATCCGGACGGTTCCTGCACCGTCACTGACAACGGACGCGGAATTCCGATCGGAATTCACGAAAAAGCGGGCATTCCCGCAGTCGAGGTTGTCTTTACGATTCTGCACGCAGGCGGAAAATTCGGCGGCGGGGGATATAAGGTGTCCGGCGGTCTGCACGGCGTTGGCGCTTCGGTTGTAAATGCGCTTTCCGATTGGCTTGAAGTAGAGATCACAATTGACGGACATATTCACAAACAGCGCTATGAACGCGGTACCGTGGTGGAAAAGCTTCATGTTATCGGAGACTGTGATCCTTCGCTTCACGGAACAAAGGTCACTTTCCACCCGGATCATGAGATTTTTGAAGAAACCTATTTTGATTATGACACGCTTTCAGAACGCATGCAGGAAATGGCTTTTCTGACAGCCGGTCTGAAAATACAGCTGACGGATGAACGCGAGGAGAAGAGGGATACCATCTACCACTATGAGGGCGGTATCCGTGAGTTTGTCACGCATCTGAATTCCAGTAAAAACGCGCTGTATGAACCGGTGATTTACTGCTCGGGTATGAAAAACAATATCCAGGTCGAAGTGGCCATGCAGCACAATGACGCCTATAATGAATCGATCTACAGTTTTGTCAATAATATCAATACGCCGGAAGGCGGCATGCATCTGACAGGTTTCAGGAATGCTCTGACAAAGACCTTCAACAAATATGCCAGAGACAACAGGCTTTTGAAAGATTCAGAGCCGGAACTTGCAGGTGAGGATATCCGTGAAGGGCTGACAGCAATTATTTCTGTTAAAATCGAGGAGCCGCAGTTTGAGGGACAGACCAAGCAGAAGCTCGGAAATTCTGAGGCAAGAACTGCGGTGGATCAGGTGGTTTCAGAGCAGCTGACCTATTTTCTGGAACAGAATCCGGCGGTTGCGAAGACCATCTGCGAAAAATCCGTGGTCGCGCAGCGGGCCAGAGAAGCGGCCAGAAAAGCGCGCGAGCTTACGAGAAGAAAAACGGCTTTTGATTCCGGCGTGCTTCCGGGAAAACTTGCGGACTGTTCAAACAGGGATCCTTCCAAGTGCGAGATTTTTATCGTCGAGGGTGATTCCGCTGGCGGCTCCGCCAAGTCTGCCCGGGACAGAAATACGCAGGCGATCCTTCCTCTTCGCGGTAAAATACTGAATGTCGAAAAGGCAAGGCTTGACCGTATTTACGGAAACGAAGAAATCCGGACGATGATTACGGCTTTTGGTACCGGAATTCATGATGATTTTGATATCAGCAAGCTCAGATATGACAAGATCATCCTGATGACCGATGCCGATGTCGACGGAGCACATATCAGTACGCTTCTTCTGACGTTTATCTACCGCTTTATGCCGGATCTCATCAGGGAGGGGCATGTGTATCTTGCACAGCCGCCTCTTTTCAAGCTGGAAAAGAACCGGAAAGTGTGGTATGCGTATTCGGATGAGGAATTGAATAATATCCTGAAAGAAGTCGGCAGGGATTCCGGCAATAAGATTCAGCGCTATAAAGGTCTCGGAGAGATGGATGAGAGTCAGCTGTGGGAAACAACGATGGATCCGGAGCGCCGTGTGCTGAAAAAGGTGCTTTACGATGAAGAAGAAGCGGCCATTATCGACAGGACCTTTAATGTACTGATGGGTGATAACGTCGAACCGCGCAGAGCTTTTATCGAAAAGAACGCGAAATATGCGACAATTGACTCGTAATGGAGAATTGAATGGAAGCGAATGTAGTTGATAAAATTAAGGAGGTTGAGCTCAGGGAAACGATGGAGCAGTCCTATGTGGACTATGCGATGTCGGTAATCGTGGACCGTGCACTGCCGGATGCCAGAGACGGATTAAAACCCGTGCAGCGCCGTGTGCTGTTTTCCATGGCTGAGCTTTCAAATACACCGGATAAGCCGCACAGGAAGTGCGCGCGTATCGTCGGTGATACGATGGGTAAATACCATCCCCACGGAGACAGCTCCATTTACGGAGCACTCGTCTATCTGGCACAGAGCTGGAATACGCATTATCCTCTTGTAGACGGACACGGAAATTTCGGTTCGGTGGACGGAGACGGAGCTGCGGCCATGCGTTACACGGAAGCAAGGCTTTCAAAGATCAGCATGGAACTGCTGGCGGATCTGAATAAGGATACCGTGGATTTTGTTCCGAACTTTGATGAGACCGAAAAAGAGCCGACAATCCTTCCTTCCCGCTTTCCAAACCTTCTGGTTAACGGAACACAGGGAATAGCGGTCGGAATGGCGACGAATATTCCTCCGCACAATTTACGGGAAACCATCGGGGCTGTCGTAAAAATCATCGACAACCGGATCAATGAGGGCAGGGATACTTCGATTGAAGAAATAATGCAGATTATCCAGGGACCGGATTTTCCGACCGGAGCCCAGATTATCGGGCACCGCGGGATCGAACAGGCTTACCGTACCGGACGCGGAAAACTCCGTGTGCGTTCGGTCTGCCGGATCGAGCCGATGGACAACGGCAAAAACATGATTATTGTTACGGAAATTCCGTACCTGGTCAATAAACAGCGCCTGATCGAGAAAATTGCGGACCTGCATAAGGAAAAAAAGGTCGACGGAATGACGGCCATCCGGGATGAGACAACAAGCCGGGAGGGAACCCGCATCGTTATAGAGCTTCGGCGGGATGTAAACCCGAATGTTGTCCTGAATCAGCTGTACAAGCATTCCCAGCTGGAAGATACGTACGGCGTAATCATGCTGGCCCTTGTCGGCGGAGAGCCGAAGGTAATGAGCATCAAGACGATGCTCGAAGTCTATATCCGGCATCAGGAAGAGGTTGTGACGCGGCGTACCCGCTTTGATCTGAAGAGAGCCGAGGAGCGCGCGCATATCATCGAAGGACTTCTGATCGCTCTCGACCATATTGATGAAGTGATCCGGATTATCCGTGCGGCGGCCAACGTCCAGGAAGCGAAGACAAAGCTGATGGAGCGCTTCGGGCTGTCGGATGCTCAGGCCCAGGCAATCGTCGACATGCGTCTGCGTGCGCTGACAGGACTCGAGCGCAGCCGTCTGGAAGAGGAATATGCGGAGCTGAAAAAAACCATCGATCACTTAAGAGCGATTCTCGCGGACGAAAACCTGCTCTTAGGTGTTATCCGCGATGAAATCAGTGTGATCGCGGACAAGTACGGCGACGATCGGAAAACGAAAATTCTGCCGGAAGAGGATGAAATTGTCGATGAGGACCTGATCGCTGAAGAAAGCACCGTGGTTGCCATGACGAAGCTCGGTTATATCAAGCGGATGTCTCTGGACAACTTCAAGGCACAGAACCGGGGAGGACGCGGCATCCGGGGAATGCAGGTCATCGATGATGATTATACGACAGACCTTGTGATGACAGGAACGAAGGACAATATTATGTTCTTTACAAACCAGGGCCGTGTCTATATGCTGAAGGTCTACGAAATTCCGGAATCCGCAAGGACATCCCGCGGAACTCCGGTAATTAATCTTCTCCAGCTGCAGCCGGAAGAAAAAGTCACACAGATCATCACCGCGAAGGGGCTGGATGAAAACTCCTATATCATGATGGCGACAAGGGACGGCACCATCAAGAAGACGCCCGCATCCGAGTACCGCAACGTACGTAAGACCGGTCTGAACGCAATTACCTTAAAGGAAGGCGATGAACTGATCGGCGTAAAGAATACAAAGGGAAATGAAAAAATTCTGCTGGTATCGAAGACCGGAAATACGATCTGCTTTGATGAGCAGAACGTCCGTATCTGCGGAAGAACTTCGATCGGCGTAAGAGGCATGCGGCTTTACGGAGATGATGAAGTTGTTTCAATGGAAATCGTCGAAGAAGATAAGGCAGTACTTTTCGTTTCTGAGTACGGTATGGGCAAAAGGACCGCATTTACCGAGTTCAATGCACAGGGCCGCGGAGGAAAAGGAGCGAGAGGCTACAGGGTAACGGAAAAGACAGGCTATATTGTCGGAACCGAGTCGGTATATGAAAATGAGGAAATCATGATCATTACGACGGAAGGGATTATTATCCGGATGCCGGTGGGCGGAATTTCCATGCTCGGGAAGACCGCAAGCGGTGTGAAGTTGATTAACCTTGACAGGGAGACCGATGCAAAGGTGGCCAGCTTTACTGTAGTAACCGCTGAGGAAGAAGAACCGGCTGCGGAAACTGAGGAAGAAACTGAAAATCATCCGGAGAATAATACGCAGGAAGAGTAAACTTAAGCAGCATAGAAGAAAGAAGGGCGATTCCGATGAAAATTACGGTATGGAACGAATATCTGCATGAAAGAACGGAAGATGCCGTCCGGGAAGTTTATCCCGAAGGCATCCATAACTGTATTAAAGATTTTCTTCTGAAAAACGGATTTACGGACGTGCGGACGGCAACGCTTGACGAGCCGGAGCACGGACTTACAAAAGAAGTGCTCGACGATACGGATGTGCTGTTCTGGTGGGGACATATGCGGCATCATATGGTCAGTGACGAGGTGGTGCAGCGTGTCTATGACCGCGTACAGGCAGGCATGGGGCTGATCGTGCTGCATTCAGGCCATGAGTCGAAAATCTTTAAAAAGCTCATGGGAACCGATTCGGGACAGCTTCGGTGGCGGGAAATCGGAGAGACGGAAATTATGTGGAATATCCGGCCGGACCATCCGATTATGCAGGGAATCGATGCGAAGGTCGTGATTCCTCATGAAGAAACCTACGGAGAACTGTTCCATATTCCGGATCCGGATGAGCTTTTGATGATCAGCTGGTTCTCTGGCGGAGAAGTCTTCCGTTCCGCGATGACCTTCCACCGCGGAGCAGGCAGAATATTCTATTTCAAGCCGGGACACGAAACCTATCCGGTTTATTATATGCCGGAAGTACAGAGAATTCTCTGCAACGCCGCAAAATGGGCTTATAATCCCGATGCGCCGAAAATCCGCTTCGGACACTGTCCCACAGCGCCGGTTGACGAACTTCAGCCGTAAAATATTTAGCAAGCACCTTTGTTCCATGGATGTAGCAACTTTACAAAATATACGGGAGAATGCCATGAATATTGTATGCCTGGATATGGAAGGCGTCCTGACGCCGGAAATATGGATTGCCTTCTCGGAAGCGACGGGAATCCCGGAGCTTCGCCACACGACGCGCGATGAGCCCGACTACGGAAAACTGATGCGTTTCAGGATGAATATTCTGAAAGAACATCAGCTGGGCTTAAGGGAAATTCAGGAAGTGATCGCAGGAATTGATCCGCTGCCGGGTGCTAAAAAATTTCTGGATGAGCTTCGCAGCATGACGCAGGTGATCATCTTAAGCGACACTTTTGAGCAGTTTGCAATGCCGCTGATAAAAAAGCTTGGATATCCGACACTCTTCTGCAATACCCTCGAGGTCGCTGAAAACGGCGAAATTATCGGGTATAAAATGAGAGTCGAAAAATCCAAGCTCAGTTCCGTGAAAGCGCTGCAGTCCATCGGATTCGAAACGATTGCGGCAGGAGACAGTTTTAACGATCTTGAAATGATTCTGGCAAGTAAAGCGGGATTTTTGTTCCGGTCGACGGAAGCCATTAAAGCTGCTCATCCGGAGATTCCGGCGTATGAAGACTTTGACGAGTTCCTTGAAGCGATCAAGAAGGTCTTGTAGTCTTATTAAAGGATCAGCGGAAGCGTGCGGACAAAGAAGGCCATATTACTGGTTATTTTTCAGAACCGTCTTCAGGCTTGTATCGGCGGACAGCGTGTTGGCATTGTACAGAAAAAGCACTTCGTCATAGCCTTCCGAAATGACAAGGGCGTCAATGTCATCGTAATAATAACGCGGATCCACGACCGTGATTCGCTTATAATCCGGAATCAGGAAGGGAATCAGACAGTTGGCGTAGGAGTCCTTGACAACAAGGAGCTTCCGGTCGGATTCAAGACTGGTATCGATTGTAAAAATCGGATGGTTGCTTCCGAAAAACACCTGATAAGGATCATCGGTAAGAAGCGCATCGGTTTCATAGCAGGAGCCGCTGCGCTTCATATTTTCCGGGTAGGTAACGGTATAGTAGGAGTTATCCATCAGCTCTTCCGGATATTCCGGCAGATAGACCCTGATCGCATCGGCCTTTTTGGTGAGATAACCGGATTTGGCAGAAAGAGATCCGAAAAATTCATTGCAGACAATACCGGAACGGAAGGTAACGGGAGAAGAGAGATTCATTTGCTGCTGAAGAACCCCGAAAGCAAGATAAGCGGCATCGGTAGTCCAGTGATGATCTGTCCGGTAGTAAAGAAGCGTATCGTCTTTATGGGAGTTCAGAGCTTCCCGGACATCAATACAGTTATAGCTGCTTCCGAGCCGGCTGTAAAAGTCGTCGATATAGGCGTCTTCGCTGGCCGTCGGCGCATTCTTCGGCAAAAGCTCCGGGTAAACTGCAATTGCGCTTGGGACCAGCATAAAATAGAAATCGGTATTTTCATGGCGGGCTGAAAAGTCCGCCATTTCCTGTATGGTTTCTTCCTTATTTTCCGGATCGGCGGGATAGAAGCGTTCCATCAGACGGTCGTCGCCGCAGTAATAAACCCCCTGGGATTCACGGTCGCCTGTGAACAGAAGAAGGGAGGTTTTCATCGTCATCAGGGCGTTTCTTCCCGGAAACTGGTCGGCGGCGTATGCTTCAATTCCATCCATAAATGAGCCGTCAGAAAGAGTACTCAGCGTAAGCGCAGGTTTTCCCGAAAGACTGCGCTTTTCTTTTCCGGAATACGCACGGTCCGGGCGAACCAGCAGAATGACTGTAAACGCAAGAATAATCAGAATAAATGAAAAACCGACATAGCGGTGATACCATCTCATAGACAGCTCCTTTCAGAACCTGAAATAGAGGAAAGGATTGTAGTTCTCCGTGACCAGGAAGGCAATAGAAACCGTCAAAATGGCCAGAAGGAACACAAAACCGAAAAGATAATAGAGAACCCCGGCCGGGCCGGATTTCAGACGGCGGAGGGGTTTCTTCAAAATCGGAAGCGAGAAAAACGCGCTGATTCCAAGAAGCAGGCCGCTGTTTTTCAGCGTATAGAGCGCGGTTTTGTCTGCAAACCCGTTTTCTGCGAAGCCGAACATGGACTTCAGGCTCGTCAGAATTTCCGGAAGAGTATTTGCCGAGAAAATCATCCAGCCGACAATGACGAAAATTAGTGTGAAAAAACGCCGGATCAGCGAAGGTATTTTCCACTTCAGGAAAACATATTTCTCAAGAAGCAGCAGAAGTCCGTAGTACAGGCCCCAAAGCACGAAATTCCAGCTGGCGCCGTGCCAGAGGCCGGTCAGCATCCAGACAATCAGAATATTACGGACATGTTTCCATACCCTGACCCGGTTTCCGCCTAAGGGAATGTAAACATATTCGCGGAACCAGGTGCCGAGGGAAATGTGCCATCTCCGCCAGAAATCCGTTACGCTTTCAGCGGCGTAAGGATAGTTGAAGTTTTCCATGAAGGTAAAGCCAAGCATCTCGCCAAGGCCGATGGCCATGTCCGAATAACCGGAAAAGTCAAAATAAATCTGGAAGGTGTAGGAAAGCGCCATTGTCCATGCAGACAGGGTGGAAATGCCCGCGCCTGATGCGTGAAGGGTTTCAAAAACCGCCCCTGTCAGATTGGCCAGGAGGACCTTTTTTCCGAGACCGATAATAAAGCGGACGGCGCCTTTTCCGAAGCGGGCCATGGAAAGCGTTCGCTCGTCCATTTGTTTTTCGACATCCTCGTAGCGTACGATGGGACCTGCGATCAGCTGCGGAAACATGGTAATGTAGGCGGCAAACTTTACGAAATTCTTCTGTACCGGAAATTTGCCGCGGTACAGATCAATCACATAGGACAGCGCCTGGAAGGTATAGAAGCTGATGCCGATCGGAAGCGCGATGGTCCGGACCGGGAGATTCAGCCGGAAGAGCGCATTCAGATTCTCCATGAAGAAACCATAGTATTTGAAAAAACCGAGAAGAAGCAGGTTGATGGCAACGGTAAAGACAAGGATCTGCTTTCCTGCATTCGGAAACCGGTCCATGAGAAGTCCCATGCTGTAATTTAAAAGGATGCTGTAGAGCATTAGAATAACGTAAACGGGCTCACCCCAGGCATAGAAAACAAGGCTGGTGAGAAGGAGTACAACATTTTTCAGCTTTTTCGGAACGATATAGTAAAGGAGCAGGGTGACCGGCAGGAAAATGAAGAGGAAGGTAACACTTGAGAAAATCATTTGCGCACCTCCCATACGGATTTACAGGTTTCCAGCCAGGAAGAAGCTTCCTCCCCGACGAGAAACCAGCAGTATACGCCATCGGAGCCGGTTCTTGCCTGCGTAAGAAGCGCGGTCTGGTCCGTTCCATATCCGTCGAAATTTTTTTTCTGTACATTCAGACGGGATTCAAAGGCAGAAAGCGTATCCGAAACAAGACTTTCATCCCGGCACTTGACGATCAGGATTTCGTTGACGGACATGGTATTGTCCGGCGCGAAATAGAAATACTCCGCATAATCGGAGGCGTTCAGGGAGAAGGCACGTTTCATGCGCATATCGCCCGCGGGCTCCATGCCGGAAAGACTGTATTTTTCGGTTAACGCAGAATTGACGTCCGACAGCGGGACGTCAGCAGGGGTTTTCCGATATAGCAGAAGCAGCATGACGCCGGCGAGAACAAGGACGGCAAGCGCTTCGAAGAGGATCACTTTTTTCAATGAATACTCCTTTTAATTACGGGATACTGTCCGGGGCAAAGCCCGGCATTTGAAGGAATTATAACACATCTTTTATAAATAGGAAAGGGAGGCTGAAGCAAATATTTTTTTTCAGCGGCTTTTATGAGTATTTATAGGGGCAGCGGAGGTTTTATCCAATTACATACACAATATGCTGCTGGACAAATTATCAAAAACTGCTAAAATAATCTCAAAAGATCAAAGAAGTTATTTAAGAAATGAAAACGGAAACGGTATGAAGGAACTTCTGGCGATTATTGATACAGAAAAAGAATATGGAAAGAGACTCTCGGAAGGGCTGGGTGAACTGCCTGATTTTCCGTATACTTCGGTTTTTACAGATACCTGGGAGGATTTTCCCGCTTTATGCAGGGAGGCTTCCGTAAGACTCGTTCTGACAGATGCTCTTCCCGGGGACGAGACGGTACCTGCGGGTCTTCCCATCCTGGTCTTTTCAAAGAGCAGGGAAGAAGAAAAGGAAAAAGACCGGATCTTTCGATATCAGCCGCTGGAAAAGATCGCCGCAGAGATTCTGGAAAAGGAGGCGCTTTTTACGGTTTGCGAGCCGGAGGATATGGCGGAAAAAACTGCCGAAAGTCCGGAAAAGCTACGAAAGAGGCTGTATGAGAAGCTGCTGTCGGAGATGGATTTTTCCGAAGAGCTGTCTGATGAAGGGCTGTACCTGCATATCGACCGCCTGCTTTTTGAAGAAAGCAAACAAGTGCTGCTGTCAGAGGAGGGAAAAACAGCATTAAGAGAGGCGCTCTATCTTTCTCTGAGGCAGTATGACGCGCTGTCGCTTGCATTAAAGGATCCGGAGGTGACAGAGGTCATGATTAACGGTCCGGACCGGATTTTCATAGAAAAGAACGGAAGAATGGAGGAATTTCCGGAACATTTCCTGTCGGAAGAAAAGCTTCTGGATGTGGTGCAGAGAATTGCTTCTGCCGTGAATCGCCGGGTCAACGAAGCAACGCCAATGACCGATGCAATGCTCCCGGACGGAGCACGTGTGAATCTGGTGCTTCCTCCGATATCCCTTTCCGGCCCGATCATCACGGTCCGGCGTTTTCCGAAGAATCCGATCACAATGGAGGATCTTGTCCGGATGGAGAGCATTTCCGAAGAAGCGGCCAGGTTTCTGGAAACGCTGGTGGAGTGCGGCTATAACCTCTTTATCTCGGGAGGGACCGGGGCCGGAAAGACAACCTTTCTCGGGGCTTTGGCCTCGGGGATTCCACCGAAGGAACGGATTGTGACCATCGAGGATTCACCGGAACTGAGGATCCGGAATGTGAAGAACATCGTACGGCTTCGGACACGGCCTGCGAATCTGGAGGGGCTGTATGAGGTGACGGTCCGGCAGCTGATCCGGAACGCCCTTCGGATGCGGCCGGACAGAATTATCGTTGGCGAAATCCGTTCCGGAGAAGCGCTGGATATGCTCCAGGCAATGAATACCGGTCACGACGGCTCTCTGTCGACCGGTCATGCGAACAGCGCATCCGATATGATTTTCAGGATTGAGACGATGGCGCTTATGGGCGGGGAAAAGCTGTCCCTTGCCGCAGTACGCCATCAGATCGCGTCCGCGATCGACATTCTGGTCCATCTCGACCGGCTCCGGGATTTGAGCAGGAGAGTGACGGGTATTTACGAAGTCCGGGGAATGGACAAAGAAGAGGTGAAGATTGCACCGCTGTTTGTTTTCCGGGAAGAAGGCGAATCCGATGGAAGGGTGGTGGGCAGGCTTGTCCGGACGGAAGAAAGGCTTGAAAACACCGGGAAGCTTGAAAAGCGCGGAAAAAGATTACCGAAGCTACAGCCTGAACGCAGCGGAAACGCTGAAGGTCCTGAGCCTGTTTCTTCTGCTGTTTCTGCTGCTTTCGGTGGCTTTTTATAATTCACTTGTTCCGGCGCTTGCAGCTTTCCTGCCCGGCGTACCGCTTATCATCACAGCGGAAAAAAGGAGGAAGCAAAGGCTCAGAAAACGAAGAATGCGGCGGGATTTTCTCCAGACGCTTCGGGTTTTCGGAGACGAGTTAAGAAGCGGGTATTCTGCGGATAACGCGGTGATCCGCTCCTTACCGGAGCTTTCGGAGCTTCTCGGGGAGAGCAGTGAAATCCTGGGGGAGTGGCAGCGGATGGGAAGGCAGCTTCAGAATGGAAGAACCGTGGAGGATGTTTTTCTTGAACTCGGACGAAAAACGGATATCGAAGAAATCCGCAGCTTTTCAGAGCTCCTGTCTATTGTGACAAGATCAGGCGGGGCGCTTCATATCATTGTCGACACGGCTTATCACAGAATGAGCGCCATGGAAAGCGTGCGGAGCGAGGTTCTGACAAAGCTTTCTGCGAAAGTACTCGAGCAGAGGATCATGGATTTTACACCGCTTGCAATTCTTCTGTATGTTCGCTTTTTTTCACCGTCCCTCGTAGCGCCCCTGTATCAGGGACTGAGGGGAAGAATGATCATGAGCATAGCGCTTCTTCTGTATTTTTTTGCCTTTCTGTGGTCGGAGTACATTCTGAAGGTTCGGGAAACGGAGGTCTGAAGATGGGCGTATGTGTTCTTCTTCTTTTTCTGATTCTTTTTCTTGTGTTTATGAAAAGGAAGTATCGAAGAGAGGTATATGAGAAGAACCGAAAACGGATACGAATGCCTTCTGCCGTGTTTTGTTCCGGACTTTTTCTGTCGGAATATCTGCAGCGGAAGAGTCCTTCCGGGCAGGATGGCGCAGGGCAGGAAGTTTTTCAGGCCACGGGGGAGAAAAAAGCTTTGCAGGAAGGCTTGCAGGGCGGGAGAATCCTTCTGGTTCTCTTTATGGCTTCTCTTTCCTGCCTGATGCTCGTCGTTTTTTCAGAAAACCGTATGGAAATCCGCGCACTTCGCCGTCCCGGCTTCGGTGATACAAGAAAGGTGGAGCTTGTCGCAGAAGACGCATCCGGAAAATGGCCGGTTTCTGTGAGCGTCTCCGGAAAAGCACCGGATGAAAATGAAGCCGGGGAGCTTTTCGACAGAACTTTTGCCGAAATGTCGGAAATCATCCTGAACGGAAATTCTTCATTTTCCATGGTCACGAAGGATCTTTCCTTTCCGCGGCAGAGTGACAGCAAAATACGGCTCAGTTATCACTTAAGCCGCACGGATCTCCTTTCGTCAGACGGGAGAATCCTTGTTGAGGAGCTTCCTTCGGAGGGCGGACATCTCGTGCTGACCGTCACATTGTCGTTTGGAGCATTTGAGAAATCTTATCCTTGTGATGTAACCGTTCTTCCGGTACAGGAAGAGAAAATGAGCAGGAAAGAACAGCTTGATGAGCTCCTGATGCTGGCAGATGAAAACAGCCGGGAAGACGAGAACCTTGTCCTTCCAGATACCGTCGGCGGCGCAGCGCTGAAATATTATCCGAAGACGACTTCTCCTTACCTGATTCTGATTGCAGGATTTGCTCTGTCGCTGTGGATGGCAGTATACCCCGGGGAAAGAGCGAAAGAACGGCTGAAAAGAAGGAAAGAGTCGCTTTTAAGGGAATATCCGTCTTTTCTGATGAAACTGTCGATGTACCTTCAGACCGGACTCAGTATAAGAAGCGCCTGGGAACGGATCCTCAAAGAATCCGGGACAAAGGACGAAGCGGCAGGATTCTTTCGAAAGAAAAGAAGCGAAAAAGATGCGCTTTATGAAGAAATGCGCACAGCGCTTCGGAATATGGACCGGGGACGGTCCGAGAGTCTTTCTTATCTGGAATTCGGCCAGAGAACAGGATTGTCATGCTATCGGAGACTGGGAAGCTTTCTCGCCAGAAATTTACGACAGGGGCTGTCGGGGGCGGAAGATTTTCTGGCAGCCGAAATGGAAAAAGCACTGGAAGAAAAAAGAAACGAGGCGTTAAGGCGCGGGGAGGAAGCCGGGACGAAGCTGCTCTTTCCGATGGTGCTGCTTCTCGGAATCGTCCTGATGCTTCTCGTAATCCCGGCTTTTATGATGTTTTACTGACAAAAGGAGGGAAAAATGATCAAGCTGCTTTATAAGCTTAAGAATGCTGTGACAGATGAGGCGGGAATCGGAACAATTGAAATCGTGCTCATATTAGTCGTCATCATCGGCCTTGTGCTTGTCTTTAAGCAGGAGCTGGTGGGTCTTGTCGAATCTGTTTTCGGACATATCAACAGTTCCATTGAAGAAGTTTACTAAGAAAGACCGGGGCAGCATCTCGGTTTTCCTGGTGCTGATCCTGTTTCTTGTTATCGGCTTTCTGTTTGCGCTTCTTGAGAGTGTACGGTTTCAATCGGCACACTATGCAATGCGGGAGGCTTCGGATGCTGCCATGGACAGTGTACTTGCGGGATACCAGTGGGAACTGTTCGAAAAATACGGACTCATGTTTTATGACGGAAGCTTCGGCGGCGGCCCGCTCCGGACGGAGATGATCGAGGAAGAGTTTGCGCTCTGGTTTGAAAAAAACGCGGACGGAAGCCTGCTTCGGCTGACGCCGGATAGGATTCGTCTGAATTTTGTAAAAACGGCAGCGGATTATAACGGATTCTTTTTCATGGAAAGCGCTGTTCGCTATGAGCTCCTGTTGGAAGAGGCAGAGAATGGAAGCATCGAACATGCGCTTTCCCTGGAAAATGACAGAAAATCGCTGCTGCTGCGGATTCGGAACCTGGAGAATTTATGGGCATCCCTGCCGGATCCGGGGCAGGAGCTGTCGGAAGACGCAAGCGAAACGGATGCCTGGAAATTGATCCAGGAAGCGAACCGGCTGCGCACTGACAGTTTCAGAGCGGTTCTCAAAAATGACCGGCCGCTTTCCGGAACAGAATTACCCCGGCAGGAGCTTCCTTCGGTATCTTTTCGGGATGAGCGCATTCCGGAAGAAGGAGACGGATTGATGTTAACAGGGACGCTGACAGAAGAAGAGAAGACAGCGCTGTTTCATTCCTATCTTGGAAAGTATTTTCCGTGCTATACGGATGCACAGGACGAAGCGGGACTGTTTCTGGAAGCGGAGTATCTTATTTTCGGGCAGATGACCGATGAAATGAACCTCAGGGCGGCAGTTTCGGCGCTTCTTAGGATCAGAGAAGCCGTGAACGCGGAGGCGATCCGATCCTCTGCGGAAGAGCAGCGGCAGATCAGGGCACTTTCGGAAGAATACCGTGAGGCTGCAGGACAGGACGACAGGATCGAGGAAAAGCTGCTGAGGGCGTGCGCTTTTACGAAAGCAGTAGCGGAAACGGCTTTCCTTCTTCACGGCGGGGAGCTTCCGTTTGAAGCCGGAGCAGAAGCTTTCAGTTACAGGGACTACTTGGAGGCGCGTCTTTTGGAATTGGATCCTGCTGATCTTTCCTACCGGGGACTGGACATGATCCAGGAGAACCTACGCCGGTACGGAAGCGACTTTCTGGCCGGAAGCCTGGTGTACGAGATGGATTTCACGGTAGATGCACGAATGGACGCTCTGTTCACGAGACAGGCAGTATTTATGAACGGATTGGGGAAAAATCCGTTATCAAAAGCGTTTTCACAGAGAACTTCGGGCAGCTACCGATAAAAAGGGCTCTGCCGGAAGGAAGAGTCCGTAAAGAAAGCATTTCCCGGGAGGCACGAGAGAAAGATGACTTGTCCGGTGCACAGAATAAAAGCGAAAAAGAGCCAGAACCGCCCGGACAGACATCGGTTTTTCTTAAAGTCCCGGGCTCCGAAAACCGGGATGGCTTCTTTGGGAAATGTTTTTCTTACGGACTCTTCGGGAAGCATGAGTCTGGAAGCTGCGATGATCCTTCCGCTGTTCCTGATGATCACCGCCGTCTTTCTTTCCTTTTTCCCGGCAGTGGAAGCGGAACTTGACCTGATACAAACCGTTTCAGACAGGACAAGAGTGCTGGCGTGCGAGGAAGCCGCAGGGGAGGAAGAGGAAGAAGCCAGCGCTGCGATGGAATATTCCTTCAGACCGCCGTTCTTTGAAAGCTTCCTCGAAAAGCCGGTTCTGAAAAAAACAATGTCCCGCCGGAGATGGAACGGGAAAAGCTTCGGAAGCACACAGGAAGTGCCGGTTTATGTGACGGAATACGGAAGTGTATATCACACCTCTCTGTCCTGCTCTTATCTGCAGCCGAAAATCCGGGAAGCAGCGGCCGGAGAAATCCCGTTCCTTCGGAATAATGACGGAAAAATCTACTACCCATGTGAATACTGCAGTGCGGGAACGGACGCTGAAACGGTCTATATTACCGTATACGGAACGCGCTGGCACGGGAACCGGAACTGTGCGGGGCTGCATAGAGGAATCCGGAGGATGCTGCTTTCCGAAGTCGGCGGAAAGCCTCTTTGCAGCCGGTGCAGGGAAAGAGAGGGAGAGTAAAGAGAACAATGCAGGAAACAATGAAGGGAGAATAAAGGGAACGGCGCAGAAAACGATGAAGGGAGAGTAAAGGGAACGATGAAGGAAGAAACGGGAAGTCTTACCGTAGAGAGCGCGCTGGTGATGGGAGTCATCCTCCTTCTTATCGGCGCGCTGATCCGCTTTTCGTTCGGTCTTTATGATCGTGTTATAAAAAAGGCAGCCGACTATTCTGCCGCTTTTAAGGCAGAGGAAGAAGCCTTTTTGTACGACGGGAATACAGACGCCGACCGTCCGGTGGAAGTCATTCTCAGGGAGAAGGCGTCATCGAGGGGGGACAATGCCGATTGAAAAATACATGGAAGATGGTGCTGAAAGATGTCTGGTAAAGCGTTTCCTTTCAGAAAAAGTTAACCGGACAGAACTCGCAATGTTTGAGAATAATACGCCGGAAGGCCTGATCAGGATGAAAATCGGGACATTCGGCAAAGAACTTGAAGTCCGCTATGTGGTGTCTGGGCTGATCCCGCTTTCGGACGCTGTACGGGAGGATAATGCAGATGAGATGCTCGAAAGGGTTATTCGGAGAATCTCGGAGACGGGACGGATTTTTCGCTCCTATTTTCTGTCGGTAAACAGGATGTCCCTGCTGCCGGAAGAAATTTTCACAGACAGTATTACAGGGAATATTACCTTTCTGTATCTTCCGGTGAAGGAGGAAAACTTTCAGCAGTCCTTACAGAGGCTTATGGAATACTTCCTTCGCCGGCTGAACCCGAGGGAAGAAAGCAGGGTGCTGCTTCTGTACGGAATGTATCAGAAAAGCCTGGAACCGACGGTGACTTCGGATACGCTTTACGGGCTCCTCATTTCTGCCGGGGGATATCAATGCGTATCCGGGGAGAAAACGGACGCTGCGGGGGGCTTTACAGAAGGCGCCCGGGAGGACTTCGGAGTAACACAGAGGCTGGGTGCGGGAACGTTCCCGGAAATCTTTCCGGAAGAAACAACCCGGCTGGATCTGTCCCTTTCGAGACTTCCGGAACCGGCGGAAAGCCCCTTTTCCGAAGATTTTCAGCAGGATGAAGTGTACAGGGAGCCGTATTCCTCGCAGATAAAAGGCTTTCTTGTAAAGCATAAGGGAGATCTTTTGATCGCAGCGGTGATTATCATCGGGATTATTCTGTTTATTCTGATCTGAGGAAGCTTCCGCCTTCCGCATTCCCGGGAAAAGATGAAAAACAAACGCATGATCCGCGCGGAAATACACTGTCAGAAAGCGTGCCGGTGCCTGACAGCAAAGTGCCGAAAAAAACCGAAAAAACCTTGCAAGAGACAGCGGTACTCAGGTATAATGAAAATGGCGAAAGCCGTAAATAAATATATGAACGGAGCGGATTATGGACAACTGTATTTTCTGCAGAATCGTAAAAGGAGAGATCCCGTCATTAAGAGTTTATGAAGATGAATCCTGTATCGCAACCCTGGATATCGGCCCGGCGGAGCGGGGACATGTACTGATCATTCCGAAAGAACATTATGCGGACGTGACGGAATGCACTGACGAGGCGCTTCTCGGAAAGCTGATGAAGACGGCAGCCGGGATCGGGGCGCGGCAGATGGAAAGACTTGGCGCAGACGGTTTCAATATCGTGCAGAATAACAAAGAAGCTGCAGGGCAGACCGTAAGGCATCTTCATATCCATGTGATTCCGCGTTATGAGAATCATCCGGTGATCGTTGCATGGGACCCGAAGGACCCGGGACAGGAAGAACTTCGGAAAGTATATGAAATTCTGAAGGACTGAGGAAAAGAAAGAGGCAGAAGAATGAACTTTCCGGCAGAAGAAATACTCGAAAAACTGAAGCAGAAAGAACTGGCGACGCTTGACAGGAATCTCCACACGGTCCCGTATCTTTCTGTTAACGGCAAATATGAGGACCTTTCCGGGGAACGGATCGGATGGTGGACCAATGGCTTCTGGGGCGGAATTCTCTGGCAGATGTACCACCTGACCGGGGAGACGCGCTTTAAGGACGCGGCTGAAGAGCTGGAAAACAAAATGGATGCGGCGCTTTTTGATTCCCGCGTTATGGACCATGACAGCGGGTTCCGATTCCTCCTTACGGCGGTCGCTGACTACAGACTCACGAAAAATCCGGCAAGTCTGAACCGCGGAATTCTGGCCGCGGATAACCTGACCGGACGATTCAATCTGAACGGATCTTTTATTCGTGCGTGGAATGATGACAATACAGTGAACCGCGCCGGATGGGCGATTATCGACTGTATGATGAATCTGCCGCTTCTGTACTGGGCATCGGAAATCACGAAAGATCCCAGATACAGGACCATCGCGATGAAGCATGCTGACATGGCAATGGATAAATTCATCCGTTCGGACGGATCGGCGAATCATATTCTTGTCTTTGACCCGGAAACAGGGATCTGTGAGAAAGCGCTCGGTGGGCAGGGCTACTGTGAAGGATCCTCCTGGACAAGAGGACAAGCCTGGGCACTCTATGGCTTTACGCTTTCCTATCTGCATACCGGGGAAGCGAGGTACTTCAATACCGCGAAAAGAATTGCGGCATATTTTATTTCCCGGATTCCGAAAAGCGGACTGATTCCGGTGGATTTCGATCAGCCGTCCGACGTCAGCTTCGAGGATTCGACCGCAGCGGCCATCGCATCCTGCGGGCTTATTGAGCTTGCGAAAATCTGCCGCGGGACAGTGCATAATGACGAAAATGATGACAGCGGGGCGGTGTATATGGATGCAGCCGTCCGGATTCTGTTGGCGCTTCATGAAATGCGCGCAGATTACGATCCTATGCGCGACGGAATCCTGAGTCATTGCTCGGCGGCGTATCATGTCCCGGACCACAATCAGTATTTCGTGTATGCGGATTATTACTATATCGAGGCGGTAATGAAGCTTACGGGAGACGAATTATTCCTCTGGTAGTTTTCGTTTTAAGAAGAGGAATGATGATCGGTTGCCCGGTGTGAAAAAGGGGATAAAAGCCTACAGCAAGCTTTTATCCCCTTTTTCACGCAAACAAGCCCGGCAGACGGGCAGGAGGGATCTTCCGCCGCCTTCCCCGCTTGCCAAAAAATCAGGAAAACCGACATAGCATCAGGGTACTATTTCGTCGATCAGCGACAGAATAACGTCGGATCCGCTTTTTTGAGTACTCTTTGTCATTGCATCGATATAGGTCCGGCGGTTTCCATAGAGCTTTTCGAGACTCTTTGCGAGAACCGGCGCAGTCAGGTTTTCTTCTTCGACAAGCATTGAGAAGCCCTGCTTTTCAAAGGACTTCGCATTCAGAATCTGGTCGCCGCGGGAAACGGCTGCTGAAAGCGGAGTGAGAAGCGCCGGTTTCTTAAGCGCGAGAAGTTCGCAGATCGCGTTTGCCCCTGCACGGGAGAAGACGACATCGCATGCTGCAAAGAGGTCCGGAAGCTCTTTCGAAATATATTCGTACTGAACATATCCTTCCGTAGAGAGGAGGCTCTGATCGAGATTCCCTCGGCCGCAGAGATGGATGATATCAAAGGTTTTCAGAAGCTCTGGAAGCGCTTCACGAAGGACTTCGTTGAGCTTTTTAGCGCCGCTAGAACCACCGATCATGAGAAGGACCGGCTTTTTTCCGGATAGTCCTGTAAACCGAAGGCCCGCATCCCTGGAGCCCGACAGCAGCTGCTCGCGGATCGGGGAGCCGGAAAGCACGGCCTTTTCCTTCGGAAGCAGTTCTACGGTTTCGGGGAAATTGCAGCAGATTTTCGAAGCGGCGGAATAGCAGAGCTTATTCGCCAGTCCCGGCGTCATGTCGGATTCGTGAATGATGACCGGAATCTTCAGCGACTTTGCTGCGCGGACAACGGGAACGGAGACGAATCCGCCTTTGCTGAAAACGATATCGGGGCGGTATTTCTTAAGAAGCGCCTTCGCTTCCCGGATACCCTTGAAAACATGTCCGATGTCGGAGAGGTTTTTGAGGCTTAAATAGCGGCGGAATTTTCCGGTAGAAATACCGTCGTAAGGGATTCCTTCCGCTTCAATCAGGTCTTTTTCCATACCGGCGTAGGAGCCGATGTAGCGGATCTCAAAGCCGCGCTTCCGAAGCCCCGGAAGAAGTGCGATATTGGGCGTGACATGACCGGCGGTTCCTCCGCCGGTCAGTATAATCATTTTCGACATATAATAACTCCCTTTTAGGTAATGCGTCGCTTCCGGTGTTCTTCCTCAGGCGCTTTGCTTTTTATACTCTTCAAGCGCGCGGGCCAGCTGGTCAGGACAGGAAGTGCCTCTTCCGGCGCAGTCGATGCCTTTCAGACGTGCGATGGCTTCATCGATGTCATAGCCTTTGATCAGTGCCGCGACGCCCTGTGTGTTGCCGTTGCAGCCGCCGACAAAACGGACTTCCCGGATAATGTTGTCTTCAACATCAAAGAGAATTTCACGGGAGCATGTACCATGTGTTTTATAAGTGTTCATCTGAATCTCCTCTTTTTTATATTCGTTAACTGTTCATTAGCCTACACAAAATGCCGCTTTTTGTCAAGGGCTTTTCTGCCCTGGGAAGGCCGAATTGCTTGCGTACATGGGACTTCTGTGCTATGATGATAGCGGAAAGCGCCGGCAAAACACAGGTGGTTTCCCTAAATGAAAAAGGACGAAAGCAAGAGGGAACGGATTGTTATGGAGACGAGAGTGGCTGTAATCGGTATTATTGTCGAAAAGCCGGAATCAACAGAAGAAATGAACCGGATTCTGCATGAATTCGCTCCTTATATCATCGGGCGGATGGGAATTCCGTACCGGGAAAAGGGGATCAATATTATCAGCGTCGCTGTCGATGCGCCGCAGGACACGATCAGCGCTCTTTCCGGCCGGATCGGCCGGCTTCCCGGGATTTCCGCAAAAACAGCCTATTCAAGCTATATTTTTAAAGAAGCATAGGAAGGTTCCGAAATGATTCGTATAGACAGGACAGAAAGGGCGGACGAATGAAACGAAGAACGCTGCTTATTTTAACGGGAGTGCTTATGTCGCTGGTATTTCTTCTCGGGGGATGCAAAAACATGGAAATCAAAGAGCTGGAGAGCTTTGCCTTCAGCTATACGACTGGAAACGCCATGGATGCCTCGGTCAGTTATGAACTTCGTCTTGATGACGGAGTGTATACCGCTGTTATCAAGGATGATGGTGTTCCTTTGGAAGAGGCGGACATAATTGAAACAGATCAGGCCTTTGCGGACCGGCTTGCGGCCTTTCTTCATGAGAATAAGGTGGAAAGGTGGAACGGGTTCAAAAAGGTTAACTGGAGAGTGCTGGACGGAAAAAGTTTCAGCCTCGCTCTGTCCACCAAGGACGGCAAATCGTTGAGCGCGCACGGATATATGCGCTGGCCGAAGCAATATAAGGAAGTGAAGGCGGGAATCGAAAATCTATTCAATACACTCAGGGAGGAAAAATGAAGGAACTTCTGTACGGAGCGGCGTATTACGATGAATATATGCCGGAAGAGCGTCTGGAAAAGGACGTCGAAATGCTGAAAAAAGCGAATATGAATGTTGTCCGGATTGCTGAATCCACCTGGTCGACGCTGGAACCAAGAGATGGGGAATTCGATTTTACATCGGTGGACAGGGTGCTTGAAGCCATGCACCGCGGCAATATTCACGTCATCGTCGGGACGCCGACCTATGCGGTTCCCTCCTGGCTTGTGAAGAAGGATCCGGATGTGCTTGCGACGACAACAAGAGGCCGCGGACTGTACGGCCCGCGTCAGATCATGGATATAACGAACCGGACGTATCTGTTCCATGCCGAGCGGGTCATCCGGGAGCTGATTTCGCATGTGGCGGGACATCCGGCAGTCATCGGTTATCAGCTCGACAATGAGACAAAGCATTATGATACGGCAGGTCCTGAGGTCCAGGAGGCTTTTGTCGGCTATTTGAAGGAAAAGTTCAGCGGGGATATCGAGAAAATGAACGCGGCTTTCGGCTTGAATTACTGGTCGAATGCCGTGCATGACTGGAAGGATTTTCCGGATGTGAGGAATACGATCAACGCCTCCCTCTGGGGTGAATTCGAGAAATTCCGCCGCAAACTCGTGACAGATTTCCTGGCCTGGCAGTCGGCGATTGTGAATGAGTACCGGCGGGAAGACCAGTTCATTACGCACAATTTCGATTTTGACTGGCGCGGATACAGCTACGGACTCCAGCCGGCACTGAACCATTTCGCGGCGTCGAAGGCGCTGACAACGGCCGGCTGCGATATTTATCATCCGACGCAGGACCATCTGACGGGGCTGGAAATCAGCTTCGGCGGAGCGCTGAATTATTCTCTGAAAAAGAAAAACTACCTGATCCTCGAGACCGAAGCACAGGGCTTCCCGCAGTGGACGCCGTATGACGGACAGCTTCGGCTTCAGGCTTTTTCCCACATCGGCTCCGGGGCATCGATGGTCGAATACTGGCACTGGCATTCCCTGCATAATGCTTTCGAGACCTACTGGAAAGGTGTGCTTTCGCATGATTTTTCGGAGAACAAGGTGTATCGGGAGGCCTGCACCGTCGGCGCGGATTTTAAGAGGCTGTCAGGGGAACTGACTGGACTGAAGAAGGAGTACCGTATCGCATTCCTTGTGTCCAATGCGTCGCTGACGGCTCTTGAGAGAATGCGTTCCGGCGGAAACGTGCAGTATAATGAAGTGCTGATGTCCTGGTACCGGGCGCTTTACGAGATGAATTACGAGTGCGCCTTCGTATATGCGGATGAAGAAGAAAGCGCCTCTGCGGCAGATGAAAAAGCGCACGAGAACGCGCTGTATTCGGAGCTGAAGGAATACGCGGCGCTGTTCGTTCCGGCGCTTTACGCTGCTTCCGACGGGACAATCCGGGCGGTAAAACGCTTTACGGAAGAGGGCGGCCTGCTGGTATCCGGATTTAAATCCTTCTTTACGGACGAAAATACGAAGGTCCGGCATGACGCACAGCCGTACGGAATGACAGATGTTTTCGGACTGAGCTATAATCAGTTTTCGATGGCTGAAAACCTGAAGCTTTCGGACAATGGCGCAGGACTTCTTCAGGGCACAGAGGAAGCGGAGGGCTTCTTTGAATGCCTGATTCCGGAAGCCGGAAAGACGGTACTTTCCTATGATCACGAGAACTGGGGGCAGTATGCTGCGGTTGTGGAGAACTGCTTCGGAAAAGGCTGTGCGCTTTATCTTGGCTGCGGAATGAAAGAGTCCGTGCTGAAAGCGCTGTTTGCCGGCGCTCTTCAGAAAGCCGGCGTTTTACCGGTGCTTAAGGAAGCGGCTTTCCCCCTGATCGCGAAGAAGGCAGTTTCCGCAGCGGGAAAGGAGCTCCTCTTCATATATAATTACAGTAAAGCTCCTGTAGAAGCTGTCTGCCCCGAGGGCAGTTACACGGAACTTCTTTCCGGAAATGTTATGACGGGCGGCAGCAGGATGATGCTTGACCGCTGGGGCTTTGTCATCCTGAGGAAGGACGGCTGATAAATAGGGCAGAAAGAGATAGTTGCGGGGCACAGAATGGCGCTGACGATACTTTACGGGTCATCAGTATCCGTTAAAAACGAATACATGCTGGATACGATCCTCCGGGAGGCCGAAAAGCACCCGGAGTATTCGTATGCCGTGCTCGTGCCGGAGCAGGCGAGCCTGTATACGCAGGAAGAGATGGTCCGGCGATCGAAAAGGCATGCGCTCATGAATATCGATGTCCTGACCTTCAACCGGCTCGCATACCGCGTGTTTGGCGACCTCGGCGAAAAAAGTCAGCAGATGATCGATGATAACGGAAAACTGATGCTGCTTCGGCTGGTGGCAAAAGAGCTTGAGGACGAACTGGTTGTGCTCCGGAAAAATCTGAATAAGCAGGGCTTTTTGACGGAGCTTAAATCACTGTTTTCAGAGTTTTCGGAATACAATGTAACGCCGGACAAACTGTCTGAAAGCGCGGCAAAGCTTTCTTCCCACCCGGCGCTTCAGAGAAAGCTTTCGGAGCTGTCGCTCCTTTACAGGGCGTTTCTAAGACGGCTTCACCAGAATTATGAAATGGCCGAGGAGCGCCTTTCCCGCCTTGCCCGCTGCATGGACCGCTGGCAGCCGGCATCAGACACCGTTTTTTCGCTGACCGGCTTTACAGGCTTTACGCCGCCGCAGGAAGCGGTGCTCTCATCACTTCTTGAGAGCGCCCGGGAAATCATTCTGACAGCGGATCTTGGAAGCGGGTGTACGCTTTATGAGCAGCGGGAGGAGGATGACCTCTTCCACATGACCTACACCATGTGCAGCCGGATGAAGGAAGCGGCAATCAAAAAGGGCCTTCCGATCCGGGAGGAAACCATTACGGAAACGGCGGGGATTTCCGGGAGCATTCTAAAGATTGAAGCCGGACTTTTCCGGCACCCGGAAAAGGTGTTCCCGGAGGGCGGAGAAGGAATACGGGTTCTTTCTGCAGACACGCCGGAAGCGGAAGTACGGGTATTGATCGGTGAAATCCTGAGGCTCCTTCGTTCGGGCATGCGGCTCAGGGACATGGCGGTTATTTCGGGAAATCCGTCCTGCTACCACGAAGAAATTGAGGATAAAATGCGCGAGCTGTCGCTGCCGGTCTTTTTTGACGAGACCCGCGCTTTGACAGAGAACCCGCTGTTCCGGCTGGTAACGGAGCTGCTGGATGTCTTTGAGGAATCGTATTCTTTCGAGTCCGTCATCACCCTTCTGAAAAACCCGCTGTATATCAGGTATCTTGACCGGCAGCTGAAGGAGTCGAAAGACGGGCTCAGTGCGTACGACCGGGTCTGCGAGTTCGAAAACTTCTGCCTTGCTCGCGGTGTGCGCGGGAAAAACCGTTTTGAAAAAGCCTTTACCGGGCGCTACCGCCGTTTTGAGGCTTCCCGCCTTCCTGCGGTCAATGAACTGAGGGAAGAAGCGCTGGCGCCGGTTTTTATACTGCACGAAGGACTGATGAAGCGGGGAGCGCCGGTCTTCCGGCGGATCGAAGCCCTGCGGGAATTTCTCGCTTCTCTGAATACCGAAGAGGAAATGAAGGCGCTTTCGGAAGCGGAAGAGCGCCTGGATCTTTCGCGGGAGTATGCAGGAAGCGAAGCGCTTCTTATGGATTTCTTTGAAAAGACCGCAGCGCTTCTTCATGATGAGGTGCTGCCCTTTGAGGCTTTTTCCGAGCTGATGAGGAGCGGCATTGCATCGCTTCGCATGGGACTTGTGCCGCCGTCCAGGGATGAGCTTCTCGTCGGAGATCTGATGCGGACGCGGCTGCAGGGAATTCGTCATCTTTTTGTTATCGGCGCGAATGAAGGCCTGCTTCCTTCTCTGAAGGAAAGCGGCGGACTTTTATCGGATTCCGACAGAGAAATCCTCGGGGAAGCCTCGGTCATTTTAAGTCCGACGGCCCGGGAAGAGAGCTTTTTTGCGCCCTTCTATCTGTACAGACTGTTTACCGGAGCTAAAGAGAGCGTGACGGTGATCTATGCCCATTCCGACGGAAGCGGAAGAAGCCTGAATCCGGCGCCTGTTGTGGGGAAGCTTCTGCGGCTTTTCCCGAAGCTCTCCATAGAAACGCAGACTGTCTGCGCCGAAGCCGTCGAAACCGCGCAGGACGGACTTCTGTACACAGCCGGCCGGTTCCGGGAAAGCTTTTTCGAGGAGGGAAAAACCCCGCTTCAGGAGGGGGACTGGGCGCTTGCATCCTGGCTTTTCGAAAACCCGGACAGCAGGAAGAGCCTGAAGTCCATTCTGGAAGCCGCAGCATTTCGCTACCAGCCGGAGAGGCTCTCGGAAGAAAGCGCCTCGGCGCTTTTCGGCGGAGCCGTCCAGGAATCCGTATCGCGGCTCGAAAAATATGCAGCCTGCCCGTTCTCGCATTTCTTAAGCTATGGTCTGATGCTGTCGGAAAGGCCGGAATACCAGGTCGACAGAGCGGATCTCGGGACAATTCTCCACGACTGTATCAACCGCTTCTTTGAAATGATGAATCAAAAGAAGCTTCGCTTTGACGGACTTTCGGAGCCTGTTTTAGCGGGGCTCTCTGAAGCGGCCGTGCAGGCAGTCACGGAAGAATACGGGGAAGGACTGATGCAGGACAGCGCCAGGAACCGTTATCTTATCGTTCGCGTCAGCCGTCTTGTCGCGCGGACGGTCGCTGTCCTGAAAAAACAGTGGGAGGCGGGAGATTATGATGAAACGGAAACAGAAGTGCCGTTCGGGCTCGGATATCCGTTTATGCCTGTCCGCCTCAGCCCCGTAAACCGGGCGGATCTTTTCCTTCAGGGCCGGATTGACCGGATGGATCTTTCCAGACGCAGCGAAGGAATCTATGTTAAAATCATCGATTATAAGTCCGGGAAAAAGAGCCTCGATTATACGAAAATCTGGTACGGGCTGCAGCTGCAGCTTCTGTTATATCTGGAAGCCGCGAAGAGCGGTCTTTCAGCAGCAAACCCCGGAAGGGAAATCATTCCGGCGGGCGTGTATTATTATCACATTGACGATCCGATGGTCGATGCAAAGGATGAAAAAGAGGCGGAGGAACTGATTGAGAAGAGCCTGCAGCTTTCCGGGCTGACCAATTCCTCTCCGGAAGCCATTCGGCTGATCGACCGGGAGTTTTCCGGCAGTTCTTCTGTTGTCGCTTCACTCAGAATAAAGAAGGATGGGAGCTTTTACGACTATGCCAAAGTGGCGACAGGGCAGGAGCTTCAGCGTGCTGCAGCTTTTTCGCGTAAAAAAGCGGAGGAAATCGTCGGGGAAATGCTTTCTGGCGAGGTCGGAGTGCAGCCGTACCGGTACGGAGAGGAAACGGCGTGCAGCTATTGTCCATACCGGAGTGTCTGCGGGTATGACGAGAGAATTCCCGGGTATCGTATGCGGCGGCTGAAGAAAAAGGAGCTGAAGGATCTTTCGGAGGATGAACATGAAGTGGACACCTGAACAGCAGCGGGTAATCGATGCCAGGAACAGGAATCTGCTGGTCTCGGCGGCGGCTGGCTCCGGGAAGACGGCCGTACTGGTTGAGAGAATTCTCGGACTCGTGCTCGATCCGGAGCATCCGGTGGATATTGACCGGCTGCTGGTCGTAACTTTTACGAATGCGGCAGCCCAGGAGATGAAAAACCGCCTGTATCAGGCGCTCTCGGAGCGGGAGAGAACGGACCCGGAGAACCGTCACCTTCGCAGACAGCTGCAGCTGGTATTTCAGGCCCAGGTATGCACGATCGACAGCTTCTGCCTTTCCGTTCTGAGGAATTACCCGGAAGAGGCAGGAATTGACCCCGGCTTCAGAATCATGGATCCGGGCGAAGAAAAGCTTCTCCAGAGCGATGTGATGGAGGAACTCTTCGAGGAAGAGTACGAAGCCTGTCATGAGGATTTTCTGAAGCTTCTGGAGGGCTTTTCCTCAGCAAAGAGCGATGAGGCGCTCTCTTCGCTGGTTTTATCGGTTTACCGCTTCAGCCGCAGCCATCCCTGGCCGGACCGGTGGCTTCAGGAGTGCATCGACCGGTGTGATATCCGTACGCCGGAGGAGCTTTTTGCTTCCGACTGGTGCAGCTGGTACCTTCATCAGGTGAAACTGAGGCTTCAGGCGCTCATTGACCAGACAGAAAAGCTGGTGCGCATGAGTACGACACCCCTGGTGCCGGAAAGCTTTGCCCGGACGTACAGAATCGATGCCGAAAAGCTTCGGGAAGCGGGCAATTTCTCGGATTACCGGGAAGCAAGGGCGAAGATTTTCGCCATCAAGCTGGAACGTCAGCCGGTCGGAAGCAAAAAGGGCTATGACGAAACGCTGCAGACAAGAATTAAAGAAAAGCGCGGGCTTATAAAGAAGCGTCTGGAACGTTTCCAGGAAGGGTTTGCCTTAAGCGAACAGGAAATTCTTTCCGAGATCTGCGTCACCTCGGGAACTATATCCACGCTTGTCCGGCTGGTCCGCCGCTATGCGGAGCTTTACGCGGCAGCGAAAGCGGCAAAAGGGATCGCCGACTTCTCGGATATCGAACACATTGCGCTTTCGATACTGTACAAAGACGGGGAGAGAAGTGCCGCAGCGCGCGAACTGTCCGGGCGATTTCATGAAATTATGATCGACGAGTACCAGGACTCCAACCGCGTGCAGGAAGAGATCCTGACGGCGGTTTCCAGGGCTTCGGACGGAGAAAATAATATTTTCATGGTTGGCGATATGAAGCAGAGTATTTACCGCTTCCGGATGGCCGACCCCTCGCTTTTTACCGAAAAATATAAAAGCTACAGCCGGGAGAACGGCCCGAAGCAGCTGATTGAGCTGTCCCGGAATTTCAGGAGCCGGAAGGAAATCACGAGAACTGCCAATTGGTTTTTCTTCCAGCTGATGCAGGAAGCTGTCGGAGGCATCGAATACAGCCTGCACACCGCGCTCTATCCCGGCGCCGATTTTCCGGAAGTGAAAATCTCCGGGAAAGATCCGTACCGAAGTGAAATTCTTCTGGCCGGAATGCAGGACGCGCCGGAGGACTGTTCGAAGCAGGAGGCCGAGGCGCTCCTTATCGCGGATAAGATCCACGAGCTGGTATCGGAGAAGTTTCCGGTTGCGAAAAGAGATGTGGACGGAACGGTTACGACGCGTCCCGCCGAATATAAAGATATCGTGATTCTGCTGCGTACGGCGGCGGGCTGGGACACAGTTTTTCAGCAGGTCCTGGAGGAGCAGGGAATCCCGGTGTATGTGGAGAGCCGTTCGGGTTATTTTGACGCGCCGGAAGTACGGCTGGTGCTGAATATTCTGTCGGTCATCGATAACCCGATGAATGACATCCCGCTGGCAGCGGTGCTGAATTCCCGGTTCTTCGGCTTTACGGCGGAGGATCTTGCCCGGATTCATACCTCCGGACAGGGAAAAAGGCCCGGAAATGGACTGTACGGAGAGCTTCTTTCTTATGAGGGCGATGAGGCGCTTATGGAAAGAATCCGGGCGTTCTTCACTGCGATCGCAGGATGGAGAAGAGCTTCCTCAAAACTTTCGCTGTCCATGCTTCTTAGGCAGATTTACCGGGAGACGGGCATTCTATCTTATGTGCTTGCGCTTCCTTCCGGACGGAGGCGGGAGGCGAATCTGCGCGCGCTTCTTACGAAGGCCGCGAATTTTGAAAACACCTCCTACCACGGGATTTTCCACTTTATCCGGTATGTGGACAAGCTTCGGAAATATGAAGCGGACGAAGGCGAACAGAATACTTCCGGCGAGAATGACAATGTGGTCCGGCTGATGACGATTCATAAGTCCAAGGGGCTGGAGTTCCCGATCGTCTTCCTTTCCGGAGCGTCGAAGCCCTTTAATACGCAGGACAGCAAAAACCGTATCATTCTGCATCAGGATTACGGAATTGCCGCGGATATCGCCGATCCGGAGCGTAGAATCCGGAAGAAGAGCTTTATGCGGGAGGTTTTTTCAGAGAAGAACCGTGTCGAAACCCTCGGGGAAGAGCTGCGGGTGCTCTATGTGGGAATGACCCGGGCAAAGGAAAAGCTGTTTGTCACCGGGACGATTCCGGACGAGGAGAAGTTTGACGCGCTGACGGGTGAAATCGACGAAGTGCCGGAGCGCTTAAGCTACGGGGAACTGACCGGGGCGGACTGCGTACTCTCCTGGCTTCTTCCGGCGGTGAGGACTTCCGGTCCGATGGACATCCGCCTGGTAGCCGGTACAGAGATTTCGGGACGGATAAAAGAAAGACAGGCCGTTCGGGAACTGGATTATACGCTGCTTCAGAGCCTGGTGGAAAGCGCCGCAAAAAAGGAAAACGCTTTCCGGAAAAGCTATGACGAGCGCTTTTCTTTCAGATATGACAGCGTGCTCAGCCGCGTGTATTCCAGCATTTCCGTGTCAGCGCTTAAAGCGGCCGGGCAGAGAGAGGAAGAAGAACGAATGGAAGCATTCCTCTTTGACGACCGTCCGGAAGAAGAGCGAAAGGAAGGCATTACGGGAATCAGCGGCAGGGAGCGCGGAACACTCTACCACCGCGTGATGGAGAAAATCGACCCGCATCGCGCTGTCAAAGCGCAGCTTGATGAGTGGGAAGAGAGCGGCGTGCTTTCGCATGAGGAACGCCGGCTTCTGTACCCTCCGAAAATCGAGGCTTTCTTTACTTCGGATCTCGGAAAGCGCTTTATTCAGGCGCTGGATAAGAGCAGGGGCTTCCGTGAACGGCAGTTTATCATAGGAATTCCTGCAGAAACGGTCTATCCTGAGCTTTCCTGCCGTCCGGAAGGCAAAGAACAGATGATGCTCCAGGGCATCGTCGATCTCTACTTTGAAGAGGAAGACGGACTTGTCGTCGTGGATTACAAGACGGACCGTGTGGATGCAGAAGAGGTGCTCGCATCCCGTTACCGGGTGCAGCTGGAATGGTACGAAAGGGCCCTTGAGCAGGCAACCGGCAAAAAAGTGAAGGAAAAATGGATCTGGTCCTTCGCGCTTGGAAAGGAGATCCGTATTTGAAAAAGGGTAAGAAAATTTTGATTGCGGCAGCGCTCCTTCTGCTTCTTTTGGCACTGTGCGTGTTTGGAATCCGTGGGATGATGATGCTGTCGGCATCAGGAAAGATCCTGACGAACACACAGGAGCTTGCACAGAAACTGGAGGAAGGGGAGCCCTACGATGCGGTGATTGTGCTCGGAGCCGGCGTGTACCGGGACGGAACATTAAGCCCGATGCTTCGGTACCGGATGGAAAAAACCGTAGAGTGCTACGAAAGCGGGACAGTGAAAAAAGTTTTTGTCACCGGAGATCACCGGCTCGGCGAATATGACGAGGTTGACCATATGGTGGAATATCTGGTCGTCCACGGAGTACCGGAATCAGCGATCGAATTTGATTACGACGGCTTTTCCACCTACGAAAGCATGCAGCATGCCGCTGTAAACTTCGGAATCCGGCGGGCGGTGGTCGTAACTCAGAAATACCACCTGTACCGGGCAATGTATATTGGGAAAGCCTATGGAATGGAGCTTGTCGGCTTGACAGCCGAAAACTGGCGCATGTCCACCGGGACGGTGATGCGAACCGTCCGGGAATGGGCTGCCTGTGTGAAGGATTTCTGGTACTGCCTTCGTGCGGCGGAATAAAGCGGTAGCCTTTCAGGAAAAACTGTGTTACAATAGGCGCGGGAGGAGATCTTTATTATGAAAGTGGTAATATTAGCCGGAGGCTTCGGCACCCGGATCAGCGAAGAAAGCCATCTGAAGCCGAAGCCGATGATCGAGATCGGCGGAAAGCCGATTCTCTGGCATATCATGAAAATATATTCGCATTACGGCTATAATGAATTCGTGATTCTGGCGGGCTACAAACAGCATGTGATTAAGGAGTACTTTGCGAATTATTATATCTACAACTCGGACGTGACTTTTGATCTGGAAGAGAACCGTGTGGAAGTGCATACCTCGCATACGGATCCCTGGAAGGTGACGATTGTGGATACCGGGCTGGAGACCATGACCGGGGGACGTATCCTGCGGATACGGGACTATGTCAAAGATGAGCCCTTTTTCCTCACCTACGGCGACGCGGTCTCGGATATCGACATCCCCGCGCTTCTTTCCTTCCACAAAGCGCATGGTAAAATCGCTACGATTACTGCAGTCAGTCTCGCCCAGATGAAAGGAATGCTGAATGTCGGTGAAAACGGCTCGGTGAATGCCTTCCGTGAAAAGGAGGATCAGGACCGGAGCCTCATTAACGGCGGGTTTATGGTGATGAATCCCGGAATCTTCGATTATCTTACGGATGATACGACCGTTTTTGAAAAAGAGCCGATGCAGGCGCTTTCCGAACAGGGGGAACTGATGGCGTACAGCCATGAGGGCTTCTGGCAGTGTATGGATACCCAGCGCGAAATGAAAAAACTGGAAAAGCTCTGGGAATCAGGACAGGCACCCTGGAAAATCTGGAGGTAAAATGAGTATTATTTACAGCCCCGAAGAGGGACTCATCACGCTCAGGACAAAAAACACCGTCTATCAGATGAAGGCGGATGAGATCGGAACGCTTCTTCATACCTGGTACGGAGAGGATACCGGTGAGGAAGATCTTTCCTATGCGATTCATCGGATGAACCGCGGCTTTTCCGGCAATCCCCATGAAAAAGGGATGACGGACCGCTCGTACTCCTTTGACCAGCTGCCGCTGGAGACCGCCACCTTTGGCGCGGGAGATTACAGGACGGCAGCCATCATGGTCAGACACGAGGACGGCTCGCGGGCGCTTCGTCTCAGGTTTTCCGGCTGCCGGATTTGTCCCGGGAAATATACGCTTCCCGACCTGCCGGCTTCGGTTGAAGACAAAGATGACAAGGCTGAGACGCTGATTGTCACAATGGAGGATCCGGAAGGCGGCGTGAAGGCGGAGCTTTTTTACGGCGTGTTTCCGGAAAAGGATGTGATTACACGCGCGCTGAGGCTCACTAATACCGGCCGCGGCGAAAAAAGAATCCTGAAAGCCGCTCCGCTTTCCCTGGACTTTATTACCGGCGAATATGACCTGATCAGTTTCAATGGAAAATGGGCGAAGGAACGCGTTCCGGAAAGACAGGCGCTTCGGTGCGGCGTACAGTCCTTCGGATCGGTGCGCGGCGCGTCAAGCCATCATCACAATCCTTCGGCGATCCTTTGCGAGCCGTCGGCGACGGAGGACAAGGGGAAATGCTGGGGCATCAGCTTTGTCTACAGCGGGGAATTTCTGTTCGAAGCCGAAAGGGATATGATCGGACAGACGAGGCTTGTCCTCGGAATTCATCCGGATGATTTTGAATGGGTCCTTCAGCCCGGAGAAAGCTTCACTTCCCCCGAGGTGCTCCTGACCTATTCTTCGGAGGGCTTTTCGGGGATCAGCCGGCAGTTCCATGATTTTATTCGGAAAAACATTGTCCGCGGGTACTGGAGAGACCGGCCCAGACCGATCCTGATCAACAACTGGGAAGCGACTTATTTTTATTTTACCGGGGAGAAGCTGATCGAGATCGCTTCGACGGCGAAAGATCTCGGGATTGAAATGCTCGTAATGGACGACGGCTGGTTCGGAGACAGAAACAGCGACTACAATGCGCTCGGAGACTGGGAACCGAATGAAGAGAAGCTGGGCATGACGCTTCATGAGCTCGGGGCGCGGCTGGAGGATCTGGGAATGCGCTTCGGCATCTGGTTTGAACCGGAGACGATTTCAGAAGACAGCGATCTTTTTAGAGCCCATCCGGACTGGGCGATTGCAGTTCCGGGACGGGCCCCGGATCTTTCGAGAAGCGAGCTTCTCCTGGATATGAGCCGCCGGGACGTGCAGGATTATATTATTGAAAAGATGAGCGCCGTCATCGAGGAAGGCCGGGCGTCCTATGTGAAGTGGGATTTTAACCGGAGCATGTGCGATAAGTTTACGCACGCACTTCCCGCCGGACGCCAGGGAGAAATGGCGCACCGTTTTGTCCTTGGAACTTACCGTGTGCTTGAAAGCCTGCTTACGCGTTTTCCGGAGCTTCTTATTGAAGGCTGCAGCGGCGGCGGCGGCCGGTTTGACTGCGGCATGCTTTATTACACGCCCCAGATCTGGTGCTCGGACAATACGGATCCGGTGGAGCGTCTGACGATTCAGTACGGTACATCGTTTATTTACCCCGTGAATACGATGGGTGCACATGTTTCCGCCTCTCCGAATCACCAGACCGGCCGGACAACGCCGATGGAGACACGTTCTGCAGTCGCCATGAGCGGGACGTTCGGATACGAGCTGGATCCAAACCGTCTTTCGGAAGAGGAGAAGGAAGAAATCCGCCGGGGGATCCGTGTGTTTTCAGAGCTTCGGGAGCTCATTCATGGCGGAGATTATTATCGGCTGACACGTCCGGACGATACGGGCTGTACGGTTTTCGAAGAGGCGGCAAAAGACGGGAAGAAGGCGCTTGTGACCGCGGTTTATGATCATGTGCGCGCCAATCCTGCGCCGGTTTACGTATGTCTTCACGGTTTGAAGGAAGAAAAAAATTACAGGCTGCGGCTTATTCCGGGTCATGTACAAAAGGGGCGGAACAACCCTGCGGATGAGGCGTACAGAGAAGGACAGACAATCAGGGGAAGTTCCTTAATGAAGCGGGGAATTTATATTCCGCAGTATACCAAGGAATATCAGTCCTGGCAGATATTAATTGAGGAGGAAGAATGACATCAGATTACCTGATCCGAAAGGATCGTTTTTACAGTGAATTTCAGTTTATTTATTCAGAGCTCTATCGCGCGAACGGCGCCGCTTTTGACGATCTTCTGAAGCTCATGCAGGAGGCGTATAAGAACCGTTCTGCAGCGCTTAAAAGGAAAGACCGCAGCGCCCTGTCCAATATGAACTGGTACAGAAGCGCGAAAGAGCAGGACCGGCTGATCCGCCGGAAAGAAAAGCAGGAAAGGCTGGCGCTTAACGGCAATTTTGAACAGCCGGAGCTTCTGAACCAGGCAGTTAAAAAGCTTCTGGAGCTGGCAAACGGCGGCGCCGAGCTTATTATGCTTGATGGAATCAGCGGACTTTTCTGCATACCCGGAACGGAGTGGCAGAATAAAACCAAGGTGCACATCTTCCTGAGAATCCTCCGGATCTGTGTGGAGATTGTCTGCCCGTCCGTGCTTCTTTACGGTCATATTCCGGGACAGACAGAGAACTATCTGCCGTATTTCGGAACGCCTGAGAAGCCGGAGCTTCATCTTCTTTCGGATCCTGAAATGCTTCCGACGATCTGGCAGACTGCAGCGACCCGGGATACACGGCTCCTTGCAAATTACCTGAATAAGATCGGGCATCAGCCGGAGAACCGAATTTTTTACCGCACCCGTGATGAGGAAAAGGGAATCTTTTGGGATCTGGACTATACCTATCTGGAAACGCTGCAGATGAACGAAGAAAGCCATAAGAAATTCCTGCAGAGTTACTTTACCGGCTCCTTCAAGGAAAGCCCGGCGAAGGCGCACCGTGTGAAAAACAAGGAGACCGGAGACTGGGGCGTGCGGGGAAGCTCTCTGGAGCTTGCAGGAGACGAGCGGCTTTCGGAGCTTGTAAACGCCTTCTTCATCCAGCTTGGCGGAATTCCGGTGCCGGAAGAGTCCAAACACAACGCGAAGCTTCTGAAATTCCGTCGGGAGAACCATGTCTTTGACTGCGGCGCGGACCTGTGGACACCCGGAACCGACAACAATGCTTCGATCGGCGTCGGTCTTTATAAGGAAGGCCAGAAGTTCTACGGTCTGTATAATTTCAGCCCCGATGAGCAGGTGTTCTCTCTGCATGATCCCGGTCATTACAGGAATGTTCTTTCCGGGAAAGAGGTGGATATCGTCAATCTGGTGCGCCTGAAACCGTATGGATTTGCCTGGCTTCTTGAGGGATAAGAGGAGCTTTGAAAAATCTGGCAGCAGAGGGGATAAATTGAGGAAAAAAAGATGCTGAAACTGTTTTTGGATACGGATATGGATATCACGCCGGAGGACGCTGAAAAGTACGGCGCGAAACTGATCAGTATGCCGTACTCCTATGAGGGGAAAACGATCTACCCTTATGTGGATTTTGACGAATATGATTCAGAAGGATTTTATAATCTGTTAAGAAACGGAGCGCTGCCGACGACAAGCGCTATAACCGAGCGGGAATACATGGAGTATTTCGAACCGGAATTTGCCGAAGGGAACGATATTCTCTATGTGCATTTTTCGGCAGCAATGACAAACACCTTCGATTTTATGCATCTGGCGGTACGGAAGCTTCTGGAAAAGTATCCGGACTGCCGGTTCTACGAGATCGATACCAAGGGAATCACCACGATTTCAAGGATTATCGGCCTGGCTGCGGCGGATCTGTATAAGGAAGGAAAGTCCGCAGAGGAGATCGTGGCCTGGGGAGAAAAGGAAGTTGACCACTATGCAATGTATTTTATGGCGGATGATTTGAAATTCTTCCGCCGTTCGGGGCGTGTGAGCGGGCTTTCCGCCACCATGGGGAACCTTCTCGGAATCCGTCCGATCATTACAATGAGTCAGGAAGGCAAGATGGTTTCTGTCGGGAAAGAAAAAGGCAGAAGAAAAGCACTTGACCATCTGGCTCAGGTTGTTGTAGACTTAGGAGAGAATGTAAAGAAGCACCGGATCATTATCGGACATACAGGGAATCTGGAACTGGCCGAAGAGCTGGCGGAAGCGATCCGGGCGAAAATCGGGGACTGTGAGATTGCCTTCCAGGTCGTCAATCCGACGGCGGGCTCACATTGCGGGCCGGACGGAGTCGGTGTCACTTTCCACGCGATTCACCGCTGATGCATAACAAAGAGGAGTAAATAAGAAATGGTGAAAATCGTTCTCGACGGTTTTGGCGGAGATTCAAGTCCCGGCGTCAATGTCGACGGTGCTGTTCTTGCGCTGGAGCGCTTTCCGGACTTGTCACTGATCCTGACCGGGGATGAACAGCTTCTGAAAAAGGAGCTTGATACAAAGAATTATGACCGTGCGCGGGTAGAGATTGTGCACGCTCCGGAAGTGATTGATGTAAATGAGAAGCCGACAGACGCGATCCGCCTGAAAAAGGAAAGCTCGATGATGAAGGGCATACGGCTTCTGCGTGAAGACGACAGCATCGCCGGACTGGTATCGATCGGTTCGACCGGCGCGCTTGTAGCAGCGGCTCAGCTGAGGATCGGGCGCCTGAAAAACGTCATCCGGCCGACTTTCTGCCCGATTCTGCCGTCCATGACCGGCGGGATTGTCGGTGTCTGTGACAGCGGGGCGAATGTTGACGTTACGCCGGATTATCTCCAGCAGTTTGCCATCATGGGCAGTCTTTATCTGGAGAACGTTTATCATGTGGAGCGGCCGCGCGTAGGCCTTCTGAATATCGGCGTCGAGGAAGAAAAAGGCGACCAGCTGAGAAAAGAGGCGTATAAGCTTCTTTCCGAAACCGGGAATATCAATTTTGCGGGCAACATGGAGGCAAGAGACCTTCTGACCGGAAAGTTTGACCTGGTCGTATGCGACGGCTTTTCCGGAAATATCCTGATCAAAGGCGCGGAAGGAACCGCCCTTCAGATGATGAAGATGATAAAAAGCAAGATCTATTCCAAAACGGTTTATAAACTCGGCGCAGGGCTGATGAAGCCGATGTTTGCGGAAATAAAAGAGTTTATGAATTATCAGAACTATGGCGGGTCCGTGGTTCTTGGCGCGCGCAAGGTTGTCGTGAAGGGACATGGCTCTTCCGACGGAACCGCGGTCTGCAAATGTATCGAACAGGCGCGGCAGATGCAGCTTTCAGAGCTCTCGGAGAAGATTGAGCAGGAGCTGCCGGAATATGTGAAGCACTAAAAAGTCCCGGCTTAAATAACAGCCGCTTATGATTATTTACTACTGAAAACAATCAAAAAAGAGGAGGAAACAAGATGTTTGATAAGGTGAAGGATATTCTGGCGGAGCAGCTTCGTATTGACCCCGATAGAATTACGCCGGATGCGGAAATCATTGCCGATCTCGGTGCAGACTCGCTGGATGTATTACAGCTTCTGATGACGATTGAGGATGAATACAATGTTATAATTCCGGACGAGGAACTCGAGGGCTTCCATAAGGTCAGCGATATCGTAGAATATGTGGAGGAGCATTTCGAGGCATAAGAATGGAAGGAATTCCCGCAGCAATATGAAACTGAAGAGCCGCTGCCCATGAAACGGGCAGCGGCTCTTCGTTTTTATATGAACCGAAAGGAAACACGTCCTTATTTCTTCTGTTCTTCGG
>CAMVNR010000005.1 GCA_947168905.1 uncultured Lachnospiraceae bacterium
CCGTGCTGTTTCCGGTGATCGTCACCGTACCGCTTCCCGCGTACAGCGCACCGCCGTTTTCACCGGCAGTATTGTCCGCCAGGGTTCCGTCCGTCAGCGTGATGCTTCCGCTTCCGGCATAGAGCGCGCCGCCGTTTTCACCGGCTGTATTTTCGGATATGCTTCCGCCGGAAATCACTGCATTTCCGCTTCCCGCATAGACCGCACCGCCGCTGCCGCCGGACGCCTCGTTCTTTGTCATCGTTCCGCCGGAAACCGCAACTTCTCCGGACGCCGTGTAAACCGCGCCGCCGTCAGCATCTGCCGTATTCGATTTGAATTCCGCGGTTCCGGACACGGTTACCGAAGCCGAATCTGTATAAACAGCGCCGCCGTTATTGCCGGAGGTATTGCCGGAAATGCTGCCACCGGAGAAAGTCAGCGAGCCCGTCCCGATATGGAAGGCGCCGCCCTCGTTAAGCGCGGTGTTTCCGGTAATTGCCGGCTTGACGCTGACATTTTCTGTTTCCGTGACTGTGATTTCGGCGGTTTCTGCATAGATCGCGCCACCGTATGCGGCAGTATTATTTGTAATTTTGCCGCCCTGGTCGATCTCGATCACCGCGCTGCCGGCATAGACTGCGCCGCCTCTGCCGTTTTCCGCCTTATTGCCGGAAATCTCAGCCGTTCCGGACAGATCCAGCGTACCGCCGGTCATATAGATCGCGCCGCCGTCACCGGACGCTGCTGTATTGTTCCTGAGACTTCCCTGACCCAGCAGACTGATGGTGCCGCCGCCGGTATAATAGACCGCGCCGCCGTTTTCAGAACTGCAGTCCGAGATGGTTCCCGTGATCGTGATGTTTCCTGCCGAAGCATGAATCGCGCCGCCGTAAACCGCGTCATCCCCAGTGCTTACATTGTCCGCGTTCCTGATGACCGCGCCGGCACCGACCGTCAGATCGCCGGAGCTGTTAATCACAGGCGCCGTTGCAGCAACATTATTTCCTTCCAGCGTCAGGTTGCTGATTGTCAGCGTTCCGCTGCTGGTAATCATGGGCTGATCCGCAAGCTCTTCCGTCCTGGTAATAACAGCAAGGTTTCCGCTTCCGGTAAATCCGGACTCCGCCGTCGTCAGCGTCAGGTTAAACCCGGCCGGAATCTCCAGCGTATCCGCAGCCGGCATGGAATAATCCGTCAGCATTTCCGCGGTCGCGGTTTTGGAGGGTATATTCGTCTCTACGTATTCGACCATGCTCCGGAGCGTATAGAAAATGACCGTTCCGACTTTGCAGATCGCTTTCGGCCGGTTGCTCAGATCAAGCCTGGTTTCCGACGTTAATGAAAGCTGTACTGTGGAGTTGTCCTCAACACTAACATAAGAGGTCGAACTGCCCACGATCGGACCTGATCTTGCGATCAGATTATAGTTCTCATTGTCACTCTCAACAATGGTATAGTCTCCGCGGGCCATTCCTTTCAGGCGGATCCTGGTTCCGTCTTCCACGGTTAAGGTAATGCTTCCGGGGGTATTGCCGTTTGCGGGTATTGCGGGTACAGTCTCGTTTTCCGCACCTTCCGCTTCGTAGCTGTCCTTTGTAATCGCAGCGGAGCTGATCGTAACGGTAAAGCGCGCGCTGCTGAAAATTTCATTCTCTCCGCTTGCGGACATGTCCACAGTCTTGCTGATCTGCAGATCATAGCCCCGCTCCGTATATACCGCGTAAATGGTCGGCGTATCCGATAAGGAAAGATTCTTCCAGCTGCTGCCGTCGAAGCTGTACTGAAGCGAATTGTCCTGAATCTTCAACTGCATCGTGCAGTCGCCGCTCAGATCCAGCGCGTTAAGATCCGCCGCATCTATGCCGCCCGCTCCGAGCTCTGTGTAAGCCAGATAATGTTCAAAAACACCGTCGTCCAGAATCGGCGGCATACGGAAATTGCTTCCGCTCTGGCTGATGGTCAGTCCGGACAGCGGAATTTCGATGCTGTCATTCTGTACGACAGTTCTGCCGTTCATCGTCAACGGAGCATGGCTGTAAGAGACGGTGTCCGCCGCCTCAATCGCTCCGGTCTGTTCATTCATTTCACAGCCGCTGATATCCGTCAGCGAACCGTCCGCCCCTGCCTTCACATAGCGGAGTCTGGGCATAGGATAATAGAGGTAGAACAGATCATAACTGCCGAGCTCGCCCAGGCTGTTTCCGCTGCTGTCCTTCAGGACCGGCTCGTAAACATTTCCGCCGACATTTTCGTAAGCAATGGCAGCCACATCATAGCAGTCGATCGTGACCGCACTTCCTTCCGCGCCAGTTCCCTTTAAAACCGCACCGAAAGCATAAATCTGCGGATCGCCTGTAAACAGGTCCGCTGAGGGAAGCGCCGTCAGGAAATCAATGCTTTCCCCTAGCGGCAGTTCAAAGCGGTAATCCGATTCGGAAGCGCTCCGGTACGTCTCATCCCACCGGAAAATGCCGTCTGCAGTTCCGTCATTTTCCATCATCGCCACGTGGACTTCGATCGGAAGCAAACGATGGGTATTGACGAAAACAGCCGATTTCTCGCCGCCGGCGCCGTCGGCCTCTATGGTGAGGGTGTTCGTTCCCTCACTGCTGCTTCCGTCGCCTTCAACCGCAGTCGTAAACTGCGGATCTTCTGTCTGTGTAATCGTAATGCTCTGCGAGGTAATGGTTCTGACAGTTGTAACCGTACGGGTTTCGTTCCCGGTGCTTTCCTCTGTCGAATCCGCAGTTTCACTGCAGAACAGGATGGCTGAATGCGTATCTCCATCCTTCATAAGGTACGGAGTGCCGGCTGTCTGAGTATTGAAAATCTCCGTCGGCGTTCCTTCTGCTTTCGTTACCTGCGCTTCGCCGCTGTTTGTCCACTCTCCGTCGACAAGCGTCTGCTGCTGAACCGTCGTAACGGTTTTTACCGTCTCCGTAATGACCCAGTTGAACGTAAACTCCGTATCCAGGACCTGCCGGCTTCCGACGGTTTCTACGCCAAAACGGACAACAGTCGGAAGCTGTGCATAATAGACCACATACAGCACCGGGCTGTATCCGCAGCTTTCCCAGCTGTTTCCGTCCGTCGTACATTCGAAGCCGCGCCAGGTATTCCGAATCTGAAGCAGCGGCCGCGAACCGTCCGCTTCCGAAGAAGCCGCGGCAGTCAGTACCGTCAGATCAGCTGCGCTTTCGGGCGATTCACCGCCGACGGCATAGGAATAAGAGGGATAAACATTGTTCGCCCAGGTGATCGGAAGCGTGATTTCCGATGCCATATCATAGGATCCGAGAAGGGTCCCGCCGGTCGTACGCGGCGCGTCAGCCGAGACTGTCAGCGTACTCAGCGATTCCTGCGTATCTGTGCTCAGGTAAGCGATGCTGAGCGCTCTCTGCTGATAATATACAAAGTAAATCTCTTCGCCGTTTTCGAGAATCGTCTCGCTTTCCGCGCCGGCATACCGCACGACAACGCTCTTCAGCGCACTGTCGTAGCGGACAGCCTCAACGGCTTTCGTCTCCGAAACAGACTCAAGGTCCGCCGATACCGCAGCAAATGCAAATGCGTAGTCCTGCGGCGCGGTGACAAAGCTGCCGCCGTCCAGTACAATTTCATCAGGTCCGGCTGTAATATCGCTGACGCTCCAGCCGCTGTCTTCATTCGTTTTTTCGGACAAAGCTTCCGCCGACGCATCGACCGCATGCACCGTGACCGTGCTCGGATTGTCCCAGAATGCATAGAGATCCAGTCTGCCCTCGACAGGCTGCGTAAAATCATACTGCGTATAGGTGTAGGGATCTCCTTCCGTCCCGGAGCCCGCGCGAAGCGCCCAGTAACGGAATATTTTGCCGTTATTTCCCTTATAAACCGGAATGATGGAAGGCTCCTCAGCCGCCGCATTCAGGTAAACAGCCGTCGTATAAGCGTTTTCAATGAAAGTATAGCCTTCAGAAGCCCAGTCGCCGCCCCAGTCCGCGGTCTCGCTGTTCAGATGGAAGGCTGCGGTGCTTTGCCATACGGCATACAGCGTCGACGGCTCGGCGGTATCCACCCCATAAGTTCCGCCCGGAGTGAAGAGCTCCGATCCCGATCCGGGACTGTACACTTTACTGCTGCTCCAGCCGGCAAAAACAAAGCTTTCGCCGTTCTTCTCATAAGTAAAGCCGTTGCCGCTGCTGAGTTTGAAATTCGAATTGTTGCCGAGGCCGTAGACTGCTGCGGTCTTCCCGTCCTCCGAGATCGTGCCTGTTACCGGCTGGGGCTGGTTTCCCGCATCAAATGTGCTGCCGAAATCCACTCCGCTCTGCGAGGCGCTGCCTCCATTGGCGTCATAGATGATTTTCGCCGTGCCTGTCTGCACGTAAACCGCTTCGAGGCAGACAACGTCCCTGCCGCTGATCCGCTTCGCGTCATCGGCATGCAGGGTCAGCGCCTGGCCCGTCATATAGACCCTTGAGCTGTCGCTGCCGATGACCCGCCAGCCGACAAAGGTATACCCGGCCGGCGCGACGGCGGATCTTGTAAGGACGATCTGCGCGTAATCCGCAAAGCCGTCCGGAAGCAGTTCTTCCTTCGCCCCGTTCTCCAGCGTTCCATCTCCGGACTGATAAGAAAGATAATAGATGCCCGCTTTCTTCCAGTGCAGGCGGAGCGTGATATCATGATCCGTATGCTGGCTGAAATCAAAAGGCTCCGAAGCCTCAATGCCGTCCTTCACTTCATACCAGCCGATGTAGGTATAGATGCCGGGCGCGTATTCAAAGGTGGTGTCCTCTGTCGCAAGGCCCGGATCCTGTGTATAATAGGTATGACGGTCGCCGCCGTAAGCCCGGTCATGGTTGACATAATACCAGGTACCGGAGCTCGACTGCACATAATCACGCGTCACATGGACGTATTCGCCGATCGGCTCCGCGTCGTACGTACTGTTGAAATATGTCGCACCGGTGCCGGCGCCGTTTTCTTCCGCATAGAGCGCGCCGTAATTCGGATCGATATCCACTCTGAAGCGGATTGCCTCCCAGCCTGCGTAAAGCGTCAGGTCATGATCAGGCATTGTCATGCTTTCAAGATCCGCCCCGATCGTACACGCTTGGTCCATATACCAGCCGGAGAATTTGAAGATTTCGTTTCCGGCTTCCGATCTGCGTCCGGAAACCGGCGGCTCCGGCATGTAATTCTTCAGCTGGGCGCCGTGGGAAAGCCCGCTGACCGCGGAAGGCATCATCGCCGCGCCTTCGCCCGTCACCGAATCGACAAAAGTCAGGGTATGCGTGGTTCCTGATTCGGCGTATTCGCCGTTCAGGTCATAATATACGTTCAGGACCGTCAGTTCCTTGGTATTTCCAATGGTTTTTGACGAGTCATAATGTCCGATTGTGAAACCGGGATAACGGTCTTCCTGCCGGTCTTCCGGCGCGACGGATACCGAAGTGCCGATCTCCGCCGTCTTTACGATGGTTTCCGCATATTCATAATGTTTATCGGCGGTATCCGGGCTTTCGGATGTCAGCTGTTTCCAGTAAACGATCCGGTAGGAAGCGCTCCATTTTGCATAAAGCGTCGCATCGGCGCGCAGATAAAGCTTTCCGCCGCTGATATACACGCCGCCGTCATCCGCGGAAGACACCAGGACGCCGTCTTCATCCGTGATGCGCGAACCATAATTGACCGTTTCCACAAGATCGTCGCCGGAGCCGGAAGTATGCAGCGTACCGGTGTACCAGCCCTCGAAGCTGTAGCCTTCGCGGGAAGAAACAGGGAGCGGTCCTTCCACCGGATCCCCGACGAAATAAAACGCCGGCGGCACATAAGCCGCGCTCAGTCCCGACTGGGCGGCGTGATAGGTCAGACGGAAAACCGCCTTGAAGATCGGATAAAGAGCGGTGTCCCCCGTAACGACAATACAGCCGTCTTCATCAGGCTCAATGACATAAGGATTCTCTTCCTCGTCCTCATACACACCGGCCTCTTCCACCGGCGTATACGACCATCCGAAGAAGGCCATTTCGGTGTCCCCGTCAGCGGTATAGGGTGCGCTGAGATCACTGATCCTGACCTTTGCGGACGCCGGCTCTCCTGCGTTTTCGGCAGGAAGCAGCTCCGCCCGCCGTGTAAAGGCAACCGGGAAAGCGGAATTTTCGTTGTCATACTGACCATAGAAAACGACATTTGCAAAAGTCGTGAAGACCGCGTACAGATCAACCGCGCTGTTCTCCGTAATCACGATGCCGTCAAAATCATACGGCTCGCTTTCCAGAACCAGCCCTGCGCCGCCCATTTCTCCCTGATACCAGCCTGCAAAGGCTCTGTCTTCTGTTGAAGTAAGCTGCGGGACAATCAGTTCGCTGCCGTTTTTAACAGTCTGTTCAAAAACGGTCTGTCCCTGATCATTTGTAAAGGAATACGCTGTATATCCTTCCGCATCCTGGTTCGGTACGTAGAAGGTATAGGTACATCTCGGCACTTCGGCAATCACATACACCGAGAACGCTTCCGCCTCAAACACCGCCGATTCGCCGATGAACTCAACATTTTCGACCTTCATCGCCGTCCCGTCGTCAGCGATGTGCCAGAGTTCGAGCTCCGTCCCGCTGCGAAGCGCTTCGCCGATCGCAGGGGCGGTGATTGTGACGGAGACAGTCTGGTCCGGCTGGAAATTCTCGTCCTCCGGATGGCTGAGCGTAATGTCTACTGCAAGCAGGGTGTCGCTTTCCATTTCAACGGAGGATGCGGGAACCACGTCGGCCGCGGCCTCTACGTCTTCCGAGAGCGCGCCTGTGATTTCGACGGTCGTATCGCCGGAATCGGTTTCCGCCGTGAGAACACGCTCCTTCTCCTGCGCGGAGAGGAGCATTTTGACTGTGCGCTCCGCATTGAAATCCTCCGGTGCGAGCGTAAAGAGAAGTGTACTTCCGGAAGACGCGGTCAGGGTCTGAAGTTCGTCCGCCTCGTCACAGCGAAGGACTTCGTCGTCCTTTCCGTTCTCATAGAGGAGATACTGGTCGCTGACAGCGTCGGTTTTCAGGACCTTCACGTCCAGCGCGGATTTTTCGGCCGAAGCCGGGACATCTGTATTATTTTCAAGAAGGTAAAGAAGGAAGCCTTTTCCGCCCTGCTTCGCCTCGCGGATCAGTTCTCCCTGAAGCTTGACCGAGATGCTGCCGTCGGGCTGATACAGCGTACCGTCGGCATTCTTAATCTGAAGCCTCAGTCCGAGGAGCGCCGTCTCCGCATAAAGGCTGCCCTCGGAAAACACAATCAGCGACAGCTCAGCTGCCGCGTTTTTGGGGAATATTCCTGTAATTTCAGCAGAAAGAAGCTTCTCCTTCAGACGTTCCTTGGGGAACCGCTCCTCCCGGCTTTCCGGATTTCTGCCGCTCAGCCTCTCCCAGAGAATGCCAAGCGTTTCCCGAAGCGCCTCTGCGTCAATGATCTCTTCGGGGCTCTGACCCTTCGCCGTCGTGAGAATGCGGCTAACGTCCGCCGTCAGCGTCTGCTCGAATGGCGGCTCGTCGGAATGGGTATTTTCCGCCGGCCGGACGGCCTCTTCGACAACTTCCAGCGCGACAGTTTCTTCGATTGCTGCCGGCGGGACGTCTGCTTCGGAACCTGCCGAAAGCGCCAAGTCTCCGGCCATCGCGACCGGCACGTTTTCGGGTCCTCCAGGTGTGACAGTATCTCCGGGCTCCGCGGCGCTATCTTCGACCGGTGCGTCTACGGGTTCTCCCGGCATGACAGCATCTCCGGCTTCCGCGGCATTATCTTCGACCGGCACGTCTTCGGGTTCTCCCGGTACATCTATATCTCCGTCCGCCGCACCCGGCATCGAAGCAATTTCTTCAGCCTGATCGGCGGCTTCATTCCCGTCTTCAGCGGCCTCATTTACCATTTCAGCACCGTTTTCGGGCACACCAAAGCCGCCCCCGCTACTTGCCGCCGAATTGAGGGCAAGGGAGAGCACCATCATCAGTGCCATCATCAGGCTGAATAAGCGTTTATAGAGGTTCATTCTGTCGGGAACTCCTGTTCTTTGTTCTTTATCTTGCTGCGGCCTTATTTCGCAGTGCCCCGGTCCTCCGGAAGCCCGGCGTCAGGCGTACCGCCTTCCATGGTTTCAAAGAAGGTGGCTGTGACGTTGGCACTGACATAGTCCGCGCCGTTTCTCTCCTGTCCCATACTGCACTGGATATCGCCGACGAGACAGCGGTAGGGACTTGTGAGCAGTCCGTCAATGACACTGCGCATGGCTTCGTAATCATCAGTTCTGAACTGCAGGGTGAAATTTCGGCGGATCTGATTTCCTGACCGCGTCACATTCGCAAAGCTGATGTTATACTGTCGGGTGTCGGAAAGAATGTCATTCAGAAGGGCCACTTCAGCCTTCGCGTTATTATAGCTTGCCATGTAAGAGGCGGAACCGCTGCCTTTCATGTCCTCGAGTTCCTCCTCAAGCGCTTTCAGCTGATCCGCTTTCGCCTTTGCGACAGTGTATTCGGTCTGAAGTGAACTGTATTCGGCCTCAGCGGTTTCGATGGCCTTTTGCACAGGACGATGCACAAACTGGTAGTAAACGAGCCCGACAAGGATCACGGCAAGGATCAGCAGAAGCACTTTTTCCGTGCGTGTAAATTCACGGCTCCAGACTTTCATTTTGCGCCTCCTTCCCCGGTCTCGTTCAGATACGCGATGATGTATGCCCTGACTTTGCCGTTATCCGCATTCCGTCCGTTTGTTTTCTCATCCTTCTCCGCGTTTGATACGGTGCAGAGACTGACGATGTCGTAAGTCTCGAGGCGGCGTGCAAGGTTATTTACCGTCTCCAAGCTGTCTTCGGAAACGGTCAGCGTCAGAATATTTCCGGAAACCGTCCAGGAACTCGTTTCCCGCTCCGCAGTCAGCTCATTTTCGAGCATCGTTATAACCTCGGAACGCTCTGCGCGCGAAAGTTCCTCTTTCGTCATGCCGGAAAAAGTATAATGCGCATAGTCGCTTTCGACGTTCTGCATGGAAGCGATATCCCGGTAGACCTCGTCGAGCCGGCCTTTCATCTCCGTAACCCTGCGCTCCGCCTTATTCATTGCGGACAGCCGGTCAGCAACCGCAAATTTGCCAAAGAGCACTGCGGCTGCAACAATCAGCACGATTCCGATAACCGCGCCGGCAATATTCATTTTCTTTACGCCCACAGCCGCGAGATTGATCGAACGCTTCACCGGGAGTTTTCCGGCACGCCCGCCTTTTCTCGTACCTTTGTCTGTACTGATCTGCATAACTTAAGGACTCCTTTTACTGCATCGTAATGCCGATAGCCTGAATGAAGCTTTCGGCGTCGGGAATCGTACTGTCCGGCAGAAGATCCGAGGCCGGATGGACCTCAAGATCAAGGCTTTCCGAAAGCGTTTCCGTAAGCGCCGCGATTTTTACGCCGCCGCCCGTGAGCCAGATATCTTCCAGATTCCCTTCGGGATTGCTGAAGCGGTAGAAATTTAAAGCACGTGCCAGTTCGGTCGCGATGCCCGCATAAGCGCTCATGCATTCCTCGCGCCTTGTACAGCGTTCATAGTCTGTCATCAGGTAGGTGTGCGCCAGATGGACATCGACGCTGCAGGCTTCCGCAAGCACATCATCGAGCCCGGAGAGGCCGACGTCAAAAATGCGCGTCACGATAAGCCGCTCTCCCCGGAAAATGTACATCCGCACCGCCTGGTAACCGAGGTCAAGAATACAATATTCCGTGCCCTGTTCCTTTCGTGCGGCCATCCGGCGGCGGATGAGCTGCATATAGGCCGAAACCGACGGCGCTGCAATTGCCAGCTTCATACCGGCTTTCCGCATCATCTGCCGTGCGTCCTCGATTACGGTTTTCGGAACGGCGGCCGCAAGCATTTCCAGCTTCTCGTCTTCGCCCGAATCAGCACCATTCTTCTCGTACATTGCGTAGTCGAAGCAATAGTCGCGAATCTCGCCCGTAATATAGTCGCGGAATTCGAACGGCAGATTGTATTCGAGCTGGTCGGCCGTCATCACGGGGAGCTCCACGCTCTTTACAAAAGCAGATTCGTTTGCCAGCACGAGCGCCGCATTGCCCGCACGGAGTCCGTACTCCTTCATCGCGCCGCGGATCATTTCGCCGACAGATTCGACCGAGACCACCTGACCGTCACGGATCATGTTTTTCGGCATAGGTACGGAAACTGTTTTCTTCACGCTGTCGCCTGAAACGAGCGCGAGCTTCAGGTTATCGTAACCGATATCTACGCCAAGAATTGTTTTTGCCATAGAAGCAACCTCGTTTTTATTGTTGTAATCCTTACAGTTAAATTAATGATTCTGCTTCGCCTGCGATTCAGACGGGCCGACAGCCGCTTACAGTATCAATTTCAGATACCAGTCCGTAAGCGGGCCGCCGTAAAGGCAGAAGATTCCGCAGGAGAGCGCGATGGCAGGGCCGAAGGGGAAAGCCTTCCCCTCTCCGTCCTTTTGACGGTTCCGACGGATCAGAGCAAATATCAGCCCGAGCACACATGCTCCGATCAGTGCGAAAAGCATGTTCACAGGCCCGAGATACAGGGCGCAGACCGCGATCAGCTTGACGTCTCCGCCGCCGAGACTCTCCTTTTTCAGAATCCGGTCCATTATGATCGAAACCGCGAGCATGACCGCGCCGTAAATCAGGAGCGCAGCCGCATGCCACAGCGCTTCCTTCGTAAAGCCCGGGACAAAGTACAGGCAAGCCGCCCAGACCGCGAGCATCACGATGTGGAAGCGGTCCGGAATGATCATTGTCTCCAGGTCAATCAGCGAAAGACTGAAAAGACAGCAGAAAAAAATATAATTCCTGAGGCATTCGACCGTCAGGTCAAAACGCAGCAGGCAGAGCACCGTGACAAGTCCGAAAAACGCTTCCGTCAGCGGATAACGGACGGAGATCTTCTCCCCGCAGGCTTTGCACCGTCCCTTCTGGAAAATCCAGCTGAAGATAGGGATCAGCTCCAGCGGGCCGAGCGTGTGTCCGCACTTCGGACAATGACTGCGTCCTTTCACGAAGGATTCGTGATGCGCGATGCGGTAAGCCATGCAGTTCAGGAAAGAACCCATCACCGCGCCGAAGAACGCCGCAACGACAATACAGTAAATCAGGATCAGTTTTGAGACATAAATCGACAGCATGGGCATCAGTCTCCGTAAGCGGTGCCGGACCAGCCGTCCTTAACGCTCCAGATCGCGTTATATTCTTCATCGGCGAAGCAGAACCATGAGATGCTGCCCTGTTTCGCCGGATCATTTTCAAATTCGCCGAGCCCGGCAATGCCGTAGAACGCGACAATGCCAGAATAGCCGCGCGTTGTCCTGGTTCCGCGGCGGATGCCGGGATCAGAAAGCGCGAGGCTGCATTTCAGTTTATTTCCGTTTAAATCAGCGGAAAGCTCTTCCGGCATTCCATCGGAAGAATCTTCCAGGATAAGTCCTGCCTGAAGCTGTGACAGGACATAGGAGGCGTTGAGGCGCGTGCGAAGCGCATGATCCGAATCATGTTCGCCGCAGACAGCCCGCCAGGTATCATCTTCATTCCGGACATAATAGACGGTTCCGCCAGCCGGACAGTATTCCTCCCGTCCCGGAAGCACGACGAACAGCATTTCCTCCGAACCGTCGAGGCTCTGCGCATGCAGGTCATTCATCAGGTAATCCACAGTCAGCGCTCCGTTCACGACCCGCAGCGAATCCGCGCACAGAAGCCATTCTCCGTGATATTTCCACTTCTTCACAGCCGGCACGGAGATAATTGCGACCATCACAATAATCGCGATGGCCAGGATCACATGGATCCGGGAGACACCGTGTCCGGAACATATTTTTCTGTAAACACGGTTCATCATGAGAAGCCTCCATACCAAGCTAATTATATGCAGAAAATTCTGTGATGTCAAGCGTTATCACAGGCGCTTCTTTTTAATGAAAAAAGCTCTGCAGGCCGGGATTATGCAGGCTGCAGAGCTTTTCTTTATCTCTGTCATCAAACTCCGGGATTGCTTGAAGAAGCACCCCTCCGGTATATTTGTGACATTAATTATTTACGGATTTGTAGCGTCAAGGAACGAGCTTGTAACCTCTTTATCATCAATAGTGATTTTACCAGTCTCGCTGTCATATGCTACCACAGTATCTTTTGTACTCTCGATATCGCCGATCGCAACGCCGGCAATGTCCGGCATGCTGGCAGCACTCTGCCAATCTTCACGCTGCTGCTTCTTTTCGATCGTAGCCTTTACGGAAGTCTCAGGATCACTCAGTGCAGCTGCAACCACTTCCGCATAGGCGCTCCGGATATTCGAAGCATCCGTTGCTTCTCTGCTCTTCTCAAGCTGGCTTGTAAAAATTGGGATCGCGATCGCAACCAGAACGGCGATGATCGCTACGACGATCAGGAGCTCTGCAAGGGTAAAGCCTTTTTTGTTGTTTTTCTTCATGTTTTTGATTTCCTTTCTGTTTTTATTTTTCTCCGGCTGTTCCCTTTCGATTACGATCCAGCCGTCCGTTTTTCGCAGCTCCGTCTGCCTGAATGGTGTTTTTCACCTGCCGCCGTGCTGTTTTTTTCTGTGCCTAAATCATAACAGGTTTTTATCTATTTTTCAAGCATAAGCTACCGTCAAATTTATGTATCTTTGACGGTTTTTGTGCATTTTCTTTTGACGGAAAGTCGCTTTCAGCCGTCCTTTTAACCAATAATACAGCTTACATTGCGTTATACATTGAGAACATTGCCATATACATTCCGATGACGATGAATCCGGCGACCAGCGCCAGGACGACGAGAATGGCCGGCTCGAGCCTGGCAAGGGCGTCAGCCGTCGCCTGCTCCAGTTCGCTGTCATAATAGCCGGCGATCGTATTCATGGTGGTTTCCAGTTCGCCGGTTTCTTCCCCGACGGCCGCCATGTCAACGAGGATGTCCGGCAGACATTCCGCCTCTCGAAGCGAGGAGCCGAGCGTGCGGCCTTCCTCAAGCTTGCCGGATATTTTACCGACGTGATCGGAAATATACGCGTTGTCAATGACTCTGGAGGTGATCGTGACCGAGCGTGAAATCTGCAGGCCGGCCTCAAGCATCATGGCCATCGTATTGGAGAATTGACTCGCGCCGTTCAGTTCCGCAATCTTCCCGATCACGGGCAGCTTCAGCCTGAGCTTTGCCATCTGCAGCCGTCCCTTTTCGCTGTGGCCGTAAAGCGTCAGTCCGATGATCAGCGCTGCGATGACGCCGATGATAATCAGGATATATTTTTTAAAGAAGTTCGAGACGCCGATCAGGATCCTCGTCATCAGCGGAAGGTCGATCCCGAGATCCGCGAATACGGCTGTAAAAGTCGGGACGACCTTGACCATCAGCACAATCACGACAACAATTGCCACGATCAAGACGAAGATCGGATAAATCATCGCGCCTTTCAGCTTTGAGCGGGTTTTGGCCTGCTTCTCATAGTGACGGGACATTGACTCGAAGGAACGGTCCAGGGAGCCGGATTCCTCTCCGGCGCGGATGGCCTCGATGAAGGTCGGCGGTAAAAGCTTCTCTCCGCGCTCAGCGAAGCTTGCGGCAATGGAGCGCCCTGCTTCAACGTCTTCACCGACCAGCCGGAGCATTTTCTTTAACGGCTTGTTATCGGTCTTGTCCGCGATCAGTTTTACAGTGCGCGCGATCGGCACGCCTGAGCGCAGAATGATCGCAAACTGGCTGCATACCAGCGTAAACGCCTTGATGTCCAGCCTGTTTCCGCCGATTTCACGGTTCAGAAAACCGTCGCCTTCCTTCGTGCTTTCCGTCGCTGTGATCTTCAGCACAATGTCGCAGGTCTCGCGGATCCGCTCCGCCGCATCCATCTCATTGTAAGCGTCGACCACGCCGGAAACCTTCTGCCCGTCCCGGGAGATTGCCTGATATTTGTATGTTGCCATCCCGGTCTACTGCTCCTTCCTCTTACATTGTGTTCTTTTTTACGTAATCTGCATCCTTCGCAAAATGCAGTGCCGTATCCTTCGTGATCTGACCGCTGCGCACCAGCCTTGTAAGCGCCTGGTCCATGGTCTGTCCGCCGATCGCAGCGCTCGTCATAATGGCATTCGAGATCTGCGGCGTATTGCCGGAGCGGATCAGGTTCCTCACCGCGTCCGTCACGACCATCATCTCGCAGGCAAGCGCCCTTCCGCCGGCCTTTTTGGGAATCAGCTGCTGCGTCAGCACCGCCTGCAGCGTCATCGAGAGCTGCAGCCGGATCTGGTTCTGCATGCCCTCCGGAAAGACCTGGACAATACGGTCCACGGAATCCGCAGCGGAGCCCGTGTGCAGCGTGGCGAATACAAGGTGGCCGGTCTCCGCCGCCGTAATGGCAGTCTCGATGGTTTCCTGGTCACGCATCTCGCCGATCAGAATGACATTCGGATCCTCACGGAGGCTGGCTCTTAGGCCTGCGGCAAAGGAACCGGTGTCCTTCCCGACCTCCCGCTGGTTAATCGCCGCCTTGTCCGGCGTATAAATGTATTCGACCGGATCCTCGAGGGTCACAATATGGTCGTAACGCGTATGGTTGATTTCGTTGATGAGCGCGGCAAGTGTCGTGGATTTACCGGAGCCGGTTTCGCCGGTGACAAGCACAATGCCCTTGTGCAGTCCGGTCAGATTCAGTGCCGCCGGCGGAAGCCCGAGCGTCGCAAGCTTCGGAATCGATTCGCTTAAGAGTCTTAAAGCGATCGAGGGCTTTCCCTGCGTCCGGAATATGTGAATCCTCAAGCGCACGCCGATGATCGTCTCGGACGCGTCGAGTTCTCCCGTCTTTTCGTAAATCGCCCAGTCGTTCCCCGCAAGGCGTTTCGCATAAAGCAGGCAGTCTTCCTGTGAAAGCGGCGGCTCGCCTGTATCCGCAAGCGCTCCGCTTACACGGAACTTCGGCGCGAGACCCGCAATCAGATGAATATCGGAGGCGCCGGCTTCCCGGGCCTTCCTGATCAGTTCTTCAATCGTCGTCATCGGCATTACTCCTCATCCGCGCTCATGACGCGAAGCACCTCTTCACCGGTCGTCACACCCTCGACGACAAGCCGGAGTGCGTTGTCATAGAGGGAGACGAAGTCTTCTCCCCGGCTTTCCAGTACGCGCTCGATTTCGGAGCGTTTCGCACCGTTCGATATGAGCTGTCGGATCTCCCGGTTCACGATCATGATTTCAAATACAGCGGTTCTGCCGCGGTAGCCGGTGCCGTAGCACTCCGGACAGCCGGTGCCCTTGTAGAACATCTTCGGCGGAGCGTCCGAAAGTCCGAGATTATCAAGCTCCTCTGCGGAAGGTACATAGGCCGTCCGGCAGGAAGGGCAGATTTTTCTTACGAGACGCTGGGACACGACGCCCTTTAAGGCGCTCGATATGAGATACGGCTCGACGCCGATGTCCGAAAGCCTTTCGATCGTTCCGATCGCATCATTCGTATGTATGGTCGAAAGCACGATGTGGCCCGTGATCGCGGCGCGCATCGCGATTTCCGCCGTCTCGCCATCACGGATTTCTCCGACAGCGATAATATCCGGGTCCTGTCTTAAGATCGCACGGAGTCCGCTCGCGAAGGTCATGCCGGTCTTCTCATTGATCTGGACCTGGTTCACGCCGTCGACATTGTACTCTACCGGATCCTCCAGCGTCACGAGATTGACCTCCCGGGTATTCAGACGGTTGATCATCGCGTACATCGTTGAGGATTTACCGGAACCCGTGGGACCGGCGATCAGGATCACGCCGTTGCGGATCTTTGTCAGACTGTTGAATTTCTCGAGGTCCGAGCCCGCCAGGCCGATGTCCTCGGGCGTTTTCATCGTGCTTGTCTTCTCGAGAAGACGAATAACGATTTTCTCGCCGTACACCGTCGGAAGGGTCGAAACACGCAGGTCAATGTCGCGTTCCAGCACCCGGACGTTGAAACGGCCGTCCTGGGGAATCCTGCGCTCGGCAATATCCATGCCGCTCATGATCTTCAGACGCGCGAGAACCGCAGCCTGCAGCTCCCTCGGAACCGTCAGGATGTCGTGCAGCACGCCGTCGATACGCATCCGGATCCGGAGCTCACTTTCGCCGGGTTCGACATGGATATCACTCGCCCGCTCGTTCGCGGCGCGCTCGATGATCGAGTTCACGAGGCGGATTGTCGGCGCGCTCGCTGCGGCCTCCTCGCCGATCTGGTTCTGCTGGAAGGCGGTTTCGACGGCCGCCGTCAGATCCGAAGCTGCCGTATCCCGGCGCATTTCCTCGATGGCTCTTGCCGCGCCTTCATTGCCGTAGAGCACCTGAATCGCGTGATCCACCGCGGAGGATGTGGCCACCATCGGGACAACCCTGCGGTGCACCACTTTTTTCACTTCCTCCAAAGCAAAGAAGTTTAAAGGATCCGCCATCGCGAGATACAGCTCGTCCCGCACCACGCGGACCGGGACCACCTGATACTGCTTCGCAATGCTCTTCGGAACGCTCTGGGCAAGCTCTGTGGGGATCGAAACCTTGGTCAGATCCACGTATTCGATTCCGAGCTGCATCTGCAGCGCTTCGATCAGGTCCATTTCGGTAATGAAGCCGTTTTCGAGAAGAACCGTGCCGAGACGCTTTCCGGAGCCCTTCTGCAGTTTGATTCCCTTCTCAAGCTCTGCTTCCGTCAGAAGTCCTGCCGCGATTAATAGCTCGCCGAGACGCCGCGGTGTTTTGGCGGCGGTTCTTTTTTCCCTGTTATTGTCAAAGATTCCCATGAGATTTAATGACTCCTGTAGCGCTGTTCCCTGTCCGGGCTTTTAGAGAGTGCCCTCCGCCGGAGCTTCCTTCCGGACGCCGATGACGATATGGCGCTCGTCGTTGTTCTTCGTGCGGATAGTCTCCAGACTGCCTGATTTTTCGCTGCCGTCCGATTTCCTATGGTAGGAGATCGAGCTGTTCTCCTCCGACTTCATGAAGGACAGCAGATGATCTTTCCTGAGCGCCTTTCGTACGCTCTCCCGGTCTTCGTCCGAGACCTCTTTCAGAATCTTCTCTTCCGCATCCTTAAAGAAATCCTGTCCGCCCTGCCGGATCTTCAGATCACCGCCGGGGCCTGTGAAGAATTCCAGATAATAATCTGTCTCTGTATCGACGTAGAAGATGCTCTCAAAATCACTGGTGAGTGCCTTGGAGATGCTCACATAAGACTTCCGTTGTCTGGGAAGCTCTTCTACCGGCTGGTTCTTCCTCTTATCCAGGAAGTGCTCAAATTCGCTGTCCGGCAGAGGCTTCGAGAAATAATAGCCCTGCACCAGATCGCAGCCGAGCGCTTTTAGGACGAGATACTGTTCCTCGGTCTCGACGCCCTCCGCGACGACCGGCACCTGCAGATAGTCGGCGATGTCAATCACCAGCTCCAGCATCCGCACGTCTCTCTGCTCGCCGAAGGCATTCCTGATAAAGGTCATATCCAGCTTCAGCGCGTCGATCGGAAGGCTCGTAAGCATACCGAGCGAGGAATAGCCGGTACCGAAGTCGTCCATCTCGATCCTGAAGCCCATGCCCATCCCGCGAAGCTCACGCGCCGTCGAGATGACCTGCTCCGAATCGCCGGTATAGGCGGATTCCGTCAGCTCCAGGATAATGTCATCGGTCGTCAGTCCGTATTTATCGAGGATTTCCCGGAAAATATTCTTCAGGTTCGGCATCAGCATGTCCACACGGGACACATTCACCGAAACCGGCACCGAGAATCCGTAGCGGTCCTTCCATTCGCGGATCTTGGCCGCCGCATGCTCCCATACATAGCGGTCCAGCTCGAAAATCAGGCCGTTATCCTCCAGAAGCGGGATGAACACGCCGGGGCTGATCATGCCAAGCTCGGGATGCTTCCAGCGCACGAGCGCCTCCGCACTCGAGAGCACCGGCTGATCCGGGCGGATATCAAACTTCGGCTGGAAGTATACGAGGAAATGATTGTCCCTGATGGAACCCGGGAATTCCTCGAGAAGCCGCGAATGGTACACCGCGGTTCTGCCCATTTCGTCATTATAGATGCCGATCGGACTGGTAAAGTTGTTGCGGACAGAGTCCGAAGCCGTCTTCGCCCGGTCAAACCGCCGCTCAATTTCCATGTCTTTGTCGACATTGCTGAAAACGCCGAGACGCAGCCTGACATGCGCTCCCGAAACTCTCCCGCCGACGATTCCTGCCGAGATATTCCCGAGGACATCCGTATAGTCGTCATGATGTGGGCAGTACAGGAGGAAGGTATCCGCGCCCTTGTGGCAGCCGACACCGCCGAGCTCTCTCGCGGCAATCCGGATCTGTTCGCCGATCCTTCTTAAGACCGTATCGCCGAAGCTCTTGCCGAAGCGCTCGTTGATCATGTGGAACTGGTTTACGTCAAATACCAGCGCATCCATCGATACGTCCGGATAATGCTGGTCAAACATATGGACATAGCGGTGGAAATAGTCGATATTGAAAAGTCTCGTGAGCCCGTCGCGCTCCGTCGACTGGATGATTCCGCGGTTCTCGGAGAGCTCGATGCATTTATCGACACGCGCCCGGACGATCTCCCAGATCGGGTAGGGCTTCGGAATGAAATCCACTGCGCCGAGCTTTAAGCAGTCAAGCTCCGCCTCCTGGTCCGCGGTCAGAACAATCACCGGGATTCTCCGAAGGTCATCGTCCAGGTTCATGGCCTTTAAGACTTCCCTTCCGTCCATCTGAGGCATCATGAGGTCCAGGAGAATCAGCGCCAGCTCATCTTTATTCTCGCGCATCTTTTCCAGGGCTTCCCCGCCGTCCGAGGCGTAGATCACGTCGTAGTCTTCTTCCAGCATGTTTCCGAGAAGCTGCTGGTTGATATATTCATCCTCGACAATCAGGATCCGCCGGCGGATCGCAATGATCTGGGCTTCCTCCGTGAAAATGGAGAAGGGATCGGCGGCAATCGCCTGTTTCTTTGCTTCCTCCGCATCCGACTCGTCGTCTCTTGTGACCGCTCCGAGGCTCTTTAAGCGTTTCTTTTCCGCGTACATCGCTTCGTCTGCCCGCTGGAAGACATCGTGCACGTTGTGGTCATTCTCCGGATCATAATCGGAAAGGCCGCCGGAAACCACCGCTTCATTGCTGCCGATATGGTCGACCGAGCGGTCGTGCAGCGCTTCCATGAGGTCTTTGCGGACGTTGTAGTCGCGTCCTGTAAGTATGGCCACGAATTCGTCGCCGCCGACTCTGAATACCGGCGAATGCTGGAAAACATCGCAGACCATCGTACAGGCTTTTTTGATGTATTCGTCGCCGGCCTTGTGACCGAGCGTATCGTTGATCTTCTTCAGGCCGTTGACGTCGCAGACAACGATGGCGAAGGGCTGCATCTCCTTCTCGTAAATCGCGCCGTCCAGTTCCTTTTCCCGGACGAGAAATGCATGCTTGGAACGCACTCCGGTCATCGGGTCGCGGTTCGCCAGATTCTCGCTTTCCTTTGAGCGCCGGTTCAGGAAAATATGGTTGGTCAGCATGATCACAAGCGCAAAGCCGAACATTCCGACCGCCATCACCATGGTTCGTGTATTGGTATCCTCCAGCTGGCCCATCCGGTCGAGAATATAGCTTTCATCCTCGGAGATCCCGGGCTGTCCCGCCCCTGCTTCTTCATAGTATTCGTGCACCGCCGCAAGCGTATCGTCGTAGCTTGTCAGCATGGTCTGGCGCATCCAGATCAGGGAAATGACCAGGACCAGCGCAAGAAGTCCGATCCACACGCTGATGGAGCGGCCGTAGCGGCCTTTCTGGTCTCTCTGCAGAATCACACGGAAGAATATAAATCCGAGGACGGACCAGATAATGAAGAAGAAGTATGTCTCAGTCGCAAGCGATCCCTTGGTTACCAGGTTCGGGAACAGGAAGTAGGCGCCGAGCGCGATCATGACAAAAAGCCCGATGCGCCCCGTCCACATCTCGTGACGGTCTTCCATCTTCTTTGCCATCACCATCGTGCAGGCGGAAACGAAGCCGTAAATCAGCACCGCGCCGATGGTCGTCACATCGACAATCCAGCCGATCGCCGTGCGGCCGACGAGCGGAATAACCGCCGAAATGCAAAGGACAAGAAGCACCGCGTTCTGCGGAATGCCATGCTTGTTCAGCCTGCTGAACTTTGACGGAAGGATCCTGTCCTTCGAAAGCGCGTACAGAAGACGGCTCAGTGCGGAAATATTACCGATCAGGCTTGTCACAACAAGCGCCAGAAGCGACAGCATCAGAAGGCTGACGCCGAAGGGGCCCAGATACCGGTTTGCGGCGTAAAACGCCGGGAGCGATTCGATCCCGCTTAAAGAGCCGAGATTCGCGATATACTCTGTCCAGCTTCCGAACTCGGGCGGATAAGCCGTGACGGAAAGCAGTGTCACGAGGATATACAGAAGGACCGTTGACAGGACAGAGATCACCAGCACCCTGTAGATCTTCCGGTGTTCGAAAGAAAATTCCTCCGTCCGGTTCGAGATGCTCTCAAAGCCGATAAAGGCCCAGGGTGAAATGACTGCGATCCCCGCGATCTGGCGGATTGCCGAAGCGTCGGGCATAAAAGCCGGATTCATAAAGGACGTTCCGCCGCCGAAAATTCCTGCGAAAAAGCTGATGACAATGCCCGTCGAAAAAAGAATGGCAAGGCCGATCATGATCCGGTTCGTCCATTTTCCGGAGCGCATGCACAGAAGACTGAACAATACAAGCGCAGCCATCGTCAGAAGCGCCTCCCCAAGGTACACGTCATATCCGAACAGGGTGTACATCTTTCCGAAGCTGAACAGTCCGCCGAGGAAAATCCGTCCGAACAAGGGCAGGGAAGTCGCATTGGCCCAGAGCATCGCGAAATACGTAATCAGTACAAACCAGGCTACAAGAAAGCCCTGATCCGGTCCGAGAACCTCCCGGGCAAAGGCGTAGGCGCCTCCCGCTTCCGGATAATTCTTCATGAGATACGCGTAGTTGCGGCAGACAAGAAGCATGACAAGCGTTCCGGCAACGAGACCAAGCACCGTCCCTGCCGGTCCGGACTGGGCAAGATAGGTGCTTGCCGTTACGACAAGAGAGCCCCAGCCCACACTGGTTCCGATTGCAAATGCCCATGCACCGAGCATCGACGTGTTTTTACGTAAAGATTGATCCGGATTCATATATTCATCCCGCCCTTCTTCTCATACTTCGCGTCATGCTGAAAGACATCTGACAGATATCCACTGTGCATTATAACATCATTGGACAGAATTGTAAATAATTATTACAGCAACTTGCCCATATATTCTAAAAAAGCAATTGATGTTTATCGTTTTTTGCCAGGCATGCTGCAATCGGGCAGGGAAGATTTATCGTAGCCTGCTCGCCGCTCGAGCCGTGTCCGGCAAAGCCGGATTTTTCCTGATACGGTCCTGTGCAAAAAAACCGGCAGGACGGAATTGACTGTCCTGCCGGGTAAACTGTATTTTTTTGCCGGATATCAGATTACAAACTGCTCCATATATCTCTTGCTGAGAATCAGGGAATCCAGGACCTTCTCCTTCGAGCTTTCAAACGCCCTGTCCTCGATCTCGAGGCAGGTATAGCCATCATAGCCGATATCGGTCAGCGCGGAGACGTACTTGCCCCAGTCCACGTCGCCGAGTCCCGGAAGCTTCGGGCTCATGAAATCCAGCGGATAAGCCATGATGCCGACGTCGTTCAGCTTGTCGGGATAGACCTTGATGTCCTTGTAGTGGACGTGGAAAATCTTGTCCTTGAATTCATAAATCGGCTTGATGTAGTCGATCATCTGCCATACAAAGTGGGACGGATCGTAGTTGATGCCGAAGTTATCGTACGGCAGCAGCTCGAAAACCTTGCGCCAGTTCGAGGGCGTCGTCATGATATTCTGTCCGCCCGGCCACTGGTCGCGTCCGAAAAGCATCGGGCAGTTCTCGATCGCCACCTTCACGCCGAGTTCCTTCGCAAGGTCGAGGATCGGGGTCCAGACATCCTTCACAATGGCGAGGTTGTCTTCGATGCAAAGGTTCTGATCACGGCCGATGAACGTTGTTACCATGCCTACGCCAAGCTTTGCGGAAGCCCTGATCACGTTCATCAGATGCTCGTTGTTGGCCGCGCGCTTCGCAGGATCCGGATCCAGGTTGTTCGGATAGAAGGCAAGCGACGAAATCTCGATGCCGCTCTTTTTTGCGTAGTCGCACACATGCTTCGCATACTCATCATCAACCAGCACGCGCTCGCAGTCGATATGGCAGACGCCTGCATATCTTCTTTCCGACTCGCCGCCGCCCGGCCAGCAGGCAACTTCCGCGCACTGGAATCCGAGTTCCTTCGCAGTGTCCATCATTTCCTCGTAGGTCCATCCTTCAAGGATGGAAGTGATAAAACCAAGCTTCATATTGTCTCTCCTTTTACTGAAATATAGTAACTGATTGATTAAGGTTCACGTAAAACAAATATTCCGGCTGCCGGAACCCTAAAACCTGCGTGCCTGTTCCTGTGTTTAAGTATCTCATAAAACGGCCCGGATGTAAAGCAAAACTTGACTTTCAGGTCAGCCTTCGCCTTCCAGAATCCCGATGATCCCTGACAGGTCCTCCGCCTCCCGGAAAAGGAGCTTCGAAAGCGCTTCGTCCGGCGGAGTCTGGTCCGGCACCATGATGACTTTCAGCCCCGCACGGTAAGCGGAAAGCACGCCGTTCGGCGCGTCTTCCACCGCATAAGTCTCTTCCGGCTTCACCTTCAGGATTTCGCAGATATAAAGATAAACGTCCGGGGAAGATTTGCGAGAATTTCAATCCCGTGCGCCCATGTCATGCGTGTCCTCGAAGCAGTCCTCGAGGGTTTTCGTGAGTCCGAATTCCGCGGAATAGCTGTAGAATGCGATACCGCGCTTCGGTCCCTTGCGGTCGTAAGTGTACATATGGCGTCTTCTCCTTCCTTTCCTGTCGCTCTGTCAGACAATCCACTGTGAATTAAACTGCACCCATTTATTCGTCCTCAGGCTTCACACCGAAGATCGCGTACATTTTGCCGGAACCCGGAAATCCTTTTCTTAAGGGCTCCGGATAAATCTCCATCAGTTCTTTGTCATGGTCAATCCGAAGGTCAGTCTTTTCGTCAAAGCACATCGTCGGCACGGAATCCGCAGTCACCTGCGGCCAGGACGGAATCAGGCTATGGTTTGGATCGCCTGTTTTTGCAAACTGCACCCAGGCGCCTGCCATCTGGTCTTCCAGACGTTCGGAAACCTCCGGAATGTACTGCGCCTCCATATAGGCGGCATTTCGGAACACATAGGGTTCTTCCGCATTGTGCCACGGAACCGTCCCGTAATTGAAGGGAGATTCCAGATTGAACATCCAGTTCCAGGTCGGTCCGCCCGCCTTTGCCCGTTCCTTCGCAAAGAATAAAGTCTGCCGTCTCATGCCGGTGTCCAGGAAAAGCACATCTGCGGGATTCCGGTCGGGATAGGCTTTCTGCATTGCCTGCATTACCGCGTCTTTCTTCCCGCCGAAGCGTTCCGAAAGATGTTTTTCAAGCGTTTCGTCATCCCAGCGGTTCTTGATTCTGTCGCCGATCTGCTGATTGAAATTCCCGGAGAATTCACCGAGTACTGTCCCAACCATAAGCGGAATCCCGACGGTTTCTTTTCGGAAGCCGCAGTCCAGCGGATGTCCGAGATAGTAGTCTCCGTCCGGAATCGGCGCCCAGCCGACGCGCTTTCCGCGCTCATTCATCGTGTAAACCGCATTCATCGTAGCCTGCGCAAGATCATACCAGTCCACAGTCTCAATCTGTTTTACATCTTCTGGGGCAATCTTCAGGTATTTCAGGATCAGGGCCGCGGTCTCGCGTGCGTTTTCGCGGGCTTTTTCAACCGCTTCCGGACCGCCGGAACCGCCCATGCCGCCGGATTCCATAATTACCCGGTGGTAAAGACCGTCCGCTGCAGGCGTCTGCATCATTGAAAGGACCTTCGCACCCCCGCCCGACTGGCCGAAGATTGTTACGTTCCCGGGATCTCCGCCGAAATGAGCGATATTTTTATGCACCCACTGAAGCGCCGCGACAAGGTCCATTAATCCGACGTTTGCGGAATTCTTATACTCCTCACCGTATGCGGAAAGGTCGAGATAACCAAGCACGTTCAGACGATGGTTGATCGAAACGACGACCACGTCATCTGCCGCCGACAGATTTTCGCCGTCATACGCCAGCAGTTCCACAGAAGAACCGGAGAACCATCCGCCGCCGTGCATCCAGACCATGACCGGGCGCTTTTTTTCGGGATCCAGGCTCTGTGTCCATACATTCAGGTACTGGCAGTGTTCGTTCTGAGGATAGAAAAAATGTGGGACCGGAAACTGGTCATGGGGGATCGGCGTTGTCAGTTCCGAACATACATGTCCGTACTGATAGGCTTCTTTCACGCCTTCCCAGCTTTCGGTTTCTTTCGGTGCATGGAAGCGCTCCGCGTCCGCATATTTGATGCCTCGGAAAATATAGGTGGAATCTATCTTTAGTCCCCGGACAGCGCCCTTGTCCGTCATGGCGACAGGGTCATCATAAGTACAGACAACTTCCGAAGTCAGTTTCTTCATGTACATACCGATACCTCCTTAAATGCTCTGTCTCGGGCCGCCGCCGAATGTGGAATCTGACACCGGCTTCCGGTCATTTCTGCCCATGACGCCGCGGTTCGGGAGCGCATCCATCAGCTCGTCATCGTGATGATAGCGCACTGTTGTCTCCCGGTCAAACAGGATGCAGGAACCGTTGTCAACGCTCACCGCCGGCCAGACTGGATTTCCCGCGATATTCGGATCACCAGTTTTTGCAAAGGCCGCCCAGGCGCCCGTCATCTGCTCCTGCAGCTGCTCGGAAACGCCCGGAATATAGGACGCTTCAAGGTAGTTAGCGTTATGGAACATATACGCTTCCTCGGCGTTGTGCCACGGAATCGTTCCGGAATTTAAGGGGCATTCCAAGTTGAACATCCAGTTCCAGGCCGGTGCGCAGCCTTCTTCGGCGCGCTTTCTTGCGTAATCCCTGGATGCTGCCCGCGTCGCTTTGTTGACGTAAAGGCAGTCGACAATCTTTCTATCGGGATAGGCTTTCTTCATTGCCTCGATTACCCGGTCTGCGCATTCCCCATATACTTCGTGGATCAGCTTCATGACGAGTTCATCACTCCAGGCATTCTTCGAACCCGGCGCATAGACTGCGTTGTAATTCTGGTCAAATTCACCGAAGACCGAGCCGACCATGACAGGCGTATCCTTGTGCTCCTCAATGAAGGGGTTATTCAGGCCGCTGCCCATGAAGAAATCGTTATCCTTCACCGGTGAGAGCATAATAAACGAATGCTCTTCCTCTGCAATCGCCCGCTGCGCTTTCTGTGCAGCGCGGGCAAGCTTGTAATACGGTATCTTTTCAATCTGATGAATTGTTTCCGCTGTGAGGCCAAGCTCGGAAACGACCTTTGCCGCAAGCTTCCTCGAAAGTGCGGGAAGCATGTCTTTTTCCCCGATAAAGAGACCGGACTGAATGACCGCCCGGTGGAACAGGCCTTTCGTGCAGGGGGTCTGTAAGAGACAGTTTACCTTTCCGCCGCCGCCCGACTGGCCCATGATCGTTACATTCCCCGGATCGCCGCCGAAAGCCTCAATATTTTCCTGAATCCAGCAAAGCGCTTCCACGAGGTCCTTCTGGCCGAGATTTCCGCTGTATCTGTATTCCTCTCCGTAAGCGGAAAGGTCCAGATAACCGATCACATTCAAACGGTGATTCACGGATACCACAACAACGTCGGCATAATCCGCAAGTTCATGGCCGTCGTAAGCGTAGAGTTCAATGGAGGAACCGGTCGCGTATCCTCCGCCGTGAATCCAGACCATAACCGGACGCTTCGCTTCCCTTTCGATATGTTTTGTCCATACATTCAGGTACAGGCACTCCTCATCCTGAACGTAATGATAATGAGGGACATTGTATTCATCGTGCGCGATCGGCGTATGGATTTCCGGCGAAACCGGACCGTAAATGATCGCTTCTTTCGTGACTTCCCAGGGTTTTACGGGCTTTGCTTCATGGAAGCGCTCCGCTTCCGCATACTGGATGCCCCGGAAAATATACATGTCTTCTTCATACAGTCCGCGGATCTTCCCCCTCGCGGTGCAGACGACCGGAAAATCGGGGTTGGAAATCACGGATCTGGTCAACTTTCTTGGATACATATAAATCCGCTCCTTTTCACTCTTCTGTTACAGTTTCTGTGCCGGATTCAAAGACGGAATTCATGATGATAAAGGCCGTCTTTTTTGTTCCGGGAGTTACTTAAAATCCCCGGAACACCTTTACATCGGTGTAGACCTTGGGTTCTTCCTCGCCCGTAAGCACGCGGATCGCGCCGGCTGCCATCGCTTCCATCTCGAATTCGCCGGGATTGACCGTCAGTATTTTCATAGCTTCTGAACCTCCGTTTTAATTTGTAAAAACTCTGATCCAGCTGATTTGCTGTTTCAATCATAGCATATCCGGCGCTGTTCTTCGGCATCAGAGTCAGGATGAAATTTCAGATTATGAAATATCCGGGGGCATAACTTACTGCGGAAGAACTGGACGATATCCGAAAGAACGGACTAAAATCCGTATGAGCTTAGAACCCAAATACCGGCCTGCTGCTAAAATGCGGCAGGCCGGCATTTTTATGCTGTCAGCAAGTCAGGGGTCTTACAGCGTAAACGGATAAGCCGGAAGTCCCGCTGCATTCACCACGTTAATTTCGTAATATGGAGTCTCTGCAAATTCCACCTTTTCAGGCTTCACAGGCTTTCCGTCGACCGCGAGACTGATCCTCAGTGTATCATCTGCGATTTCTGCTGTAATCTTCCCTTCCGGAACCGTCCGGATCAGGGAAACGAGGTTCTCCTCCGGACTCATCTTCTTCGGCGCATTTGCTTCCATAAAGCCGGCTTTTTCAGCTTCCTCGGGACTTAAGCCGCCGTTTTCGGGCGCAGCCAGATGCAGCCCTTCTCCGTTCCGGAAGCGGATGACAGCCGTATCGCCGTCATAATCCATCTTCTTTGCCCTCGGCGCATCGCAGATGACGTCTTTTCCGTACACATACTTCAGCGCAAGAAGCGCAGCGCGTTCGCCGGGCTTACGCTTGTGCTTCGGATGGATGTCATAGTACATGCCCGCATCGCCCATCGACACGAGATACACCTTCTCGACGCTGTCCGCGGTTTCTTCCTGGGCGCGCCTCACTGCCGGGTAATGATTGCCGAAGTTTCCGAGCCATTCTCCGAAAGGCGCAAGCTGCACCGTGATGAAGGGAAGCGTTTCCCCGCCGAAATCCGCGCGCCATTTTCCGATCAGGGCGCTCATCATTGCATTGTAGATGTCCGCATGGGGTTCGTCGCTGCAGCCCTGGTACCAGATAAAGCCCTGAAGCGTATACGGAATTACTTTTTTCAGCATCAGCTCATAAAGGCCGCAGGGCCGCCAGGGATGCTGCGGAATCAGCGCCATCGCGCCTTCTGCGCCGGCGTCCGCCATCATCTTCATCGCCTGCAGCTGCTCCTCATGCGAGAAGCCGGGGAAAAGGATCCGGTCGAAGGGATTCGGGACTGCGGGATCCGCTACCCGGCTGCCGCCGGTTTTTTTGAAAAGCTCGAAAGCGGCTTCAGGATCCGGAATCTTCGTGAGACCGTCTTCATATTCCCGGAGCCAGACCTCTCCGCCCGCTTCTCTTATCGTCTCCTCCGGCATCCAGCACGAAGCGCTCGAGCCGCCCCAGTTGCAGCCGATCACGCCGACCGGGACATCCAGGTTCTCATAAAGCTTCCGCTCGAAATAGTAGCTGACTGCCGAGAAATAGACGAGGTCTTCTTTTGACATCGTCCGCCACTTCCCGAAGTTTGAAAAATCAAAGACCTCTTCCGCGCCTTCAAAGGAAATCTCCGGAACGTCGTAGAAGCGGATGCTTCGAAGGACCTCCTCCGGACGCGTCTTCAGGCCTTCGATTTCCTGATCGCGCTCTGCGTCCGCATTCATCAGGTATTCCATATTGGACTGACCGCCCGCAAGCCACACTTCTCCAACCGCTGCGTCCGATACAAAAAAGGTCTCCGTCCCGTCCGTTACAACAAGTGTTTTATCAAGTCCCGGAGAAAGGGCCGGAAGGGTCAGGAGGAAAGTTCCGTCCTCCGAGACTTCCGAAGCGCCCTCCGCCTCCGTTTTCCCGGAAGCATCCTTCAGGCTTGCAATGACCGTCTTTCCCGGTTCACCGCATCCGAAAACCGCCGCAGGCTTTCCCTGCTGCAGGATCATATGGTCGGAAAATAAAGGATTCAGCTGAAGCATTTCTCACGCCTCCCGTTTATTTGCAGGTTCCGAAAACGCGGAGCGCGAAATCGTTCACAATATTCAGAATGCGCGGCGCGTAGAATTCCGGTCCGCCGTGATCGGAGCCCTTCATGAGGTAAAGCTGGGCATCCTTGCCGCATTCTTTGAGTTTCCGGTAAAGATTGACGCTGCAGCGGCAGTTCACGACCTTGTCCGCAGTTCCGTGGATGAGGAGCATCGGGACGATCTCGGTTTCTTCCGTAATATTGCTTGCAACCGTGAGCTTATGCATGAGCTCGGGATGCTCGTTTAAGTCCACGCCGCCCATCTCGCGTCCTTCCGGACTTTCGGGCGTGTTGTGCACGTCGAAGGAGACCGGGTTGCTGTCGGGGAAGGTAAAGTCCGTGGAGCCGTAGAAATTCACGATGCCCTTCACTTCGCCCGATACGCCGGGATAGAGGTTCGTCACCTCCAGGTCGTCATGGAAAATGCCCGCGTATGCTACGGTATGTCCGCCGGAGGAACCGCCTGTCAGGATAATTCTCTCCGGATCGACGGCAAAATCCTTCGCGTGCAGCTTCATGAAGCGGACCGCGTTTCTCGCGTCGACAATCGGCGCAGGGAAAGGCGCGATGTCGTAATCACGGTACTCGACAACCGCGACGACATAACCCATGTCCACATAGCGGGAAAGCTCGCCGATCTCGCCGTAGACATTCTGCTTCGCCCAGGCGGAACCCGGCACATAGACGATGCAGGGATAGTGAAAGTCCGGCGTATATTCCGGAATTCCGAATTTCTCGCGGATCTCGGGCGGCATCGGCGGCATCATCGGCTTATTCTTGCTGTTCGGAATCAGGATCTGCAGATGCAGCTGCACATCTGCGTAAACCGCATAGACGGCATCCTTAATATACAGCACGCCCGTCTCGTCTCCGGTCATCGGGAGCGTGACAGCGCCTTCCACCTGCTCGGTGAACTCTTTGAACTGCGACATATCAAACATGACCATTCTCCTTTTTGTATATTCTAATGGAATTTTCCTGTGCCTGAAAACACCGTTATTATACCATGGGCCGGTCCGATTCGCTATCGGAAATTACACATTTTCTTCCTGAATTTCAGATTGACCCCACGCGGCGGCATCCGCTATAATGAAAAGAAAAAGTCCCTGGGGCTTTTTTCGGAGCTGTCCTGTCTTTTTAAGCTGCTGCCGTCAAAACATGAAGGAGATTCCCATGCGTATTCTGAATTTCGGTTCCCTGAACCTTGATTATGTTTATGAAGTGGATCATTTTGTCGCTCCCGGCGAAACGCTGGCGGTAAATTCCCAGATCCTCTCTCCCGGCGGGAAAGGCCTCAACCAGTCGATCGCGCTTGCAAAGGCCGGAATGGATGTGTTTCACGCAGGCTGTGTCGGTGCGGGCGGCGAAATGCTTGTCGGCATACTGAACGAGACCGGCGTGAATACCGATCTTATCCGGACAGTTCCCGTGCTGCAGGGAAACGCCGTGATCCAGGTCAATTCCGCCGGCGAGAACAGTATCCTCCTTTACGGCGGCTCGAACCACGCGGTCACGAAGGAGCAGATTACTGAGACTCTTTCGCATTTCTCCCGGGGTGACGCGCTTCTTCTGCAGAATGAAATGAACCTCCTCCCGGAGATGATCAGCTGTGCGTATGAAAAAGGCCTCCAGATCTTTTTTAACGCCGCGCCCTGCAGTGAAGACGCCAAAAAAGCGGACCTTTCGAAGATCCGCTGGCTGATCGTGAATGAAATTGAAATGCAGCAGCTGACCGGCCAGGAAACGCCCGAAAAAGCCTGGACGCTTCTGCACGGAAAATATCCGGAGCTCTCTCTTCTCGTAACCCTCGGGAGTGAAGGATCCGCCGCGTTTTCCGGCAGCGAAACCGTCTTTATGCCTGCTTTCCCGGTGAGAGCCGTCGACACGACCGGCGCCGGAGACACCTTTACCGGCTATTTTATCACAGCGCTGATGGAGAATCTGCCGATTAAGGAATGTCTTCGCCGCGCTTCGATGGCCTCGGCTATTGCCGTTACAAGGCTCGGCGCCGCGAAATCAATTCCGGAAAGGAACGTCGTTCTCGCTGCGCTTAAGCTATGATCCTGCAGGAGGAAGCTCTGATATGGAATTTCACTTTATGAACAACGGTCTCCCGGCCGATGCGTTTTTTGCCGATGCAGACGTGGAAAACATCTATCTTCCACTTCTTAGAACTCTTCAGGAACTTCATAAGAAAAAGGGACGCCGGATCCTCGTCATGCTGGCGGCACCTCCCGGCGCGGGGAAAAGCACGCTTGCCGCCTTTCTCATGAAGCTGTCGAAGGACTGCGGGATAGAGCCGCCGACAGTGATCGGAATGGACGGTTTTCACAGATATCAGGATGACCTCGCGAGTCACTTTACCGTACGGGACGGGAAGCGTATTCCGCTTGTGAAAATCAAAGGAGCGCCTGAGACTTTTGACCTCCGGAAGCTGTCGGAAAGGATACGGCGCGTCAGTTCAGGGGAGAAATGCGGCTGGCCCCTTTATGACCGCCGGCTGCACAATCCCATCGAGGATGCTGTCACCGTTGACGGGGAGATTGTACTTCTGGAAGGAAACTATCTCCTGCTGGATCTGCCCGGCTGGCGGGAGCTTTCCAGCTATGCGGATGTTACCATCTTCATCCGGGCGGACGAAGACCTCCTCAGGCAGCGGCTTGTCCGAAGGCAGGAACAGAGCGGAAAAAGTCCGGAGGAAGCACGGGAGTTTGTGGAAAGAAGCGACCTTGCAAACGCCCGGCTGGTGCTCTCGAAAAGCAAAAAAGCTGATCTTGAAATCCTCCTGTAAGGCTTCTGACTTCCGAGTTTCCAGCTCTTCGGCATCCTTCTTCTCCCGATGGGAGCAACCAATTCCGTCTTTTGGAGACTTTCGTATTATTTCTCGAAGTACAGCTTTCCGGAGCCGGCCGACCTGGTATGCGAAACATCATTCAGAAGCTCCAGTCTCGGCAGGACCATTCCGTTCTCCTTCGGCGTGAAGTCGAAAACCGACACGGAGCAGAAGCCGTAGGGAAGCTGCGAGAAAGTGAAGGGAAGCGGCAGGTTCAGCACGTGAGAAAACATGCATCCGCCCGATCCGCCATGCGCAAACAGCGCGACCGTTTCATCGCAGCCTCACCTTTTTGCTTTAATCAGTTCATTTTTTCTTTCAGGCAGTAATATGCCCCGATCAGGTTTGCGTCGTTCCGGAAACGGCACGGCACAATTTCCGGTGCCGGCGCCTTTGCGTTGTGACGGAGTTTTCTGTTCAGATCCTCCACATGTTCCCGTACTCTGGTAAATAAATACTCCTGCGCGCTGATTCCGCCTCCGATGGCAATTTTCCTGATATCCAGAAGCATGGTCAGGTTCATGATCTGAACCGACAGAATCGTGCAGTAATCCTCAAACAGAGCCGCAGCCTTCTCCGATCCGTCTTCGATCATCTTAAAGAAGCGAAGTCCGTCGAAGCTGTCCGGATCCTCTCCAAGCTCGGAGGCCGCGCGCCGCATAAAGAAGGGAACACTGTTCAGATTCATCCAGGTATCCTTCTCGATAGCGTCGGGATACAAAGAGCCGATGATCATCATACTGGCTTCTCCGGCAAATTCGTTATCCCCGTAGACCAGGTCTCCGTTTAAACAGATCGACATGCCGATTCCGGTTCCGAGAATAATGGCAATCGCATTCCCCGCGTCCTGAAGGCTGCCGCTTTTCAGCTCCGCAAACATCGCCGCATTGGAATCCTTGACCACGTTTACCGGAATCTGCAGGCGGCGTTGAAGCTCCTCCTGAAGCGGATAGCTGTCTCCGTCCATCCGGTAAAGACTCCCGCCGTAGGCTTCGCCTGTTTTATGGTTCAGAATCATGTTGGCGCTGACGCCGAGCGCCGAAAAAGGCTCGTCAACGCCTTCCGCGATTTTCACAATCGAATCCACAAGGTCAGGCATCGTATATTCTTTCTTGACTTGTGATTTCTTCCAGCGGATTTCTCCGTCCGCCGAAAAAAGCGCAACCTTGATCGAGGTCCCGCCGATATCCACAATCAGATAATTTCCGGCCATTTCCATAAAAAATCCTTTCCGTCATCTGCCATGGGCATTTTAACATTTTTTCTTTTCTGTTCCTGATGTATTTGTGTGATGTATCATAACTGTCCAAATGAAATATACCATGGTTTCCACTCATTGTCAAAGCGAATCCGGAACAGTTTCCGCTTCTTCCGTCCACTTTGTGAACATTTTCCAGCAGTTTGTTCATTTCTGCCACATCACGGCCAAAACTGAGGATTGCAAGCCATGCTTCTTCTATACTATAATCATAACCGGATCGAAATAATCCTGTCATAAACAGAGGAGGTCAAATATGTCAGAACCCACGAAGAAACCTGCGCTTCTATGTGTTGCTGTCCCGCCCGAGCGCGAAGCGCTTGTCCGGGAGTACTGCACTTCTTTCGGTTACCGGATCGAGAAAGTGGAGCATCCGGAGCATGGAGACGTCGAGTTTTATTTCCGGCCGGAGAATCCCGGATTTTCGGAGAACGAATACTTTCGGAAAGCCTCCGTCATTTTCGAAGAAATCAAGGAAATCGACCGGAAAGTCCGTATCTATTATCTGAAGCGCGTCGTCCTTGTCGGGATGTGCGGCGCTGCCTGCATCGGTCTATCCTTTGCCGCCCTGCATTTTGACCTGCATATCCTGTTTACTATTCTTCTGGTGCTGGGCATTTTCGGCTGTACGGTCACACTGTATCTTCGGCCGTTCATTTCCGGATTTGGTATGAAAAAATACGGAAAAAACGAGCCTGAGCTTCTATCCGAGCTAAAAAGGCTGCTGTCCGAAGCCGCTGAAGCTTCGGATAGGAAGGGAGGCGATCAGGCATGAAAAAGAGTCTGCTGTCCGCCCGGATTTTCGACAGCCGGGTACCGGAAGACCGGATTACCGGGCGGGAAAAGATCCTCGGATTCTTCATGGGACCGATCGCCGTCATGGTGATGAATTCGATCCTCGCAAATTACCTCAATGTATACTACACGGACGTGCTCAAAATCAGCGCCATCTGGGGCGGCATGTTCATTTCGCTTTTCCCGATCGTCGCGAAAGTACTGGATGTCCTGACCTTTGTCCTGATGGGTATCGTCGTCGACCGCACGAAGTCCCGGCAGGGAAAAGCCCGGCCGTGGATCCTCTTCGCGGCCCCGCTTATGTTTATCTGCATGATTCTGCTTTTCGTCGTTCCAAAGGGCAATGACAATCTGACCGCGATCTGGATTTTCACGAGCTATACCATTTTCTACGCAGTCGCCTACACCATGTATTCGACCGCGCACACGCTGATGGTTCCACTCGCGACAAAGAACGATCAGGAGCGCAGGAAGCTCTCTACCATAGCGAATACACCGGGCATGGCCGCAGGAAGCTTTGTCGCGATCCTTTTCCCGACCATCATTGTGCCCTTCCTCGCCGTCAGCGAATCCCGCTGGATCAAGGCCGCGATCATTATCGCCGTCTTCTCCTTCCCGCTCATGCTCCTCGAGTTCTTCTTCACACGCGACCGTGTCAGCGCTGCAAAAGAGTCGGAAATCGCGGACGCAAGGAAAATCAGCCTGAAGGAACAGTTCCGCTGCTGCATAAAGAGCCGCGCCTGGGTGTCTCTGATGCTGTATCTTGTCATCATCAATCTGGTGAATTCGCTGTTCGGAACCGCCACCTTCTACTACTGCAACTGGGTGCTCGGCTCCTACAATGACGGTCATACACAGGCGCTCTTCTATGCGCTCGGACAGGCGCCTCTCGGAATCGGCATCCTTCTCTGCAACCCGGTCTGCAGGAAGCTCGGGAAGCGGAACGCCCTCCTTATCGGGATGATCATCGCTACCGCCGGCGCTGCCATGTGCCTCATTAATCCGCGGAGTCTTCCCCTGGTTCTCACCGGACAGGTCGTCCGCACCATCGGCCTGATTCCTTCTACCTATATGGTTTCCGGGCTTCTGGGCGACGCGCTTGACGATGTGGAAAGGGTCAGCGGTACGCGCTGCGACGGATTTTCGTCGTCGATCTTCAACTGCATCATCACCTTATCGGGTGGAATCGCGCTCTGCGTCTTTAACTTCGGCATCTCGCATCTTGGCTATCAGGCACCTGTCGGCGATCTGATCCCGGTGCAGCCGCAGTCCATCCAGAACTTCCTCATCTTCTCAGTCATCGGCTTCCAGCTGATCGCTTATCCTTTGATCGGTGTCCTGACAAGATTCTTCCCGAAGGACAGATAACTTTGATACTGCTTCTTATTCCGTCATCCGTCCCCATCCCCCCGCGGAACTTCTAAAAAGAGCTCCGCATTTTTTGCGGCCTGGGAGAGCGGAAAACCGGCAGGTAAAAACGTGCGGAGGCATCACTTTTCCCTTTTGTCAAAGACAAATCAGGAAGAAAGGCTTGTTTTAGGCAGGCTTTATGCTATAATTGGCGTCAAAGGTCATGGTTCAAAATCCGGCGCACAGGATGCTTTCCTGTTCGCCGGAAAAAGGATGCATTGACCGTTTTCAGAATGGAAAGGAAGGGAAAAGGAATGTCGAAAGACACAGAAGCGGCCAAAGAAAAACGCCGCCTGAAAGAAAAGAAAGAACTGTCACGTCTTGAAAAGCAGAGTCTCACAAAACCGCTGGTTCATGGTTTCTGGTTCCTGCTGGTGATCCTGACCGTGATCTATATCGCCGATGAAATCAGCTCCAACATGAACGGAGTCATGCGGCCGTACATGATTTTCGACCTCTTTAAGGTCCCGAACTCCGACACGACCTCCTCCGTCTACGGAAATGCGGTCAGTGTCATGGCCATCGCTACGATCCCGACCTATATCCTGACGGCCATTAATCCGCTCTACCGGACGCTTGCGGACCGCTTCGGCCGGAAGATTTTCCTCTTCATCAATACGGTTTCCATGGGCCTTGGCATGCTGATCTGCAGTATCGCGCCGAATCCGTATATCTTCATTATCGGCACCTGCATCACCGGTTTCTTCACGCCGAACGACATGCAGGTCATTTATCTGATGGAAACGGCTCCGAAAGAGCACCGTGCGAAGCTCTGCAGCATTACGAAGGGCATCGGACTGATGTCCGTCTCCCTCATCGGAGTCTTCCGCAAAATTTTCTACGATCCCATGAATCTTCCCAGCTGGCGGATGGTCTATCTGATCCCGGTCATCATCACGATCGCGATTGCTGTCATTGCTTACCTATTCACGAAGGAAACGCCGGTATTTCTGGAGCGGCGCATCAGCTATCTGAAGAAAACCGAAGAGGAACGCGCGGCCGAGCTTCAGCAAGAGCACGCCAAAAATAACGGCGGAATCAGGGAAGCCGTCCGTTACATCGTTCATTCCAAACAGCTTCGGATGGTCGCAGTCGTACTCTTCGTCTTCTCCATGGCCATCGCGCTTTCCGGCTATTCGACGGAAATTCTGCTCGCCGGCGGACATATGACCGACGACGGCATGAATCTCTTCTATATCGTCGAGCCGCTGGTATACGCGGTCTTCGCCTTCTTCAGCGGATTTTTCACCGACTCGCTCGGCCGTAAGAATTCCGGACTTCTGTTCGGAATCTGCGCCATTGTCGGCATGTTCTTCTTCGTCTTCGGCGCGAGATGGGGAATCGGCGCGATCCCGCTGGCGCTCGCAAACGGGCTGATGTTCGGCGGTCTCTGGTCGCTGTCCGATCTTCTTTTCCTGGTGCTTCCGGGCGAAGCCGCGCCGACACGCATCCGCGCAACCGTCATGGCCGTGATCTCCTATATGTATTTCTCGAATATGCTGGTCAGCATGCTCGTCGGCATTTTCTACAATAAAATCGGCTCGGCGAATATCGGCGTCTTCCAGCTCTGCCTCTTCGCCCCGATCATTCTCTTCTCGATTATCTTCCTGAAGCTGAAGGTAAAGGAGACCAAAGACACCGACCTTTCAGAGGTTGAATAAAACATGGAGCACAAAGTGGAGATTTATCGCCACGAGAGTGCGGAATGTGGGAGGAGCGTGGGAGCACGAAATGCGAAACGCTCCGGAGTTCACATGCGAACTCTCACATCATAAATAATTCTGCAAGGAGGAAACATGTTAACAGTCGCTTATATTGGTTTCGGCGTCAGCGTCCGCGAATACCATCTTCCCTACGTGGAGAACCGGGACGACATCCGGGTCAAATACGTCTACCGGCGTGAAGAGGACATTCCCGCGTTCGCCGAGTACGAGCCCTTCTACCCGGAGATTCAGTTTACGACGGATCTTGACACGGTACTTGGGGATCCTAAGGTCAATCTCGTCGTCGTAAATACCCCTGACCGGTTCCACGTTCCGTACGCGAAACAGATCCTGAATGCCGGAAAACACGCCCTCATTGAAAAGCCCTTCGCTCCGACCGCGAAGGAAGCTCGGGAAGTTTTCGCGCTCGCAAAAGAAAAAGGGCTTGTCTGCATGCCGAACCAGAACCGCCGTTTCGACGCGGATTTCCTGGCGGTAAAGGAAGTCCTGGCCTCCGGGAAGCTGGGGACCCTGGTACGCCTGGAAAGCCACTATGACTATTTTAAAACCAACGGCTGGTACGATCACCTCGGCACGCTCTATAACCTCGGCGTGCATACGACCGACCAGATCATCAGCCTCCTCGGTATTCCGGACCGCATGAACCTCGATGTCCGCTCCATCCATCATCCGGGCATCGGCGATGACTACTACGACCTCGAGTTCTTCTACGGGAACTGCAAGGCAAGCGTGAATACCAGCATGTGCGTTTCCATCGACTATCCGCGCTTCACGCTTCACGGCACGAACGGCAGTTTCACGCTTCCGCCGGTCATTCACAACTCCGGCAAGAAGAAGGTCGTCGGCCGTCACAAGGTCAGCTTCGCACCGGCGCCGGAGGAGCGCTGGGGCACACTGGTTTACTGGAAGGACGGAGAAAAGATCACTGAAAAAGTGCCTGTCGGCTGCGCGCATTACGAAAGAATTTATGACAGCCTGATCGGCGCCATCGAGCGCGGCGAAGAAAAATGCATCAAGGACGAGGAAGTTGTAAAAGTCCTCGAAATCCTGGAAGAAGCGACGGAGGCGGCAAAATCATGGAAGAAGTAAGACTTGGCACGATCGGTTCCGGCGTAATCGTCCGGTCGATTCTGGATAATGTCAAACGTACCGAAGGCATCACGCTCGCTGCGGTCTATTCAAGAAGCGCCGAAAAGGCCGAAAAACTGGCTGCGGATTACGGCTGCGGGACGACCTATACCGATCTTTTGGCTTTCCTTTCGGACGAAAGCGTCAATACGGTCTATATCGCGATCCCGAACCTGCTGCATTATGAATACGCCAAAAAGGCGCTTCTTGCCGGCAAACACGTAATCCTGGAGAAGCCGTTTACGACAAAGTACGAGCACGCGAAGGAGCTTGCGGATATTGCCAGGGAACGGAACCTGTTTCTCGTCGAAGCGGCGCCGACCTCGTTTCTGCCGAACTATGAAATCCTGAAAAGAGAGCTCGAAAAAATCCTGCCCGTCCGGCTCGTCCTCGCGAATTACAGCCAGTATTCCAGCCGCTACGACGCGGTGCTTCGCGGCGAAAAGCCGGCGATCTTCGACCCCGAATACGCCGGCGGCTGCCTGATGGACATCAATTTCTACAATGTGCTTCTGAACGTGCTGCTTTTCGGAGCGCCAAAAAGCGCTGTCTACCATCCGAACCTTCGTCCCGGCTATTCCGATACCTCCGGCGTCATGACCATGAACTATGACGGCTTCGTTTCCACAAACGCCGGTGCGAAAGACACCTGGGGCGTCAACAGCTTCCAGATTGAAGGCGAGAAGGGCTACATTTACATCGAGAACGGTTCGAACGGCCTGAGGAGCATCCGTGTCGTAACCAAAGCCTCGGATGAAAGCTTTAACGATCAGCCCGATCCCGACCGCTGGTTCTATGAAATTCAGGCCGTCACCAGGCTCTTCCTTGAAGAAGACACCGCCGCCGTCCGCGAGCGCCTGAATACGACGCTTCAGACCGTGCAGGTAATCGAAAGCGCCAGAAAGGCAGCCGGTATTTTCTTCCCGGGAGACTGAGAAAGAAAAAGGCGCGGAAGATGAAATATCTTCTGCGTCCTTTTTTTCGGCTGTTCCGGATGCCTTACGATCCGAACGGAAGCGCTGCATTCTCCATCATCAGGAAAAATGCCTGTCCCTCCGGAGAAATTCCAGGCTTGTCAAATGTCGGCGCGCCGCAGACATCCCATACGAAGCCGAATTCATTCTGGCGGCTCTCTGCGGCGAGGCGCATGCTGTCTGCTTCCTGAAGGAGACTCTTATCAAGCCAACCCTCCTGAACGCCGCGGTAAATCGTGTAGGCCGTCATCTGGGACAGATTCGTCTCCGTAAAACTGGAGGGATCATCCACGATATCACGGAAAAAGCCATCCGGCCTTTTGTACTTCAGGACTCCCTGAAGGAGGATTCGGGCCATCTGAATGATTCTCTCTCTGTCCTTTTCATATTCTGCCGGGAGCAGTCCGATCATGCGTGCCATGGACGCGAGCGCCCATCCGTTTCCGCTGCCCCAGTGGGCCTTCCTGATAAAGACTTTCTTCTCATCGTCCCACATATGGCTCATCAGGCAGGCTTCGCGATCAAAAAGCACGTCCCAGTAGCCGTAGAGATTCGTAAGCGCCTCCTCTGTATGTCCTGCCGCCGCGAGAAAAGGCGGCAGCATGTACATCGAGTCCACCCAGAACTGGCTTCCGGTGTTCAGGTGATAGAGCACTCCGTTTTCATTTCGCGGGGCCTTATGAAGCGCCCATGAAAGAAGCGCCTCCTTCCCTTCGATCAGTTTCTCGTCTCCGGTTAATTCGCAGGCTTTAAGAAGCGCCTCCCCGACCGAGCAGGGATCCGTGACGGCATCCGTGACGCCGATTGTCGCCGCCCTTCCGTCTTCCATCCGGCGGTATACCGCCTCATACGCGAGGCAGGTCACGATATCCATCTGGCCGCACTCCAGGAAGGCCTGCATTGCCGTACCCTGTTCCCAGGAATGCCGCTGCATGCTAAGAAGCGCTCTTGCCGCTCTCTCCATTTTTGTATTCATCTGACGCTTTCTCCTTAAAGAGGTCTCACTCTTCCCAGGGCAGGGAGAGCTCCACCAGCGTAGCCGGCATCTCGTGCTTTAAATTCACCTTATCCGGCCCCGTTACAAGGTCGAAGCAGGAAGCGATGATGCGTCCGTTCCATACAATCGGTTCGCCGGGCTGGTCCAGTCCGCCGTCGACGCCTGTGCAGTCCGGACTCTCGGCAATTCTCTTCACCTTTCCGTCCGGCGTCACCATGCCGATCGCGTTCGCCGAGAAGTCCGCGATATACAGATTTCCTTTTTCATCGAAAATCATGCCGTCCGTGCTCTGAAGCTGTGCCGGATTCCGGGCGAACAGCTTGTTTTCCTTCAGGCTGCCGTCCTCGTTGAATGTGATCTTATACACGGCGCCGTCGCCGAAATTGCCTACATAGAGGTTTCCCGCCGCGTCGAAAACGATCCCGTCCGCCCCGTACTGGCAGTCCGGGTTCTCGGTCACGAAGGTTGCGAAGATATTCGGATCCTCCAGCGTGTTCGTGATATCCACCTCTTCTTCGTCAAGGGCGAAGCGGTACACACAGCTCACAAGCTTTCCGTCCTCCCTTTTCACCGGATGCAGATAGCTCTGCGTCACATACATGTAGCCGCCGCGGATGCGGATGCCGTTCGGATGCTCCATGTTTTTGGCGACGACGACGGTTTTTAAAATATTCCCCTCGTCGTCCACGGTAAGCTTCAGAATTCTCCCTTTGTAAAGAAGCTCCGGCCGCTCGCTCCAGCCCTGGTTGTCGCACAGATACACGTTCCATTCATCGTCAAAGGCAATGCCCATATTGCGGGCAGCGCCGGTCTCTGGATGAACAGGTACATCAAACCATTTGGTCACCTTTCCCTCTTTGTCGATCTTCACGACACAGCCGGACACGTCGTCCTCGGCGTAGTTCGGACAGGACAGCACCAGATTGCCGTATTTGTCGATTGCCATGCCGTCCGGGGTGCAGATATAGTCGGGCAGCACACAGAATAACCTGCTCTCGTTCATGTTGCTTCTCCTTTTTGTCTTAGCTGTATTTTATGACGATTTTCTTCGTGCAGGGTTTTCTTTCCTCCACCAGCTTGAAGGCGTCCAGGATGTGCTCAAAATCAAACACATCCGAAATAAAGTCCATCGGCTTTAACACGCCCTGGTTGATCCAGGCCATGACCTGCGAATGGGTTTCCCCTTCTTCTTTCTTGCTGGGCCACTGGACAAACTGCAGCGTCCAGTTATAAGGCGCTTCGGACCAGTCAAGCTCCATATTCAGTTTGGCTGAAATACCGTAGCAGCAGATTTTTCCGTTGTATTTTACGAGCCCCATCGCCTGATTAATCAGGCTGTTGATTCCGACCGCGTCCACCACATAGTCGATCCCGTCCGGGAAGAGCTTCTTTACCTCGGCATTGATGTCGCAAGTCGTGGAGTTAAACGCATAGTCCGCGCCGGCTCTCAGTGCGGCTTCCACCTTTTCGTCCATAATATCCGTTGTAATCACCGTACCCATCCCGAGAAGCTTCGCGAATTTCGTGAAGCACAGCCCGACGGGTCCCGCGCCGAAGATCAGCACATTTTCATTCGGCTTGAAGCCGAACCTGCGGATCGCGCTTAAGACTTCGCGGAAGGTCACGATCATCGAAGCCTCAACAGGATTCACTTTATCCGAAGGCTTAATGACGGTCTGCGCCAGATACCCTTCACTCCAGGCCTCGGTTCCTTCGCCCATTCCGTTTCGCGTGTAAGCGGCCGCGTCCCCGACGACGGCGTATTCGGAATACGCTCCCCAGCCGGGTGTCAGATCACCGACTTTTTCCTCGAGGAAAGGAAGCAGCACGATATCCCCGACCCTGAAGCTCGTGACCTTATCGCCGACGGCCACAACTTCTCCCACGCCTTCATGTCCGAGAATTGCCGGATACGTATGGAAATTCTTAAAGGTACCGTGAATCAGTTTCATATCCGTCCCGTTGCACACACCGCAGCTTTTCATCTTAACGAGCGCCTGGCATTCCCCATAGGCCGGAACCGGAATCTCTTCGACAGATAATCTGCCCTGTTCGTCTACGACCAGCGTTTTCATGTTTTTTACCTCTCTTTCGTTGTCTCGCCTGTCTCTCCCGACGGTCAAATTTTCAGGCTTTAAAAAGCCCCCGGCAGTTTTATATTATCACAAAACAATCCCGTGTCAATTGTATTTTCTTTTTCTGGATTTTCTGATGTTTTTTCAGTTCATTTCATGTTATAATCACCTCAGATGATTCAAAAAGAACAGCACTCAATCACAGAATCAGAAGGAGAAGCAATGAACCCGAACGACTGCCGCCCGATCATCCACTTTACCCCTTCCTACGGCTGGATGAACGACCCCAACGGTCTTGTCTGGCACGACGGGATCTACGAACTGTATTACCAGAGCAATCCGAACGCGCTTTACTGGGGAGATCTTTCCTGGGGGCACGCGAGGTCGCGGGACCTCCTCCACTGGGAAGATGTCGGAACGGTGATGCTTCCGGATGAGACCGGTCTCATGTTTTCCGGTTCGGGCATTCTGTCCCGTCCGGGAGATGCCGGGGAAGAAGACGCCGTTCTCTGTTTCCCCTATACCGCTGCCGGGAGGGATCCTTCCGCAGAAGGAACCGCACCGGGCGGCTACCGGCCGCATTTCACGATCCGGCTCGCGAAAAGCACGGACGGCGGAAATACGCTTATCAAGACCGGCAGGGAAATCCTGAAGCCCTATGCGCCGGACAACCGTGATCCGAAGATTTTCTACCATGAAGAGAGCCGGGCATACATCATTGTATTATGGCTCACACAGGATATTTTCGGGATTTACCGGTCGGAGGATCTTGGCTTTTTTGAACTGGCTTCCACTGTAAAGCTTGAAGGCGGCTTCGAATGTCCCGACCTCTTCCGGCTTCCGCTCTATGATGAATCCGGTACGCTTCTTCCGGAGCGTCCCTGGGTCTTCTGGGCTGCCGACGGCTCCTATTATCTCGGTGAATTTGACGGATTTACCTTCCGGGAAACCGGACACAGGAAGAGGAGCTCGATCGGCCCGCTCCCCTATGCTGCCCAGACCTTCTCAGGGGATCCGAAAGGGCGGGTGATCAGTATTTCCTGGCTGCGGACGAAGACCATCCTCGACGTCTATACCGGCGCTATGAGCCTGCCCTGGGAGCTTTCGCTTCAAAAAACCCCGGCGGGACCGATGCTATGCAGGTCACTTCCGTCGGAGGTCCTTCACGCAGAAGAAGCGCTGAAATTATCGGGCGAAGAAGCCCTCCTGCCAGAAGACGGCGCGCTCAGCATTCACACCGCGCTCCAAAAGGGCCTCAGCCTCCGCTTCATCAATACCTCCGGCGATGAGTGCCTTCTCCTTCGTGAGGAATCGGGACAGCTCTTTGCATCTTCCCAGAGCACCGGCGAATATATCCGCGCCTACGGGCAGGAGGAAATCTCGTCCGCCCTGTTTGTCTATGACCGCGGAATACTGGAAATGACCTTTGCTGACGGACTCTTCTATACGGTCCTCGACTTTCCGCATCTTCGCTCCGAAAAGATTTCCCGTATCATCTGCAGTTCTTCTGACGGCACGACAAGGATTTCCGTCATCCGCTGACAGGAAGAAAAAAGGATACGAAAATCCCGGCCCGCTGCACTTTTTGCAGTGAGGCCGGGATTTTTCAGTTGTTATGATTCGTCAGCATTTTCAGGCCATGCCTCAGATACAGCATATAGATCACATAGGCCGCCAGAGATACGATACCGTAAGCAACACTGTAGGCCCCGTCTGCGGAAGAAAAGTTCTCTGAATCCAGATACAGCACCGGAGCAGCCCTCAGAAGCCCCGATAGCCCGAGTATCGCCGAAAGAATCCGGTACAGCTCCCGTCCCCTTTCACTGGATCTTTTGTCTCCGATTTTTTCCGCAAGGGACGTAATCCCGTTTACGGCGAAGAGAATTCCCAGGATTTCGGCAGCAGTCGCCGGGATTCTGGCGAGATACTCTCCCGTACTTCCCTTCTCGGAAAAAATGAAAAAGCCGGTCCCGATCCCTGAAATAATCAGATTCAGAATGACAAAAATCATCGCCGTACGGAACTGTTTTTCATCCTTTCTGCCATGGTTCAGCCCTGAAATTGCCAGTACGGAAGCGATAATCTCTCCGGCGAAGCTGCCGGTCATCAAAACGAGGCCGCCAACGTACACAGCCCCCGCCAGGAACTGGTAGCCCAGAACCTCCGGATTTTCGGAAGAAAGACGCTCCGCCGCGTCGATCATCAGCGAAAGAAGACCGGAAAAAACAACGGTCAGCGAAGAAATAATCAGAAGGATCTCTGCCGCGTACAGCTTCCGAATACATTTTTTTGCATGCTCATACTGCATTGCACTGCCCTCATAGGTACTTCATACCGATCCCTGTATTTCTTAAATCCCTCTTACTCAATATCGAACACTTCGTCAAGGCCGGTCGCCTCAAAAACCTCCAGGATCATCGGGCGTACATTCACAATCTTCATCCCGTCTTTCTGAAGCATCGACTTATGGGCAGACATCAGCACCCTGAGGCCAGCGGACGAAATATATTTCAGTTCGCTGCAGTCAATAACGAGCGCGTCCATGCCCTCGATGCTTTCTGCGACCGCCTGTCTGAAATCCGGCGCAGTCAGCGTGTCAATCCGTCCTTTCGGGACGAGTGTCACTGCCTTGCCTTCAACCGTTTTCTGAATGTTCATTTTCTGCTTCTCCTTTTCCCTGTATTTCCTGGCCTCTGTATTCCAGCGCCATCATGGTCAGATCGTCAAACTGCGGCGCATCCTTGACAAAGGCATCCACGCTTTCCCGGATTTTCCCTAAAAATGCGGGGAGCGGAACCGCCGCTGCCGCCCGGACAGCCGCCATCATGCGTTCATTTCCGAAAAGCTCCTCTTCGGCCGACGTAGCCTCCGGCACGCCGTCGGTATAGAGGAACAGGCGCGAACCGGGCTTCATTGTAAACTCGTATTCTTTGTAGCGCACGCCGCTCATGAAGCCGATGACAAGTCCGTGCTTGTCCTTCATCATCTCAAAATGACCGTTTTCGTCGCTTAAGACAGGATTCTCATGACCGGCATTCGCGGCCGTCACCTTTCCTGTCGAAATCTCCAGAATGCCCATCCAGACCGTCACAAACATTTCCTCGCGGTTACTCTTGCAGATCGTCTCGTTGGCCATCCTGAGCACTTCCTTCGGGGAATTTCCGAGCATCGCGTAGTTGGAAATGACAATCTTCGAAGCCATCATGAAAAGCGCCGCCGGAACCCCTTTTCCAGAAACATCCGCGATAACCATGGCCAGATGATCATCGTCCGTCAGGAAAAAGTCATAGAAATCGCCGCCGACCTCCTTCGCAGGATCCATTGAGGCGTAAATATCGAATTCCCCACGCTCGGGGAACGCAGGAAAAACACTCGGCAGCATGTTGGCCTGGATTCTTTTCGCCAGCATCAGCTCCGTACTGATTCTCTCCTTTTCCGCCGTGATTCTGGTCAGATCCTCCTCGTACTCCGAGAGCGCTTCCTCCATATCGCTCATGACAAGCGCAAGGTTTTCCACCTCGTCCTTTGTATGGATCTCAAGGCTTGAAAAATGCTCCGTCCCCGAGATTCCGTTCAGACGGTCCCTCGCGTACTTCTCTGCCGCCTCGGCGATCTCATTGATCGGCTCGACAGTCATTTTCCGCATGCGGAAGGAAGTCAGAAATCCGACGAAGCACACAACGACATAGAGCGCGATGGTATACTGGACGACATAATCCCGGACGCCGTGAATGAGGTCCATGAAAGTCACATCCGCCAGGGCAAAGCACGCAATATTCCCTTCGCTGTCATAAATCGGAACTCCGCTGGTGCACAGGAAACCGTAGGGTTTTGTCCTGCTGATATGATACAGCGCGCCTTCGCCGTCCCAATGATTGAATTTATGAATTTCGTTCCGGGAGACTCTCTCCCAGCCGCCCGTAAAATAGCCCGCGCTCACGTCCTCTTCGGGGACACCGATAAAGACCAGCGCATGGGTTTTCTCGTCATAATAGCCGATATAGATATCATCAACTTCATCCGCACTGTACGCCGCACTGAGAATACGCTGAAGGATCACATAGTCCTGCGAATAGCGTACATGGGAAAACTGCGCCCTGTAGGCCGCAGAGGACCGGTCCTGCCGCATTTCTTCACTCAGGGAATCATAGGCCTCCCGGACTTTTTTTGCCATCCCGGCCATATCCACCTCCGCTTCTGCGAGCGCGGCTGTGCTCCTGGCCATGCCGATCGATGTCCGGATCTCCTGGCGCACAAATGAAACAATATTCAGGCTGACGGCCGCAAGAAGCGCTATCACGCCAAGAAGCGCAGCGCCGACAACAGCCTGCCGGAAAACCTTCGATTCCAGCGAAAACTGCTGTCTTTCCCACAGCCGCATATCACGTACGGATTTATTCCGCATGACTTTTTCCTTTCCTGAAAACGATGTATACTTCTTTCCCATCCTGCAGCGGCCGGGATGCCGGGCGGGGGGCAGAATCCGGTACGAAATCGTCTGCCGGATCCGTCCGGCGGATATTTGCATCCGGGGTTTTACACAGATAATTATAACTGATCCGGTTCCGAAGGACAAGAAGATTCTGCAATGAATCCGCATGCCCTCATAATCCGTCCGATTTTCCGCTTCTATTCCGCCGTTTTCTGTGCTACAATAGGAGACAACAAGCTATCGAAACGAGGACAAATCTATGCCAAGTGTATCTGACACCCTGACCATCAAAGGTCATCAGCTCAAAAACCGGCTGACCATGGCTCCGACCGTTAAATTCGGCTGGGCAGGTCCGGACGGCAAGTTAAGCGACCGCCATGTCGCACATTATATCGAACGCGCGAAGCATGGGATCGGCCTGTTATGCGTGGAAGCTACGGCTGTCACGCCGGACGGGCGCTTCACCGACGGACACATCGGCCTGTGGGAGGACGGACAGATCGACAAGCACCGCCTGGTCACCGACGCCTGCCGGGAACTTGGCGTCGTCAGCCTGATCCAGCTGAACCACACAGGCAATGTGACCAACCCCGCCATCGGAGAAGCCAAAGGTCCTTCTTCAGTCCCGACTCGCTCCGGCGTCTCGCGTGAAATGAGCATTGACGAAATCCACGCGATGCAGCAGGCCTTCATCTCAGCCGCTGTACGCGCGAAAAAGGCCGGTTACGACGGCGTTCAGCTTCACGGCTGCCACAGCTACCTGATTAATCAGTTTGTCTGCAAAACGACCAATCTGCGCACAGACGAATACGGCGGCAGTGATGAAAACCGCGCCCGCTTCGCCTCCGAGATTATCCGCGGAATCCGAAATGAATGCGGCAGCGATTTCCTGATTTCTGTCCGTACCGTCGGCGCGGATCCGGACCTTGCTTCCTGCGCGGCTGTCGCCGAGGAGTATCTGAAGGCCGGCTGCGACCTTCTGCAGGTTTCCTCCGGCATCAACGAACCGGAAGACAGCGTCCTTCATCCGGGAGAGAATTTCACGAAGGTCAATGCGCTCGGCGTCCGCTTCCATGAGATTTTCGGCGGGCGGGTTCCCGTGTCCTGTGTGCACAACATTTTCACGCCGGAACAGGTGCACGCATTCCTGGACAAGGGTCTTGTGGATCTGGTGGATCTTGCCCGCGCGGTCCTGGCGGATCCCTGCTTCCCGGAGGCGGTACTTTCCGGTTCGGACTATGTCCGGTGCCGGAACTGCCCGCGCTGCCAGTACGGCCCCTTCGCGAAGGACCGCTGCCCGGCGACCATCCTCAGGCAGAAAGCCGGCCGCTCCTTCGCGGACTGAACCTCTGGAAACAATCAAGGCAGGCAGCCGGTTTTGCCCGGCCGGATGACTTTTCCAAAGTGAAAGCCTCCTTCTTCCTGTGCGGAGAAAAGGAGGCTTTCCTTCTGTCTTGACCCGGATGAAATCCGCTCTCAGCCCCGGTACAGCTGCGGCGTCGTTCCGACCGCTTTCTTAAACTGCCTGTAAAAATACGACAAATTCGGAATCCCGACCTTTTCTGCAATCTGATTGATCGGAATGGTCGTGTTCTTCAGATAATATTTCGCCTGGTCCATCCGGACCGATGTGATATAAGCGGTCAGCGTATTCCCAAACTCCTTGTGGAAGTTGTAGGAAAGGTAGTCCGGATTCAGGTGCATCGCATCGGCAATTTCCAGCCGGCACAAATCGGGATCGGACAGATGGTCGAGGATGTAGCGCCTGACCGAGGTGACAAAGGCGCTTTCCTTCGGGTTCATATCGTCCTCCGGACTGTGCTTCGGCCCTTCCAGCTTGGAACGGACAAAATTCACCGCGTGCGAAAGCTCGTAATTCAGCGCCTGCTTTCCGATCGGCTTTAAGAGATAATTGAAGCAGTGATAACGGATCGCTTCCTGTGCATAGTCGAAGCGCTGATGCCCGGACAGAATGATCGTCGTCAGCCGGATCCCGTCAAGCCGCAGCCTTTCAAGCATTTCAAGGCCTGTTTCCTGCGGCATTTCCACATCGACCAGCAGAAGGTCCACCTCCTCCCGCTCTATGATCTGCCTGCCGTTTTTCGCGCTGTAGGCCGTGAAAATCCGGTCGATACCCAGGGACTCTTTATCAATCATTTCTACGAGCCCCTGCACAATGAAGTACTCATCGTCAACAATCAGCAGATTCATCGTATCCCTCCATCCTGCCCCTTCACAGCCGGCGCCTGTTCCTGCGTTTCCGCATATTTATGATACGGGAAAACCATCTCCACGGAGAGCCCCATTCCCTCTTCATTCCTGAATGTCAGCTCCGCCCGGTCGCCGACCAGAAGCTTCAGCCGCATCGCCATATTATAAAGGCCGATGCCGGTTCCTTTTTCCGTCACCTCCGGATGTTCGAAAATATGATTGTACTTTTCCAGTTTTTCCTCTGAAAGACCGGTCCCGGAATCTGTATGGACCAGTCTGAGGAAAGGCTTTTCCTTCCGGTAAAAAATCTCCGCCTGCACCCGGATCAGGAAAGGATCGCCCATGATCAGTCCCGTCTTCACCGAGTTCTCCGTAAGCGTCAGCAGGATCAGCGGGAATACCGAGGCTTCCATGACCTCGTCTCCGGCCTGCAGTTCGAAGGAAAGCGTCTCCGGATAGCGGGACTGTGTCAGCAGGATATAGTTCTGCAGGTACTCAAGTTCCTCCGACAGCGGGACGACGCTCCGGTCGGAAAGTGTATACCTTAAGTGCGAGGAAAGGGTTGTGATGATCTGGTTCGTTATTTCCGCGCGGGCCGGATTCTGCGCCGACATGAAAATCGTATTCAGGCAATTGATCAGAAAATGCGGCGCGACCTGGTTCTTCAGCGCCTTCAGCTCAAATTCGCGCGCCTGCAGCTGTTTCTCATAGATGCCGATCCGAAGATCCCTGATCTCCGAAATCAGTTTATTGAATGCGTCGATAATCCGGACCGTTTCCGTGTAGTTGTTCGGCGGCTCCACCCGGCTTTCGAAGTTGCCCTTATGGATGTCTTCCGTTACAACCATCAGGGACTCGATCGGAATCGCGATGATATTTCTGCCCATCCGGCTGAAAATAACGAAGAAAAAAATCCCCCACAGAATCAGCAGCGCCATCAGGAAAAGAAGATGTCTCATATTCCAGAAAAGCTGCCGCTGCGGCAGGAGCACGGTGAAGTAATAATCCGAAAAGCTCTGCTCCGACGATACGACAAGCCTCCTGCCGACGCCCGGAATCCGTACGGCCACCGGACCTTCCAGGGATTTTTCCAGCGGAAGCTTCAGCGCTGTCCCGTAATCGCCGGAATAGCCCTGTTCGGCAAGGGAGCTGCTGGCATAAAGGACATGCCCCTCCCGGTCTGTAATCAGCTGGATCGCTTCCGTCCCGGAAAACTCCGAAAAGCCCGGCAGCTCGTCAAGGTCGATCCAGGCGCCGCCGTAGATCGAATTGTAGTGAAAGACACGCATCAGGCTGATACGGTTTTCGGAATGCGCAAGGAACCAGTTCCCCGGGATATTGACCGGAGTGCCGCCGTCCTGAATATGCTTTTCCAGGTAGTCCCGGATGAATTCCGGGAACAGATAGCCTTTCATCAAATTGTAGCCGCCGGAATTATAGATCGGCAGGAACAGCTCTTTTTCGGGATAGTACAGATAAAGGCCCTGTATCACGGAATGCAGGGTGATCCGGGCGGAAAGCATGTTCCGGATCCGCGTCACGGCTTTCGTCTCTTCATTGCGGTCCTTTGCCGTCCTCAGCCGGATGATTTCCGGATCGCTGGAGCAGCTTTCGATCAGGGATGACAGCTCCGAATCGAGTTCGCCGGAAATCCTTTTATCATAGAAACGGAGGGAATCCTGAACAGTCTGGTAAAAGGTTTTCCGGAAACTGAAAAAAAGGCTCGCAAAAGCGGCGGCAAGAAGCAGGCTGAAAGCCAGTGTGACCGTAATGAAATGAAGCGTAAAGCGTTCAAGCAGCGAATGCCGCCGTTCCTGCCGTGAATATCCTGCTGTTTTGTGAATTCTGCTCATATTCCACCCCTGTTATCCCACCATAAACAGCGGTATTACCAAAGAATTTTGCAAAAGAACATAAGAGATCTGCATTTTACCAGCTATGTTTGTATTGTATATATTATACTAAGAAGCGGCAGAAATGACAAGTATTTTATTCACTTCTGCCAGAACAGGACGTAAAAGCGTTTTGAAATTAAAAAAGGAGGATGTATCCAAGATGAAGAATGTGAAGAAACTGTTGGCCCTTCTTCTTGTATTTGCAATGGTGTTTGCCCTTGTCGGCTGCACTAACACTCCTAAGCCTGACGACACCAAGGCCGATACTCAAAAGGAGGAGACCAAGAAAGACGAGCCCGCAAAGGACACCGAAACCGAGAAAGCCGATACGGATGAGAAGGGCGACGAGCCCGCTCCGGAAGGCGAACTCTCACCCTATGAAGAGGCTATCGCAAAACGTCGCGAGGAGTACGAGAAAACCGGCGAGTACCAGAAAGTCGTCTATGCGATCTACACCTGGATCGGAAAGCCGGCAGGCACAGAGAGGATTCAGGAAGAGATGAATAAAATCCTTCGTGAAAAACTCTGCCTCGAAATTGAACTGATGGTTCTCGACTTTGCTTCCTACCGTCAGAACATCCAGCTGAACCTGACCAACAACGACGAGCAGGTCGACTGGTTCGGCGGCAACGCCCTCGGCTATACCAGCTGCGTCAACAACGGCTTCTGCTATGATATGGAAGAAGACAACCTGATCGAGACCTACGGTCCCGGCATCTGCGAGCTGATTTCCGAAGAATACCGCGATGCCTGCAAATTCGACGGCAAGCTGACCGGCATTCCGCCGATGAAGGATATCGCCATCAACTGCGGCGCCATGATGATCGGCAAGGAATACCTCGATGCCATCGGCTACGAGTATCATGAAAACGAGAACCAGGAAGTTCCGACCACCTGGGACGAAATTGAGAAGATCTTCACCCAGCTGCACGAGAAATTCCCCGACAAGTATGTATTCGCTGTCGGCGGCAACCAGTTCGGCCAGGGCTCCATCGTCGACAATATCGGCAATGACTGGTTCGGCGTGCTGCTTGATCCCACAAAGGACAAGACCGTTGTCAACCTCTTCGAATCCGATGAATGGATGACCATGGTAAAGCGTATGTATGACTGGAACCAGAATAAGGGCTTCATGTCCGCAGACGCTCTTACCGATACCACCTCCATTTCCGCGAAGTGCAAATCCGGACAGTATATGGCAATGCTTTCACAGGCAAAGCCCGGCTACAAGTCGCAGATCTCCGGCGAGTGCGGCAGAGAGATGATCGTGTTTATTCTCGGCCAGCCCATCGTTAAGTCCTCGGGCGTCAGCAACGTCATCACCTGCCTGAATCAGGCCTCTCCGGATCCGATCGCCGCAATGCAGGTCATGAACGAGCTTTATACGGATCCCGAGCTTTCCACCCTGCTTGTCTGGGGCCAGGAAGGAATCGACTATGTATTTACCGATGACGGTCATATCACCTTCCCGGAGGGTGTTGACGCTCAGAACGCCGAATGGTACCACACCATGAACTGGGAGCTTCCCAACCAGTACCTGACCCCCTGCTGGGTCGGCGATCCGCTGGATCTTGGCCAGAAGACCATGGAATTCAACAACAGTGCGCCCAAGTCCCTGGCAATGGGCTTCACCTTCGACAACACCGAATTTACAGCTGAATACGCCGCACTGCAGAGCGCTTATGATGAGTATGCGAACCAGCTGCTGTATGGTTTCCTTGATCCCGAAAAAGGAACCGCTGAGTTCAATGAAAAGCTGAAAGCAGCCGGTCTTGACGAGTACATCGCTGAAAAGCAGCGTCAGCTTGACGCCTGGTTTGCGGCTCAATAAGCCACAGCGATCCGTTTATGAAGAAGCCGGTATTTACCGGCTTCTTCCTTTTTAAGACAGGAGAACTTACCATGGCACGTACAATCCAGACCTGGCCGAATGCCAAGAATAAGAATATCGGGAAGAAGTTCGTCAAAAGCATTCCGTTCTATATTATGGCGCTTCCGGCCGCTGTTTATCTGTTTATCAACAACTATATGCCGCTTCCAGGACTGGTTCTGGCATTCAAGAACTTCAATGCCAAGAAAGGCATTTACGGATCTGACTGGTACGGACTCAAGAATTTCAAATATCTGTTTGCCACGGGAGAAGCCTTCACCATCACGCGGAACACGCTTCTTTACAATTTCGCGTTTATCATTATCAACACGATCCTTGCAATCTTTGTGGCAATCCTGCTTTCCGAAATGCGCAGCAGGTTCAAAAGCGTATATCAGTCACTGATCCTGCTGCCGTACATGATCTCGATGGTTATTGTCAGTTATCTCGTTTTCGCTTTCCTTTCCACAGAAAACGGCTTCCTGAACAACACCATTCTGAAGCCTCTGGGAAAGGATCCGATCGCATGGTATTCCGAGAAAAAATACTGGCCGTTCATCCTGGTCCTCGTCAGCTGCTGGAAGGTTATCGGGTATAACTGCATCATCTATCTTTCCTCGATCCTCGGCATCGACCGGACCTTCTATGAGGCGGCGGCAATTGACGGCGCCGGAAAGATCAAGCAGATCACCAGAATCACCCTGCCGCTCCTGAAGCCGACGATCATCATGATGACGCTTCTGGCGATCGGCCGCATTTTCTATTCGGACTTCGGTCTTTTCTATCAGGTGCCGCAGAACCAGGGCGCGCTGTATCCTGTCACAAATACCATCGACACCTATGTGTACCGCGGCCTCATCCAGAACGGCAAGCCCGCGCTTTCCGCTGCTGCCGGCCTGTATCAGTCCTTTGTCGGATTTGTCCTGATCCTCTCGGCAAACCTGATCGTCCGCAGGATTGACGCGGACAGCGCATTATTCTGAGCGGGAAAGGGGGAAATAAACATGTTTACAAAACAGGAAAAAATCTTCCAGGTATTCAGTCATATTATCCTCGCGATCCTTGCAATTAACGCACTCCTCCCGATGATCCTCCTGGTGATGTCATCGGTTACGGACGACGCGACGCTGATTAAGGAAGGCTACAAATTCATTCCCAAAAAATTCAGCCTGTATGCTTACGAATACGTGTTCAAAACCGGTCCCGCCGTTCCGAAAGCCTATCTGATCTCCGTCATCCTGACGGTTTCGGGCGTGCTGCTTTCCCTGACGATCACAACACCGATGGCCTACGCTCTTTCAAAAAGATACGTGCTCGGCCGCGGGTTCATGAATTTCTACGTATTCTTCACCATGCTGTTCAACGGCGGCCTTGTGCCGACCTACATGAACTACGTCAATATCATCGGCATCAAAAACACCTTCTTCGCTCTCCTGCTTCCCGGACTTGTCACAAACGGCATGTACATCATGCTGATGAAGTCCTATTTCGTCGCTTCGATTCCGGACGAGATCATGGAAGCGGCGCGGATCGACGGTGCGAGTGAATTCAAGGTGTTCTATACGATTGCGATCCCGCTTGCGAAGCCGATCATCACGACGATCGGACTATTCGCCGGCATCGGCTACTGGAACGACTGGCAGAACGGCTATGTTTACATTACAAAGCGGACGGACCTGTATTCGATCCAGAACCTGCTGAACCGTATGGTGCAGAATATCCAGTACCTGTCCGCGAACTCCCAGAACGTCGCAAACGCGGATATCGGCCTCGCTTCCATCCCCACGGTCGCTGTCCGAATGTCGATGGCGGTCCTTGGCATCCTGCCGATGCTCATCGCCTATCCGTTCGCCCAGAAGGCCTTCGTCAAAGGCATTACCTTAGGCGGCGTCAAAGGCTGAGTATCCTTACGGGAACCGGGACAGATTTGCAAATACAGTATTTTTCAGGCGGTTTATGCGATAGAATGAAGGCAGAACCGCCTGTTAAAAAAGGAGGGCATCATGATCAGAAAAGCAATTACGGAAAACGGTGTCGTACGCGGTATCCAGGGCGGAAATGCCCGGATTACGGTTTACAGGGGCGTTCCCTTCGCCGCGCCGCCCGTCGGGGAATTAAGATGGCGCGCGCCGCAGCCCGCCAAAAACTGGGAAGGCGAACGCTGCTGCTTCGAATTCGCCCCGATTTCCATGCAGGAAATTCCCGGCGGCAATAAAGAAAACATCTATACCCGCGAATGGCATGTGAATTCCGACATTCCGATGAGCGAGGACTGCCTGTACCTGAATATCTGGACACCGGCGGTTTCCCCGGATGAAAAGCTGCCGGTCCTCGTCTGGTTCTTCGGCGGCGGCTACCAGGTCGGTTATACGGCGGAGATGGAATTTGACGGCGAGGCGCTTGCGAAGCGCGGAATCGTCGTGGTATCCGTCAACTACCGCGTCGGCGCCTTCGGATTCCTCGCGCACCCCGCGCTTACCGCCGCACAGCCGGAAGAGCCGGCGAATTTCGGCCTTCTCGACCAGCAGGCCGGCCTTCGGTGGGTAAAAAGGAACATCGCGGGCTTCGGCGGCGACCCGGAGGAGATCACAATCGGCGGACAGTCCGCGGGCGGCGGCTCCGTCATGTACCAGATCACCTGCAAAGAGAATGAAGGCCTCATCAAACGCGCGACCCCGATCAGCGGCGTATTCCGCGATCCCTACAAATCGCCCTTTGCCGGAAACGGCAGGCTGCTCGCGGATGTGGAAAAGATCGGCGAGGACTTCTTTGAATTCCTCGGTGTGAAGACGCTCGAAGAAGCACGGGCGATTGACGCTGTCACGCTCCGGGATGCTTATGAGGAATTTAGGAAAGGCGCGATGGCGCTCGGTCCCTGCGTCGACGGAATCTTCAATACCGACGATACCTACCGGCTCTTCGCCGACGGCAAAGGCCTCGACATCCCCGTCATGGCAGGCAATACGATGGATGAATTCAAGGCCCGCATCACCGCGGATTCGGAAGCGGAATTCCTTGAAAAAGCAAAGGACTGCTTCGGGGAGGATGCAGACCGGTTCCTCGCATTTGCCGAAGCACACCAGCGCGGACCGGACGGCAGCTACGGGCTTCTGAGCATCATCGAGTGCGGCTTAAAGCACATGTTCCGGGAAGGCGCTGAAAACGGCCGGACAGCAAAGAATTATTATTACTGCTTCAACGAAGACATTCCGGGCTGGGATCATCCGGGCAATTTCCATTCGGTGGATCTCTGGTTCTTCTTCGACAACCTTCAGAAGTGCTGGCGGCCCTTCACCGGAAGGCATTACGACCTGGCGCGCCAGATGGCGGATTACTGGGTCAATTTCATTAAAACGGGCGATCCGAACGGCTTAGGTTCCGACGGTCTTACGCTCCCCGAGTGGGGCGCCTATGACAGCGCGCACGATGAAAGCATGATTTTCGATATGCGCGGCGCATTCCCGGAGCATGAGGATTCGGCTTTCAAACATTTCATGATCGACCATATCAGCTGAAAAAAACATATTATGTTCAGGTGCCCGGAGGAGAATCCGCCTGTGCGCCGATGGTGAAAGTTACTTGATCGTTTATCCTAAGGAGGGGAAGTCATCATGTCAAAGAAAGCAAGAGTTTCCGTCAACCCTGATTTTAAGATCGGAAGTATTTCCAAAAGACTCTACGGCGCCTTTATGGAGCCGATCGGGTCCATTGTCTACGGCAACATGTACAATCCGAAGCATCCGACAGCCGATGAACAGGGTTTCAGAAAAGACTGGATCGAAGCGCTGAAGAAAACCGATGTCCCGTCGGTGCGTCTCCCGGGCGGCAACTTTGTCTCCGGCTGGGACTGGAAGGATTCTATCGGCCCGAAGGAGCAGCGTAAAGAGCACCTGGATCTCGCATGGCATCAGTATATTCCGAACGACGTCGGTCACGACGAGTATCTGCAGTGGGCGGAAAAAACCGGCATTGAGCCGATGTATACAATCAACCTCGGCACCGGCGATATCAATGATGCGATCTACAATGTCGAATACACCAATCACGAAGGCGGCACCTACTGGTCGGAGCTTCGTAAAAAATACGGCCACGAAAAGCCCTACGGTGTCAAGGTCTGGTACCTCGGCAACGAAATGGACGGACCCTGGCAGGTTGCGTCCTGGGAAAAGGATCCCAAGGCCTACGGCGTTCTCGCAAATGAAACCTCCAAGGCCATGAAATGGGTGGACGGCAGCATCGAGACCGCGGTCTGCGTCTCCAGCTCCCCCGACCTGATGCACTATCCGGACTGGGACCTGCAGGTCCTGAAGGAGTGCTACAATGCCGTCGATTACATTTCCATGCATCATTACCAGTCCGCTGAAATCGGAAACTACGCGCAGTTCATGGCGGCATCCCGCTACTTCGAGGACTACATCCGCACGGAGATCGGCCTCTGCGACTACGTCCAGCAGCTGATGCGCTCCCCGAAGGTCATGAAGCTCTCCCTTGACGAATATGGCGTCTTCCCTCAGCCGAAGGGCGAAATCCATTTCGGCCGCGAAGTCTACCTGGAGCCGGGCACACATTACACCTTCGACCCGAAGCGCGGCTACGTCCGCCACGATCCGGACAACATGCCCGACCGTTCCTTCCCGCCGATGAACCCGATGTTGATGTCTCTCGGAAATGCCGCAGTGATCCTCGAAATGCTCCGCCACGCGGACCGCATCAAGATCGGCTGCATGACCTCCGGCCTCGGCGTTGCGGCGGCCTGCGACCACGACCACTGCTTCACGATCCCCGCGTACTATCCGTATGCAGACCTCATGAAGTACGGCCACGGCGTCTCGCTCCGCACCTCCGTCGAATGCGAGAAGTACGATCTGCCGAGCTTCGCGCTGGACGACACCCACAAGTACCATGAGCAGGACCAGGTCGACTATATCGACACCGCGGCGGCTTACGATCAGGAAACCGGCGAGCTGACCGTCTTCGTCATCAACCGCGACTGGGAAGACACTGCCGACTTCACGCTCGATGTGACCGGCCTTACGGGCTTCCGTTTCGAAGGCCACAGCGAGATGTATGTCGACGACTCTGTCAGCGAAGAAGACTATGCGCACGTTGCTCCGGCTCCCGCAGCCGGCACCGTCTGCAGCGGCATGAGCGTGAAAGCGGAGCTGAAACCGGTTTCGTGGAACGTGTTCCGGTTTGTGAAAGCCTGATTTTCTGACAGACACAGCCGCAAAACCGAATATCCTCCAGGATAATTACAAAACCGAATATCCTCCAGGATAACTGCAAAACTGTTATCCTGGAGGATTTCTGATTATTCCCGCTCATCCTGTCCGGCAGCGCTTAACCTGAGGGTTCCCTTTTTCAGGAAATGGCTGGTTTACGCTCCGGTCACAGGGGAAGTCCGACAGTTCTATAACATTCAGTAACTATTCAGCACCCCATGAGAAATGCTCCGCATTTCTCATGTCGGAGGTCAGAGAGGCTTCGCCTCTAGACCTCCGGAGATAAAATCGTCAATAATCAGTCTGGAATGCAAGCATTCCATCCGTGATTATGAC